>JBGCFN010000032.1:0-10530 GCA_045106935.1 Gammaproteobacteria bacterium | reverse complement strand
AGCACCTGTGCTTAAGATTAAAGGTACAGCAATCACCAACACCTCACGGTAACCACCGTCTTCAGACCAACGTCTTTTGAATTTTTTCAACATAATGAAATTATTTTACCGTTCCAGGTATTTAGAACAGTAACAAGCGATGGCTTATGCGTCGTTCTATTGTTTACTTAGACTGTTGTCTAAAAAAGGTTGTATGCGTTCACGCGTCGCGGGATGTGTCGACAAATAAGAAAACGCATCATCTTCATGCCCTTCGTCTTCACCAGTGATTTTTTGCAATATCGAAGCAAAGTGTTTGGTATCTATATTATGAGTCTGCATATAGTCTAACGCATATCTATCAGCTTCTAACTCGAATTTACGAGAATAGTTAGTTTCTAATAAAATAATCGGCATTGCGGCGGCAAATCCACTCGCTGAACCAATATCTCCAGTCACCGCAGTGAGCAAAAGTGCGACGGCCGAACTTTGTAAGACTGACCTCAAACCATGCTCATGTACGACATGACCAATTTCATGCGCAAGCACTGAAAGCACTTCATCATCATGCTCTGCCACTTCTATGAGCTCATCTGTCACGACTATATGACCAGAGGGTAAGGCAAACGCATTAGCGCCCACTCCTTTTCTAAATAGCAATTGATAGTGATGTTCATCTTGCGTGTTCGCTATCATGATCGTGAATTTTTCCAGAAATCGTTGCTGAGTCTCCGGATCTAATTCAGATGCATCCAATATTCGTTCATCTAAGATAGATAAGGTTCCTTCAGTCAGCTTCTCGTCTACACTCACCGGTAAGGCATAGGCCACAGTTTCAGCTAATGAAGGAATGCCATAGACAATCATTCCCCAAGTAAATCCGGCAACAATCACTGAAGCCATTAAGACATAATGCCAGCGTGACTCTAAGTTATGTAAGTGTTGACTAAAGGTGGAACGAGAATACTGATCTTCTAATTGATTGATCTGCTGGTGCGCGTCAGTTTCACAATTTGCTCCATTAGGTAGCTGCATACTTCTTACAGTACTGCCCAGCTGAGGACTAATGTCTAATTCTTCCCAGTGACAACTAAAAGACACGTCGGGACCAATAAATCTAGCCACGCCATTATCACTGACTAATACAGTGACTACATTTCCAACTGGTCGAACTCCATCATAGTAGGTCGCTTCAAACTTCATTATTACATTGCAATATCAATATCTAATAAGTCGCCCATTTCACTTCCAATTGTACCTACCTGCTCCTGCTGATTTGCAATAATGACTTTAAGATCAGCTAAAGAGGATACCTCTAAGCTTTCTATTCGATATCGAGCAAGCCTTATTTTAGCCCATGGAATTAACAACCCAACACTCACCATAATTCCAAGTGTATTTGTCAGATATAAGTACAACATTTTACCTGCAGTTAGATTGCCTTTAAACGCCATCAAAGGCACAGTCTGCTCAGTCAGTAAATGTGCCGATGCTTTATTCAAAGCAGTTTTTGACCATACCGTATTAAATGTGTTCGCCTGCACATAAGCGTACGCCGCATAATAGCCAATAAAATAAATAATCGCGACTAACACCAATGACATGTTGGTGACAGTAGACAATGCTGTATTTGACTCCGGATCAGCATTCAGTGGCCCCATGATTGCACCCATCACACCCCCAAATAAAACACTAATAACGACTAATGTTAATACAACAATTAACACCCCTATCGCATAATATTTATAAAATGCTTTGATTGAAGATTTGAAATGGAATACGTACTGACCAAAACCATGATTATCTACGCGATACTTCTGTATGCCATGAGTCAGCAATGGATAGGCTAACCCCAAAGTGATTATCATCAAGATTGTGAGGCCTATAAATGTCGTGACGGCTCCCGAGAGATTTTTTTCAAATGAAAAATTTAAATTCCGATAGGACGAGTAACGCGCATTAAACATCATGCTGCGCATCACTAACCATGGCGTGACTAAAAATATAAAGACAAAAAAGATAGCATTCGTCAGTGGGAAAAATTGAGAAAGAATAGACACCGCCGCCAGTACAGCAATAACTATTAGTCTTCCTTTCAATATAGCAATCGGACTAGCTGAGTATTGAAATGGTGACCCATCAAGTAAAGTATTCGCATAAAAATACTGTTTATTCCGCACTTTAGCCCATGCTGAATAAATACCCAAAGTAACAATACTTAACAGCACATTAACAATCCAGACTCGAAAATATTCTCCCGCCTGCCCATTGAATTCAAGCGTAACTGGCTTGAGCATTTTATCCTGTGTCATTACAACTCCCCAACAAAGTCCGTTTTCATACAAAAATCATGCATTAATTGAACTTTGCAATAGTATGTAAATAAACTTATAAAGCTAGACCATCTTCCAGTTATATTGCCTTGATGAACAAGCGGACCTGCTTAACGGTCATTCCCGTTGCGTGATTCGATTAGAAATTTTACCAATATGTTCAACTTCACATTCTACTACGTCACCTGGCATAAGAAATTCAGGAGGTGTGCGCGCATAACCCACTCCACTGGGTGTGCCTGTAGCAATTATATCGCCTGCCTCTAATTCCATTCCCTGAGATAAGACTGCAATGACATTCGCAATAGAGAAAATTTGATGCTTTGTATTTGATTCTTGTTTTAACTCACCATTCACCCAACTACGAAGCTGTAGATCATGTGGGTCAGCTATTTCGTCCGCCGTGACAATAGCTGGCCCCATCGGGCAACATCCTCGATAACTTTTGCCAATATAAAATTGCTTATGCCATTTTTGTCGATCACGGGCTGTCACATCATTAATGACGGTATAGCCAAACACATGTTGCATGGCATCCTCTTCCTTTATACCAAAGCCTGATTTGCCAATAATGACACCGAGCTCTGCTTCCCAATCCATTTTGGCTGAGATATTGGTATTTATCTCAATATCGCTATAAGGGCCATTCATACTATTCGCCGCCTTGGTAAAAACAATGGGTGATCTTGGCAACTTTACTTCTTCTTGTTTTACGCCCGATGTCTCTGACACATGATCCTTATAATTAAGTCCAAGACAGATAACATTTTGTCTTGGTCTCGGGATAGGTGAACACAATGTCACCTGATCACGCTTGACACAATATGCGTCGTTAATTTCTTGACTAATGTCTGCTAATTGACCCCACGCGACACTGCCTGCATCTAATAAAGAAAGCATAGAGTCGAAATTCGAATCCCACTGCGGATGTTTGTTTGGTAAAAAAATACGGTCTTCTCGCTCAACGCCCATCCATATTTTATTCTCATATTCACAACTGACTAAACGCATAATTTCCCTTATTGATACTGATTTTTATTTTATCATTTTTGATTTGCGCCAATATTTCGCACAAATCACAAGTACATGATGTAAGCTTAACCGCCATACACAGGTCTATTCTCAGGTAAATACAACTCAAAGCTACCCGTGAAAAGAATTATAATATTTTTAGTCCTCATTGCCTTGATTATTTTTGGCGTGACATATTTTGATGTCGGAAGTTACCTAACATTTGAAGAACTAAAACAACGCCAGTCTGATTTACAGTCATGGGTGAGCAATCATTCATTTAAGGCTGCCGCAATATTCTTTGCTGTCTACGTTGTCTCTACCAGTGTATCTCTCCCAGGCGCATTTATTATTACCTTGGCCGGCGGCGCTTTATTCGGCTTAGTTCAAGGCACTATCCTAGTTTCTTTTGCCTCTACAATAGGTGCCCTGTTTGGTTTTCTAGTAGCACGATATTTCTTACATGATTTCGTGCAAAACAAATTCTCCAATCGTCTAGCCTTAATTAATAAAAAGGTTAATGAAGAAGGTGCATTCTACTTATTATTTTTACGTTTAGTGCCAGTCTTTCCATTCTTCTTAGTCAACCTTGTTATGGCATTGACGCCAATACGCGCCTTTACATTTTATTGGGTCAGTCAACTAGGTATGTTTCCTGCTACCTTGATTTATGTAAATGCTGGCACTCAACTAGCTAAGATTTCCTTGCCTAGTGACATTCTCTCACTACCGCTAATTCTTGCATTTGTTTTATTAGGTATACTTCCCTTTATTACAAAAAGCATTATGTCTATCTTGAAAAACAGGCGTGTCTACCAAAGATTCAACAAGCCAAAATCCTTCGACTACAATACGGTAGTACTTGGGGGTGGCTCCGCGGGATTAGTCGCGGCGTATACCACAAGCACACTGCAAGGCAAGGTTGCTTTAATAGAAAAACATCAAATGGGCGGGGACTGTCTTAATACAGGGTGTGTTCCTTCTAAGTCAATTTTACGCAGCGCTAAATTTGTCTCTGATTTAAAAGACTTCTCATCGTACGGATTGTCTCAGGCAAATTACGAATTAGATTTCCAAAATATCATGGCAAGAGTGCATGATAAAATTTCTGTCATAGAACCCAAAGACTCTGTCGCTCGTTATACAGAACTAGGTGTCGACTGCGAACAAGGTGAAGCAACGGTTATCTCTCCCTGGCAAGTCAGTGTTAACAACAAAACATTAACCACAAAAAATATCATTATTGCCACCGGCGCCACCCCTGCGTTACCAAATATCACCAATTTAGATCAAATCCCTTATTTCACGACAGATACAATTTGGTCTTTAACTGAGTTACCTAAAAAGCTATTAATTATTGGTGCCGGTCCGATTGGGTGTGAACTAGGACAAGCATTTGCGCGACTAGGTGCAAATGTCACAATTATTCAAAAGCATTCAACTATTTTAGGTAATGAAGACAGTGATGCTGCCAAACTAGTTGAAGACTCACTTGTTAAAGACAACATCACTTTATTAACAAACTTTAACTCAGACAAATTTGTTAATGAGTATGATAATTATTCTTTAATTGGCGCTCATCATGATGAGATTACTACCATTAGCTTTTCGCATTTATTAATTGCAACTGGCAGACAAGCTAACCTGGATGGTTTAGATGCTCTTGAATTAGAAACAGACAAACAAGGGCGCGTGGTCACCAATGCCACATTGCAAACAGCTTATCCCAATATTTATGCTTGCGGTGATGTCACCAGTGCTATGCAATATACGCATAGCGCTTCTCACCAAGCTTGGTACGCTGCCTTTAATGCGCTCTTCCATCCACTCAAAAAATTCAAGTGCTCACTAGATAATATTCCACGCGCTGTGTTTACTGACCCTGAGATCACTAGTCTTGGTATCACAGAAAAACAAGCCATAGAGCAAGGTATTGATCATCAAATCACCACATTCCCTATGGATGATATCGATCGTGCGATTACCGATAATGCAACCACAGGATTTATCAAGGTCATCACACCTAGCAATAGCGACAAGATATTAGGTGTATGTATTGTTGGTGAGCATGCTAGCGAGTTAATTGCTGAATTTGTATTAGCTAAGACAAATGGCTTAGGGCTAAATAAAATTTTAAAAACTGTTCATATTTATCCTACTCGTAGTGAAATTAATCGCATGGTGGCAGGAAAGTGGCGTCGCTCAAAACTAACGACGCGCACCATGGAATTTTTGAAAAAATTGCAGTCATGGAGACGAAAATAACGCGATGAGAGAAACAAAACATTTATTGTTCCCTGGAAATTTCCCTGCAATCCGAAGAAACCAGTTAACGACATTACAAGTCAATCTTGGCTACAAATGCAATCAATCATGCACACATTGCCATGTTAATGCTGGCCCTAATCGTACTGAAATGATGGATGATGCAACATTAGAATTAGTCATCAAGTATCTCTCTGAACATAATGTATCGTTACTCGATGTTACTGGTGGCGCACCGGAGTTACATCCAAGATTTCGAGAATTAGTCATCAAGGCTAGAAAGGCTGGCGTCACTGTCCGCGATCGATGTAACTTAACTATTCTATTTGAACCTCATCAAGAAGACTTAGCCCAGTTCCTAGCAGACAATCAGGTTGAAATTGTCGCTTCACTCCCTTGTTACACTGAAGATAATGTGAACAAACAACGAGGCAAAGGTGTTTTTTCTTTGAGCATCGATGCATTGCAACAATTGAATGCACTTGGTTATGCAAATGATCCTTCGCTTAATTTACATTTGGTGTTTAATCCAAGCGGGCCGGTTTTACCTCCCTCTCAAGTTGAACTAGAGCAAGAATATAAACAACGTTTAGCGCAAGATTTTGATGTGCACTTCAACGATTTATTTGTCATTACCAATATGCCCATTCAACGTTTTGGTAGTAGCTTGCTGTCCACAGGACATTTTTCAAGTTACATGGATACTTTACGCAATAGCCACCAAGCACATAACCTTGCCACGGTCATGTGTAAAGATACCGTCAGTATTGATTGGCAGGGGAATGTCTATGATTGCGACTTCAATCAAATGCTAGAAGTGCCTTTGGCATCTAAAGATAAACACTCATTACATATAAGTGATTTATTTGATTCCGAATTAAATAATTTACCGATCAAAACGGGTAATCACTGTTACGGTTGCACAGCTGGTCAAGGTAGCAGTTGTTCTGGCGCCCTAAACAGCGCAATTAGTTAAGGTCTTTCTCTCCTATGTATTACGCTGTATATAGTCCTTGTGTAGTGTATGTATTCCCGTTGCATAAGGTACAATAACAGCCATTCATGAGCACAATAATCAAATATACATGGATCGTATTCATTCTACTCATTAGTATTAATACGATTTCTGCGGCCGGTCGGCCAAGCCTAGTCAAACCTGTGGTGGTTGATGTCGCCCAATTACGCGAACTCGCTCCAACTGCAGAATATTCCGGCACCGTTATCAGTAAAGACGATGCACGTATTTCATCTGAGGTGGAAGGTCGCCTCACATGGGTGGCTGATGTTGGCGCGTTAATCAAAAAAGGCGACGTGGTTGCCAAGCTAGATGATATTTTTTTACAACAGCAGCGCTCTGAAGAACTTGCCATTATTCAAAGTGAGCAGGCAAAACTCAGCTTATACGAAAAAGAAGTGGCGCGATTCCAGCGCTTAATCAAAAAAAATAATATCGCTCAAAACGAATTAGATAAATCTATTTCAGATCGTGCGGTCGCCAACAGCAATATCATCGCCGCACGTGCGCGATTGGCACAAATAGAAGAACGTATTTCACGCTCTAACTTACGCGCACCTTTTGCTGGCGTCATTAGTGAGCGCTTCTCACAATCCGGTGAGTGGACCCAAAATGGTAACCCCTTAGTACGCCTTATCGATTTCAATAATTCAGAAATTCAAGTGCGTGTGCCACAAACCATCTATTCATTGATATCACTGAATAGTATGCTAAGTGTCAATAATGCCGGTCAAACAATCATGGCATCTGTACAAACGATTGTCCCGGTTGGCACAACGTCATCAAGATTATTTGAATTGCGCCTCAAACCGCAACAAGCAATTCCACCAGGGACGTTAGTTCGCATTTCGATACCCACAGCTAAAGCGCGTGAAGTTATTTCAATACATCGTGATGCTCTAGTATTAAGAAAAGGTAGCATTAGCGTGTTTCGAATCAATAATGAAAATACGTCTGAACAGCTCCAAGTTAATGTAGGCATTGGTGATGGTGACTACATCGAAATAATTGGCGACATCAATACTGGCGACCGTATCGTCACCCGAGGCGGAGAACGCTTACGTCCTGGCGAGACTGTCAGCATATCTAATGAGTCCAACTAAACTTGCATTAAACAATCCCACTGCAGGTCTTGTGACTGCGTTATTGATTGTATTATTTGGATTTTTAGCATTACGTGCTTTACCCATTCAACTTACCCCAGAAGTTGAACGTCCAGAAATCACTATTACGACTGCATGGCGCGGTGCAGCGCCCGAAGAGGTTGAAGCTGAAATAATTGAACCGCAGGAAGACCAACTACGTGGTTTACCTGGTATGACTGAATTATTGTCTGAGGCCAGACAAGGCTCAGGAAAAATTACAATCTCCTTTGATGTCGACTTCAGCTTAGAGCGCGGACTGATTGAAGTCATTAACCGGCTCAACCGTGTGCCTCAATACCCTATAGAAGCAGACGAACCCGTACTCAGTACTGCGGGTGGACGTAGCCGTCCTATTGCCTGGTTCATTATCAAACCGGGTAAAGATAATCTGACGAATATTGAAACCTATCGTGACTATATAGAAGAAGTTGTTCAGTCTCGTTTTGAACGAGTTGCCGGTGTGGCTTTGTCTGAAGTGCGTGGCGGTAATGAAAACGAAGTGAGAATCACTGTCGACCCCTATCGCGCAGCAGGTGTTGGCATCGATCTAGTGGATGCTGCAAGAATTGTTGGAAATAATGAGGATGTGTCGGGAGGCACCGCCGATGTTGGCAAACGCCGATACATTTTACGTTACACAGGAGCACTCAACCCACAAGACTTGGAAAATTTGGTTATCGAGTGGCGTGATGGACAACCTGTTTACTTAAGAGACCTTGCTAGCGTCAGTGTACAAGCAGCAGATAAGGACAATTTTGTTATCACACGTGGCGAACCTGCGATTGCTGTTAACGCTTATCGTGAAGCTGGCGTAAATGTTTTAGATGTTATGTCTGACTTGCAAGTAGCGATGGCGGAATTAAAAGATGGTCCGTTACAACGTTCAAACTTAACCATTGAGCAGGTCTACGACGAGACTGTTTATATTCACAGCGCCATTCAATTATTACGCAGCAATCTTGGTTTAGGCATTCTCTTAGCGGTATTAATTTTGTGGGGATTCTTAAGAAGATTGAAAGCCACCATGGTGGTGACCATCACTATCCCACTTTGTTTATGCGTCGCATTTGTTATTGTGCTTGCGGCTGGTAAGTCGATTAATGTCATTTCGTTAGCCGCCATGGCATTTGCAGTCGGCATGGTGATGGATGCTGCTATTATTGTTTTGGAAAATATTGTACGCCTCAAAGAAAAAGGTGAATCCAGCTTTAACGCAGCGTTAGAAGGAACACGTCAAGTATGGCCAGCGCTCCTAGCCTCCACAGCAACGACTGTCGCCATCTTCTTACCTGTATTATTTTTACGTGACCAAAGTGGCCAATTATTTGCAGATTTATCTATTGCTATTACCGCTGCCATTATTGCATCGCTATTTGTTGCCACTGTACTAATTCCAGCCGCTAGCATGGTCTGGCTAAAAAGAACGACTTTTGAAGATGCATACAGTCATATCTGGGATTCGATTACCAACAAAATTTCAAGCAGCACCCAATCATCCCTTACTCGTATTCTCATCGTGATTCTATTAATCACTGTCCCCATTGCTAGCTCCATTATGTTATTCCCAGATCGTGACTACTTACCCACAGGCAACAGAAATTTAGTCTTTGGCTTTGTGCTTCCTCCGCCAGGAGTCAATATCGCGCATATCAAAGATGAAATGGGTGATGTTATTGCTGAGCGCATTCAGCCTTATCTCTCTGGTGAAAAACAACCCAAGATAAAACATTACTTTTTTGTCGCAAGTTCCGGCTCAATCTTTATTGGTGGCCGCGCAGAAGACCCTAAACAAGTTGATGCACTAGTCGGAATTCTCAATCAGGCGGTAAGTGGCTTCCCCGATACGTTTGCCATTGTACGTAAAGCTTCTTTATTTTCAGGTTTTGGTGCCAACCGTGAAATTGAAGTCAACGTGCAAGGGCGCAACATTGATGCATTAATTGAATCCGCTTTAGCAGGCTTTATTACCATTCCACAAAAGCTTCCTGGCGCTAGAGTTCGCCCGCGGCCTGGATTAGAACTTGCGGAACCTGAACTTCAATTTGCGCCTCGCGATGATCGTTTACGTGAAGCGGGCTGGAACCGAGAAACATTAGCGCAGATTTCAAGAATACTCGGTGATGGCATGCAAGTTGGCGAATATTTTGATGGTGAAGAACGGCTTGATATTTTAGTCAGGGCGCCAAATTGGACAACGCCAGAACAACTGAATGCTATTCCTCTGCACACACCTAATGCAGGAGTCGTTCCATTTGGTGAGTTGGTTGATATTATTCGCACGGCTGGTCCCAACACGATTCGTCGATTAGACAGGCGACGGACTATTACATTAGAAGTCACTCCCCCTGATGATGTGCCTTTGGAACAAGCATTACAAATTATTCAATCTGAAGTGGCTCCAGTGATGGAACCGTTACTGCCTAATGATGGTGTCATTCGCTACGGCGGCTCTGCAGACAACTTAAACATCGCCATCAACAATCTTAGCAATAGCTTTATTGTTGCACTGATTATTCTATTGCTATTAATGGCCGCACTATTTAGGTCTTTCTTTGATAGTCTTCTCGTAATGCTTGCATTGCCATTAGCCACCATCGGTGGTGTCATTGCGTTAAAATTATTAAGCCTACCTGCAGATCTCCTGACTTTAATTGGATTTATTATTTTACTTGGTCTGGTCGTCAACAATGCTATTTTACTTGTCTACCAAGCACGCAACTCAGAGCGCGAAGGACTTGATCGCACTGATGCTATAAAAAATGCTGTACGTACACGTATTCGA
>JBGCFN010000031.1:0-53277 GCA_045106935.1 Gammaproteobacteria bacterium | reverse complement strand
GGATCCAGCAGGCAATATGGCAGAAATCGCACACATCGATTTGCTTATGGGCCCACGTGGTTCAGCAGTTGAGACAGCGTTCTGTAACGGTTTAGTAAACAACAAAGATGGTTTTTCAACTTTGTTAGCTGTTGTAGCACCTAACCTTCCTTGTAAGCCAAACACTATGATGTTCAACAAAGTGACCATCAAAGGCGCTACACAAGCAGTTCAAATGTTTGGTCCAGCTCAGGCTGCTGTTGCTAAAGCAGTTGCTGACAGTGTTGAAGACGGCACTATTCCAGCTGACGAAGCAGACGACATGTTCATCTGTGTTGGTGTATTCATTCACTGGGAAGCTAAGAGCGACGAAGCTATCTACGAGAATAACTACAAAGCAGTTAAAGAGTCTATCGAGCGCGCAATCAAAGATGAGCCAAAAGCATCTACAGTTGTTGCACAAAAAGATTCTGCAGAGCATCCGTTCAAAGGATTCTAAGCAATCTCTTTACAGTAGTTCAAAATACCTCGGATTTAACGATCCGGGGTATTTTTTTGTCTACGATTTAGCAGTAAAGTAACAGTATGAAATGCAAAGAATGTAAAACAGAGGTAAATCAGCTCGACAATCATCACCTTGGTGACTGCTGTGGCTTAACCTTGCAAGAATATGCAATCCGTCATCATGTGCCTCTAGATTTGTTGGTGCATGAATCAATGGTCAATGTGGTTGATAGTGCTGATGAATATTCCTTACCTGCTGACCAAGTCACTACTCGTGCGGCTTCAATATTGAAAGCATTGTTATTGAGTGAGTCTTTTTATCAAGATGAAAGTTTTGTAAGCTTATCTAGTGATATAAGGCGATTAGATGAGTTGTTATGGTATTTGCGTGAATTACAAGTGTATGGCTTTCAATATCGACAGGAATATAGCTATACCTCGACAAGTCATCGAGTCGTACCAAATAACGTAATCAAAGTACCTGTGGCGAATAAATCTAAGTTTGAATCCAATGCTAAAGATTTAGACTTTGAATTGTTTCTTGCCGTGTTGCTTGCGCAAGCAGGTGAATTCCATAACGGATATATATTTTTGAGTTTGCCTAATACTAGTGATGTTCAAGTACTGTTAAATCAATTAACAGTTGAGCATCAAATTCGTTGGAAAATGTTAGGTGAAGATACAAACAATAAAAATACTTTATGTCGAACTGAGTCATTAGAAGATGCGCAGAGATTATTAGCATTAGTTTCATTGCATTTAAAAGATATACCTTGTGTTTCTGATCGCTATTTTGCAGAAGTTGAACACGCAATTGTCAGTAAAGAATTGGTGTTTGATTCAGCGCACTTTATTACAGATCATCCTGGTAAGTGTGAAAACTTGCATGGTGGGCGTTATGCGCTGCACGTTAAAATTAGTGGACGTATTGATCCATTGACAGGCTTTGTTGTTGATTATGGTTATCTTAAATCTATTGTTAAAAAACATGTGATCGAAAAGCTTGATCATCAAAATTTAAATTTTGTGTGCGCTGATTTGGGGTGGCGATCTAGCACAGAATTATTGAACATATTTATTTGGGAGCAATTGATTGAATATTTGCCTGGGTTAGTTGAATTACAAACTTACGAGACAACGCAGTCATTTTGTCAATATTGTGGGCCTAGCTTAGAAGAAATGCAGAAAAATAATGGTAAAACACCTCTTAAGCATTTTAGTCAGCCTGAGCTCGGTCAATCAGTGTTAAGGCAATTATTACGAACTAATCAGGCCGCTAAAAATTTCAAAGTGGTTGCTAAATAATTAGTTAATTCTTTTTAAATATTTTTATCAAATTCTCCTGTATGTAGGCTGTTTGCCACTAAAACACCATCGATCTTAAGTTTATTTAAGTGTGTGATATCTTGGTTGTCTCTAATGCCGCCACCATAAAAAAGTGTTTGTTGATTTAGTCGTTTAGCGATTAATTTAATCATATCTATGTCTGGCCCTCGATGACTGCCCACATGACTCAAAGACAAAATAATCACTTCTTTTGGCCACGCATTAAATGATGATAAAAATTCATCTGGGCCTAGGATCTTGCTTTGCTTGATATCAATTGAAAGCAAGGGTTTATATTGATGTAATGCCATAATGCTTGTGTGTATCGATTCAATGCTAGTGTAAGATTCAGAGCCAATTACCGGGCGTGCATTAGGCGTATTGCTCATTTCCTGCTCC
Organism: Gammaproteobacteria bacterium; assembly: GCA_045106935.1. Taxonomy (GTDB): domain Bacteria; phylum Pseudomonadota; class Gammaproteobacteria; order UBA4575; family UBA4575; genus UBA1858. The sequence goes on along the minus strand of JBGCFN010000031.1, from coordinate 51,069 downwards.
CAGTATTGGCTAACTCTGCCGAGATCAATCCAAAATTCAATATCTGGATATTTTGAGCAAAGTGTTGGCCAAATCGTTCTATTCAATTGTTGATTTTCTATGCAATCAAGATCAGCAATATAGATTGTTTTGAACTCAGCTAGCGTTAAAATACCTTCAATGACACTATAAATATCTGATGTTTCACAAAGAACCGAAGAGATAGCTTGGTAACTCTCGCGATTGCCCATTTGTGCAAGCACAACACGACCTTGTCGATAATCTATAACTGGAATAATTTTCATTAAATGCGTTTATTCGTCACTGAATTCATTACTGGTGGGGGCTTTGCTAATCATCCATTACCAGAAGGATTAAAACAAGAAGGGCTGCTGATGCTTAATTCGGTACTTGCAGATTGTTTGCGTATACATGATGTACAACTATCAACAAGTTTAGATTCGCGTATTACAATAAATACTAAACACTTAAGCATATTTTCTATCAATAACTCTACAAGATATATGCAACAGCTGTCTCGAATGGCTCATAATTGCGATTATGCTTGGGTTATTGCTCCCGAGAGTTCTGGAGTGCTTGAATCCATAGTTTCCCGGTTTGTCGAGGAAAATATTCCTGTGATTAATTGCGATGCAAATACTATTCGAATAACGGGCGATAAAATTGAGTGTACATCTCGATTATTAAGTGCAGGTATCTGTGCTCCAATCAACTTTTCTTTGTCAGATGCTCAACAATATAAACAAAAGGTTGTTATTAAAAATAGGTTTGGTGTTGGCTGCGAAGGGTTGAAAATATGTGATTCCGGTGTGCATGGATTAGAAAATATTAATGATTTTAATCACTGGGTAGTACAGCCCTATATAGATGGTGAGCAATTGAGTCTTAGCTTACTCTGTAATGCTGGTAAAGCTATAATACTGACGTGCAACAAACAAATTTTCTACGGGGTAGATGAGCCTAAACTAAAAGCATGCCTTGTTAATGCTGTTTCGATTGATAAAGCAATGGAAGCTCTGGCTAATAATATTGCAAAGACTTTTCCTGGGCTGAGCGGTTATGTGGGTGTCGATATTATTAAGACAAGCGATGACTATGTTGTGATTGATATTAACCCGCGTTTAACTTCATCCTATGCTGGTTTAAATGATGTCTTAATGAGTAATCCAGCAGAATTATGTATAGACTCAGTGCTTGATCAAAAATTGCCAGACAATATAGTGCGAAATAGTAAAGTGATTGAGGTTTCTTTTGAATAATGTCGGTTGGGATATTGGCGGCGCTCATGTGAAGCTGGCTTATATTAAAAATAATGTATTGTGTGTTCAGCAATGGGACTGCCCTTTATGGAAAGGACTTAATGAATTAGTCGCTGTTGTGAAAATTGCGTTAAATGAAATTCCCCAAGATATTGCTAATCATCACGTCACTATGACAGGTGAGTTAGTGGACATTTTTACATCTCGTGACCATGGCGTTAGAGAAATAATGCGTGTATTTCTAGAGCAGGTAACTACAGATACGAATGTTAAATTTTTTTCACGTGATGGGCTAGTAGAATATGAACAAGCATTATTAAACACAGAGTCGATTGCATCTGCTAATTGGATTGCCAGTGGTCTTTGTGTAAGCAAGAAAAATGAAAGTGTCATCTTTATTGATATGGGGAGTACAACAACAGATATTATAGGTATTAATAAAGGTGAGTTAGCGTTATCAGGCTTAACAGACTTTGAAAGATTGCGCTCAGGTGATTTAGTTTACACGGGAGTCGTTCGCAGCTGTGTTAATACACTATGTCAAAAGATTCCTTATAAGGGAGATTACATACCCTTGATGGCTGAGTACTTCTCTATGTCTGCAGATGTCTACCGAATTTTAGATTGGTTACCTGAACATGCAGATTATGGTGACACCATGGATGGCCAGCCTAAAGACCAAGTTTCAAGTATGCGGCGTCTAGCACGAATGATCGGGGAAGATTATCGAGATCAAGATCGGCATGAGTGGATTTCAGTTGCACAATATATTGCAGAACAGCAAATGAAAATGATTGAAGTAAGTCTTTCTAAATATCATACTGATAATGTAGATATTGTTGCTGCGGGCGTTGGGCGCTTCTTGATTGAAAAAATTGCAAATAAATTGTCGGCCAACTATAAAGACTTCACTCGATATATAATTCCTGCTGATATCGACTTTCAATCAAATGCATCAGATTGTGCTCCTGCTGTCGCACTTGTTTTTGAATAAAATTAATTATGTCTAATACTTCAAGGATAACATGTGTCAGTGTTCCGTATTATGAAGATATTGCACCCGTGTTTTCTTCATTTGCTCATTTACCGTGGGCAATACTTCTGGATAGCGGACGACCGTTAAGCCAATTCGGTCGTTATGAAATTTTTTCTGCATATCCTAAGAAAACATTTGTTACACAAGGTAGATTAACCACAATTACTTCAGGTGGGTATCAACAAATTGTTCCTGATGATCCATTTGAATTGTTAGCGAATGAGTTATCAAGGAATTTTGTCGAATCAGATGAGCTTCCTTTTATTGGAGGCGCATTAGGTTTTTTTGCATATGACCTCGGGCGGCGTGTAGAAAAAGTGCTTAGTTTAGCCTTAAATGATATCGAGTTACCTGAGATGGCTGTGGGAATTTATCACTGGGCTTATATTGCAGATCATGTTGAAAAAACCGCAATAGTGGTTGGTGATCTTTCAGAGCCTCGGGTTCGCTTGAATTGGCAAGATATTATCAATAATGTTAGTCATGTAATGCAAATTGCTCCTGAGGCAGAATATAAAGCTAAAAATAAAATTCAATCAAATATGACGCAAGCGCAATATGCTGAAAAATTCTCATCTGTTAAAAACTACATAGGGTCTGGTGATTGTTATCAAGTTAATCTAGCGCAACGCTTTAATGTTGAAGTTGAAGGGGATTCATGGTCGGGTTATCAGAAATTGCGGAAAATTAACCCCTCGCCATTCAGCGCGTATATGAATATTCCTGAATGTAAAATTCTGAGTGTGTCTCCAGAGAGATTTTTGCAAGTGAGTAATGATGTGGTTGAAACTAAGCCTATTAAAGGTACGCGGCCACGTGATGAAAATAAAAATATTGATGAAGCGCTTAAACAAGAGTTAGAAGCCAGTACAAAGGATCGTGCTGAGAATGTCATGATTGTTGATCTCTTGAGGAATGATTTAAGTAAATGTTGCGAAATCAACAGTGTTAAAGTCACGAAATTGTTTGAAATAGAAAGTTTCCCTACTGTGCACCATCTAGTTAGTACGATAGAAGGTAAGCTTCCAAGGAACACATCACCAGTGGAATTGTTACGAGAATGCTTTCCTGGGGGCTCAATCACAGGTGCGCCGAAAATAAGAGCCATGGAAATCATCGAAGAACTAGAACCACATCGACGAGGGTTATATTGCGGCAGTATTGGCTATATTGGTTTTAATCGTAAAATGGACACAAATATTGCTATTAGGACAATTATTCAGAAAGAGAATCAAGCTTATTTTTATGCAGGGGGTGGCCTAGTTTGGGATTCTCAAGTAGAAGAAGAATATCAAGAGACTTTTGATAAAGCTGCAGCCATGTTTAGATTTTTTCAACAATAGTGGTTATCGTCAAACTAGGTGGTAGTTTGTATTCATCACCGTATTTAAAAGAGTGGTGTGATCAAATTGCTAGCATTCACCAGCGTGCTGTTTTAATTGTGCCTGGAGGTGGCCCTTTTGCTGATCAAGTGCGTGATGCTGATGCACAGTGGAAATTGTCTGAAATTATTTCTCATAAAATGGCGGTCATGGGAATGCAGCAGTTTGGACAATTACTGTTGAATATCAATAAAAAATTGAAATCATTAGCATCCATTAAAGACGAAATAAACGTAGGGGCAGGGGTCTGGCTACCCTATCAAGATGTTGTAGATTATTGTGATTATCCTACGAACTGGCAAACTACGTCTGACTCTTTGGCATTATGGTTGGCTGGTGAATTGTCTTCTAGTCATCTATGTCTAGTAAAGTCTGCTAATGTGATTGATATGCCATCTGAACAATTAATTAATTCTGATGTGGTTGATGATTATTTTTCTATTGCTTTAAAAAAATTTTCTGGAAATGTTCATTTCTATCACTCTACACAAGCAAACATATTTGCAAATGATATAAATAATGGAAAATTCGACTGACTTACATCCATTTGAAACACTACAACCTAGTTTTTTACTTGATGCTATTGATAGTGTTGGATTTGCTACTGATGGAAGAGTGACTATTCTCAATAGTTATGAAAATAGAGTTTATCAAATTGGTATTGAAGATGCGGAGCCTGTGATTGCAAAGTTTTATCGTCCAGGGCGATGGTCTAATCTACAAATTCAAGAAGAGCATGATTATTGTTATGAATTAGTAGAAGCTGAACTTCCTGTTGTTGCCCCTATGAAGAATAACCAAAATGAGAGTTTGTTTGAATACGGTGGCTTTAGATTTTCTGTATATCCACGTAAAGGGGGAAGGGCTCCAGAATTAGATAATTATGATAATTTATTTATATTAGGCCGTTTTCTAGGACGTATTCACCGAGTGGGTGCTATTTCTCCATTTAAGTATCGTCCAACAATCAGTTGTCAAAGCTATGGTCATGAGAGTGTCCAATATATTAAAGAGCATTTCATTCCAGACGAATTGAGCATTGCTTATGAGACGCTTACTGATGATTTATTAAGTATTATTGATACTAACATGTCAGATCTAGATGATATCAGTTTATTGCGAAGCCATGGTGACTGCCATATTGGGAACATATTATGGAGAGATGAGCACCCACATTTTATTGACTTTGATGATTCTAGGATGGCGCCAGCCATTCAAGATGTTTGGATGTTGCTATCAGGAGATCGTAATGAACAAGAAATGCAATTAAGAGAGATTATAGAAGGCTATAATGAATTTTCTGAATTCAATTTGCATGAGCTTAGGCTTATCGAAAGTCTGCGCACGCTTCGTATGTTGCATCACTCTGCTTGGCTTGCAAGACGATGGGATGACCCAGCATTTCCGTTAGGATTTCCTTGGTTTAATACTGCACGTTATTGGGAGGAACAGATCTTAACGTTACGTGCTCAATTGTTTGAGCTTCAAGAAAAGTTTATTAATTTATATCCGTGAAGAATGAATTTACCAGCATGCATTTACAGCAGTTCTATCTGCAGAATTCCCACTTAAACATTTTAAGCCGCTATTCGTAACACATTTATCACCTGTTGACGTAATTCTAAGTGCTCCACAAGTGGTGTCGTCCTGAATTGATGTGGGAGTAGCAATCAATGTATAAGATGTTCGTGCTGCAGCTGTACCTCCAGCAGGAACCATAGTGAAATTATAACGCACCGCGCCGCCGTCATTTGGTGATGTGTCAAACGCTAAACTTGCTGTATCTGCGGCACCATAATTACCAGACTCTGTATAAAGTCTCTCTAATCTACTTGATAACTCAAGCATATTTGCCATTGCATCAGTACGGTTCGTTTTCATTATATGGTTTTGATAAGATGGGTAAGCTACAGATGCAAGTATTGAAACAATAGCTACTACTATCATCAATTCTATAAGGGTAAACCCTAAGTTATACTTAATTTTATCCATTCTTGTTCCTTGCTATTTTAGTTGTTGCCATGATTGACGCCCAACTATAGATGCATTTCCTAAAGTTGCATCACTTGCTATTCCAGTGCCATTTGGGCGTAAAATATAATCAATTCCACCACTTCCTGAAATAATTGTTGGTGATGAAATGACGCCATCATTTCCGAAGCCTGAAATTGCAACATTGGCACCACCATAACTAACGTTATCAGAGCTATCAATTAATCCATCACCATTAATATCTGTGATAGAAAATGTTGGTCGTGCACCATTTAGAACATCAAGTCCCATTGTCCAACCACCAAGTCCTCCTGTACATGGATTATCTGATGGAATAATTGTATTAAAAGTAACTTTGTCTAAACGAATTACAGGTTTAGAGATAACACGTTCTCCTTCAGCTGTCGTAGATGTGACATTTAGATCCATAAACCACCCTCTTTGCGTAGTGTAATTTACAGAGCTTCCAGAAGAAGTTATCCTGACTGGTACAATTGTATCATCGCTCGTATCTAGTGGTGTTCCACCATCATCTGCCGTAATGTCAATCTCACCTAATATAGTTTGTTCAACTAATAAGGATCTTCCTGCAGCTAGTAAAGTTCCATTATCTTGAATGCTATAAAATGTTTGTATATCTGGACTGCTTGGAATTAAGTTGTCTCCCACTTCGAAATATTTACCTGTACCAAATAAGACATTGTAACCACCTGCGGGGTTGATTGCTAAGCTGGGAGGTGAGGTAATTGGTTGTGCATTGCCGCCAGATGTTTGTGCTTCATAAAGTGGAGCAGGTTGTCCACTTGATGTATATTCCACATCCCAATTAGATGCAATTCCTGTAGACGCAGTTAGGTCAAATTTCCACATGTTGCCATATAAATCACCTGCATATACGGCATCTGCGATTCTATCAAAATTAGTGTCTAAGGCTGTGGGTTCGGATAATCCATTTGGAATTGCAACAGTTCCGACACCTGTATCAATGATTCTCATAATAGATCCATCTGAAGCATCTAAAATAATTAACTGTGCTTTCTGGCTAGCACTGTTGAAACCATTTCCAACAATAACTCCCCATTTGCCATTGTTTAATCTAACAATTTTAGGCTCTCCCAAAACGTACCCTAATTCATCGCTACCATTTGCAACATCAGAATCAATCTTGAATTCCCATAGCACATCATTTTCATCGAAGTTTTTAGGGTCTGTTATATCTAACGCATATAGACCTCTACCACCAGCGCCTAGTGAGCCAACGAGTATTGTTTTCCATGCGCCGCTAATATAAACATCTCCAAATGCGGGTGTTGCATCAACAAAATATTGGTGTGGATAATTTGGGTTTGTTAGATTTGCTAACTCATCATGTAAATGACTTGGAATATATGAAAATAATTCTCTACCAGCTGTAGCTGGATTAATATCTTCATTGTCTTGGAAAGCGTGTAACATTCCATCATTAGCACCAGCATAAATCACACTAAATAATTGGTTGTTAGCAGGAACATACTTAGTTGTTTTGCTGGTTAAATATGTTGGATAGCTGCTTCCAGCAGCGCCTGGTAACACATCATACCCAAAATTTTCGATACTGACTGAGATTGGGGATGAGTTGACAATGTCGCCCAACAAATTTGTACGATCGCGGTAAGGTCCGCTATTGGCAATTTCTAGACTTTGGTCGCCTCGAATATAATTGACGATACTTGTATTATCTACACCTGTTGAGACTTCTTCAGAAGTGTATACTTCAACTTCAGTTAGACTCACGAAATTTTCATTATTAAACACATTGTTTACAGCGGTTAGACCACTAACACCAACGCCACCGGCTTTTTGTAATCTTATATATCTACCAGGAACCCCTACACTTTGTGCAACAAAAGTTGATGTAGTAACGTCTGGGATAACTTCAACACCACTCAATCTTGCTCGAGCACTTCCTGCATCCCTAACAATATCTAAATCAAGTGTACTATCTGTTGCCGTGTATCTTATTGCTACAGCTTGAGCTACATTGTCTCCTGGAGCACTGATATCGTAATTATCTAATACTTGCGTTCCGTCAAATAAAACATCGACGATAGAAGAGTTGCCATTAATTTTAGAAAAATGAAGAATTACCGTGTGTCCTAAACCAGACTGAACAGGAATGTTTAGATAGACGGGGTTACTTCTTCTTAATTCTGATTGATATAATAATTCGTCTGAAGTATCACCAAGAAAATCGCCAGTATCTGCATTGCTAATCGCGTTTGTAGTTGACTGATTGTTTCCAGCTTCATAATAAGCATCATCTGTTACCCAATCTCTACCTCGAGCATCGGTAAATGCTGGTCCACCACCCACATTAATGCGCACGGCATCTCCATTGATTATTTGTTCAGCGTAATCAGCATTTGCAATTGCGGCAGCTAAATTTGTTGCATCTGGGGTAGCACTTGTTGGGAATGGAGTATCTGCTACCATGACATAAATATTACTCAATCTTCTGCTGCAACAATCAGATCTATTGTAAATATTTAGAGTAGAGATATTTGTTTGTTGTGAACCTAGGTCAAGCTCCCAGTATTCATTAGGATTTGTACCTAGTGTATGAGTAACAGATCCAGTATTAAAGTTACCATTTAAGTCTTGATCGAAGCCTTTGGAAGCGCTGCCTGTAACTCCACCATATGTTCCTGTTGTTGATTGGCTGGCTGTACCTGAAGTGAGTTGTGTTACAACAGTAGTTGTAGTGGGTGCACTGCTACTTAACGTAACATTTGCAGGTAAGAACTCCACTGGAGTAGGCACGAGAGTCCCACTACCGTTATCTGCCATTACAGTTGTGAAAATATTTCTTGATCCATGTGCAGGTAATTCATCTGCAGCATCCCACAATGTACTGCCAATAGATCCATCTAAATTAATATCAATAGCTTGTAATCTTCCGCTCCAATCCGCACTTGAATAGGTTGCTTGATAAACGCGAGAGTTTTGGCGCAACTGTGTACTATTTACTGCGACAGCAGTATTTGAAGCAGCTGTGACTTGATTTATGCTATCAAATGACTGTTGTAGTTTTGCAACCATTTTGCTTGGTTCTGTAGCAAGGACATAATTATCTGGTTCGCCATCACCGTCACTGTCCCATTCTGCAGTCTGTGGGATACCATCATCATTGCTATCAATAAATCCGCCATATTTACCTGCTAACCAGAGTTGATTTACATTCCCAGTTAATGGGTTATTGTTATATTCCTGTGAATCAATCATAAATGTTGCAACAGTTTGATCTCCAGGTAGAGAAGACAAATCTTCGGTGTTAAGGAAATGAGCTAGACCTGCTAAATAATAACTATTTCTACGTCCATTGCCATTGGTAGGGTTAATGCCTGCGCCAGTGCTTGGAGCAAGTATTTCACCAATTTTGGTTGTGCCTAATCTGGTTGATAATTTATTGCTACCAGATGTTGCAGCATCTTCAAGTTGACCTACATAATTCGTAAGTGTTCTTACATTCATTCTGGGATCTGAATCCGTCGGTGCTGCACCAAGATCATCATTGACGGTTACATTTCTTCCTAATGCATCTACTGTTGGATTTGTTGTGAAGTGTGTACCTGGAAGTCGCTTATCTCGCCATGGGAATGCATCATTAATAGCAACCATAAAATTCTGCTGACATTCATATTGTATCGGATCTTCCCAAGCAGTTATTATGGGGAATCCACCATTGTTACTGGTAGATAGTCCGCTATAAGTACTAGGAGTTGGTCCTAAATCTCGATAAAATCGGCTTGCTTCGTAGAATAATTCGCTGACTGGATCAAAAGATTTATACCGACCTGCTAGAACAGCAAATTTATTAATGTAGTTAATGACACCACTATTGCCTGCAGATGCACCATCTGGATTGGTTATAAATAATCCATCATCGTTATATTCTTTATTGGGGTTATTTATACCAGTGCCTAACTCAGGGCCAACATATTTCATGTTGCTTCTTAAGACGCCGCCTTGTCGTGAATTACTATTATCTGTTGTGTATGCCATAACTCCAAAACGCATTTTATTATCATTGCGCTGAATCAGCCCTTCAGGCTTGTAATAATTAGAAGAGCCGTTGGTCCGTGCAACGCAATAACTTTCCAGTCCATTATTGGCTAGAGAATTATCTACTTTGCATACTTCTAGTCTTACATTGTATGTTGTATTGCCACCGCTGGATGGTTCAAACCTGAATGTTGATGTGTTGCTATTCTGAACAATTCTAGCCCACGGGTTATTGAAAGGAGTAACAGATTCGAGTGGGACTCCGGATGAACTATTTGTGACGCTGCTGCCGATAGCTTTTGTGTGATAAGCATAACCTGCGACAAAGGCTAAAGATCTCTCAATTACAGTTTGTGTGGGTGTATCCGTTACTCGTCTTCCACCAGTCATTGTTAAGATATAAGTATCAATAGCTGTCATGGTTGCCCAGTTTAAGAAGTTTCCACTCCATCTTCCTGTCTGTCCGTCATCACAAGAATGATCTGGGCTAGCGATATCTGATGGCTGAAACCGATTACTTGAATATGAATAACATTTTAGTGTGTCAAAATACCCAATATAATCATACGAAGGAAAATAACATGTACCCAAATTGCTACCCACTCCGCTTACCGATTTTCGACCTGTACAGCCCGGAATGGACCCCGGTGCGTCGTTATAGCCGCCGCCGCCCATTGGTGTTTCAACAGACATGTTAAAGAGGACATTTGCACCTGCTCCCGTACTCAAATTAAGTGGTGTGTCAGTCAAATCGATAGCAGCATGTGCTAATGTAACAGCAAATACTAAATTCACTATAATGAATTTAAATGTATGTCTTATAGATGAGATGTGATTACTTATACTCATTTTAAAGATCATGTTTTGAAAGTTATTTGTTTTCATAAGGAGTACCGTATGTCTATCTTTTGCTATAAGTTGCTTGAATAAGTGTTGGGTTGTTACTTAATCCAACACCTCTTGCAGTAATTCGATAATAATTTAGTGTGCAATTAAGTGGTTTGCCTGGTTCGGGCAAACATCCAGGAATAGTTGTTTGACCTAAATCTTCAATAATGAATTGTGGAGTTGTAATTGTTCCATTAATGTTTACGGTAGATGCATTTCGCCATGAAGATGAGGCAACATTGTCGCCTTCCCATATTGGAAAGTCTGAATCACCAGGTTGGCTGTGAGGATACTGTCCATTAGTACCATCAAATATCGAAGATAAGCCTACAGAAGTATCCATATATTCTTCGGCATCTCTTAGTGCAGCTTCTGTAGATTGAAAAGACAAATGTTTACTTCTAATGTTTCCTGCCATTTTCTCTTCAAGAATAGTTGAGTTAACTGAGGCTAATCCCAATAATGTAGATACAGTCAATAATATTAGACAGATAACAAGTGCTACACCATTTTGGTTATATTTTAAATTTTTCATATTGTATTCACTGATTGTTTTATGGGAGTCGATTTCTTAGGCTGGCGGTTGATGTGAAAACCAATCGTAATCGATTATCGGTACCTCCAACATTCACACCATTGAATAGAACTGTATTCTGTTGTTGAGTAATATTATCTCTACTTCTTAGCAGTAGGCTGATTCTAACGCTACGAACATCTGCCCAGTTTGTTACATTTGCGGCTGTCTTGTAATTATCTGCATAATCATCACTAGTGGCTACATCGTCTTCACCGTAAAGAATTTGCATATCTTCTATGCCTGATGCTAATTCAGATACACTGAAATCTTTTTGAGCAGCAGGAAGTGGAGGCGATGCTTCTAATATATTATTCCCGTCAGGTGTCCATGAGGATCTATAAAGGGATGGTTCACCATTATTATTATTTGCTATAAAGTAAGCGACTGATCGTAATCGGTAAACGGTAGCTCGTTCGTCATAAGCGCCAGTAAGGCTTGCGCTTGTATTTCTTGTGACTGAATGACCTAATGTTTGACTGCCTGTTCCATTAGTTACGCTGTCTATTTCAAAAATATCTGCTCGAGAACAATCTGTTATAAGTACGACATCATCAGGGACGAATGTACAACTGTCATTGACACCAATTGCTGCATTTGCAGCAAAATTACCATTTAATTGAGCGCCACAACTAGCACGCTGAATATTCAATACATCTGTACCATTAATTACACCCGATAAATTTAATCCAGATTCAATTGTTGGAGTCCAATTCGTTGCATTGGCATTAAACCCTCTGATTGTATTATCAGTATCAAAAGGCAATATTGGCGCTGGAGCACGTGCATAATTAGTAGCACTGAGTCTGGTTCGGCTGCTACAACCGTTATAATCAACCATGCGTATATCTTCTACCATAGAATCAATAGCAAATCGTCCGCTTTCCTGAAGTCTGGATAACTCGTTTTCAAGATTGTAGGTAGATTTATTATTTATAAAAATATTAATTGCACTTGCGGTTAAAACTAACCCTAGTATGAGAGCAATTAATATCTCTACTAAAGTGAATCCTTTGCTTTTATTTATACGGTTAAATGTCATATTAAATACCGGCAACAAAAGAATAAGATCTGGTTGTTATGGCTGTACCAGTGCTAGTAGTTTCACCTTCACGAGCGATATCCCATGTAATGGTCACCGTACAGGTGCCTAAATTGTCACAATCTACAGCGCCGTCACCACTAGGCAAGAGGTTCTCTATACTTGTCATCCAGTCATTTATATCAATGGTAGGTAGAGCTGTCCCCGCTGAAGGTTTACTTGCTGCTAGTGCAATATCATAATTCTCTGCCATTGCGGAATTTCTATTCGCTCTTAGTCGATCAACAATATCGTATGCAAGAAATGTGGCTTGTGTTTTTTGTAATGCTCCATGATTTGCCTTGATTGTATTAATCTGCAGCGAAGCGAGTCCAAGCATTCCTATGGCTAGAATTATTACGGCAACTAAAATCTCAATTAAGGTAAATCCAGTTTGAAAATGTGAATTCTTAAATTTCATTTTTCTATTCGCTATAATTATGTATTTACGGACATGCTAATTCAGAAACAATTGCTTGACCTGATAACCCAATTGTAAAAACTCTTATATCCATTTCTCCGGTAGGACAGTCATTGGGTGTAAGTCTTAATTCGACAGGATTGACATTATTGATTCTTCCATCAGGTAAATAAGTTATAGATGTCACTCCAAAAGATTCAATCAAAGAAGCATCTTTGATGCCTGAAAATATTCGCGAGGGTGTACTGCTTCCGTCTAAATAAATAGCCCAGCCTTCAGTCCAAGTTGATCCAGATACTAATGGTTGAATAACGACATTTGTATTTTCAGTAATTGTTTCATTACGTGCATATAACAGCGAGGAAAGTACTGTATTTGATTGTGAAATAATGGCATTTCGTTTTATAATTGATGTAAATGATGGGATGCCAAATGCTAATACAATAACTGCTAGAACAATGGTTATCATTAGTTCAATTATTGTAAATCCACTTGTATGTTTTTTAGATTTCATTTTCTAATCGTTTAATTTAAAACTATTACCCATAATCTTTTGTTGGAATTAAATCTACAACTACGTAATTTTTAGTTGCTTGCGAATTATTATGAAGGTACTTTACTTGAATTAAACATGCAGTAATCCTGATCAAACATAACTCGCTTTGTTTCTCTGATGAGTGGTTATTATTAATAAATACTTGATATGGTTAAAAAAATGACCCGCAAATATTTATCGATGAACGGTCGCTTTAATCATTTAACTGTTATTTACATGATCACTTAGTACACTTAAATTTGTCATTGAATTGTGCTTTTCTTCACATAAATTAACTATAATTTATGACGAGTAAAAACAGTGTTGTGAAGTGCTAATTTCGTCTAAGAAATTTACTGAATATTATCTTCTCTATTAAGTAATAAATATTTTTATGCTCGACAATTTGAATTGAGTTTTGATTTAATTGTGATGAGACTTGGCTAGATCAATGTTGATGGTATTTAAGATCACCATGATGTAAAAATACAAAAATATATATTGTCAGTTCTATTGGATATACCGGGTCTATTAAAGTGACTACAAAATAATAGGTTAAGAATAATGAAATTATTGAATTTTATATTACTGGGTCTTTTCTTTAATATTGGGGACACTTTTGCAGAACAGTCTGTCTCATTTTCTAGTAGTAACAAACAGGCAATAATGGTGGAATTATTTACCTCGCAAGGCTGTAGTAGTTGTCCTCCAGCAGAACATTGGTTAAATGCATTTGAAAACAATCAACATCTATGGAGTGAGATTGTGCCTATTGCATTTCATGTTGATTATTGGGATAGGTTGGGCTGGCCAGATCTTTATGCTAATCATGCATATAGCGCTAGACAATATAGACATCAACAACAAGGTCATATTCGATCAGTTTATACACCTGGAATTTTGGTTAATGGTGAAGAATGGCGAGGTTGGATACGTGGAAAAGATTTACCTAAAGGATCTAATGATGCCGGTATTTTGAGTTTTACTGCAAATTCTCAAACAGTCCATGTTAAATATTCTAAATACTCTAAAGCTTATGTGCTAAATGTTGCCTTATTGGGAGTAGGTATAATGACTGATGTGCAACGCGGAGAAAATAAAAACCGTGTATTAAAGCAAGATTTTGTTGCATTATCCCACTATATGTATGCTGCCAGTAAAGATGGTTGGGAAATAGATTTACCTAAAGATGCGTCAGAGCATGCGCAACGTTACGCGCTTACCATTTGGGTGAGTAGTGTTGACAATATCTCTCCAATTCAAGCGACTGGTTATTGGGTTCCCACAGAATGGATTGAAGGCTGAATCATTTAGTTCTGGCAATGTAATTCACAATGACCATTTTCCACCTGAATGGTGGAATGGTGTATACCAAACTTTTCTTTAAGTTGAGCTGCTACTTCATGTAATAGCTGGTCATCAATATTTGTCGAAGAACGTAATAGATGCGCTGTCAATGCGACTTGTGTCGTACTCATAGCCCATATATGTAAATCATGAATTTCTTTAACATCGGGCAAGCTGAGCAAATAATCTCGAACAGACGTGACATCTATGTTTGTGGGTACACCATCCACTGATAAGTTGAAAGAATCTTTAATTAATCCCCAAGCGCTGAAGGCGATCACAGCAATGATTAAGAGGCTTAGTATTGGATCAATTAACAACCATCCTGTGTAAAATATAATAATGCCGCCGATCACTACGGCTACTGACACTAATCCATCTGCAATCATATGAAGAAATGCACCTTTTACATTTAAGTCTTCATCTTTGTTGCTAATAAATAATGCGGCAGTGATGAAATTAATAATAATGCCAATACTTGCGACTATAATTATGGTAAGGCTATTAGGTTCAGTCAGAGTGTTGAGACGCTGAATTGCTTCAATTGCTATCAATGCCATAGTGATGCTTAACGTTACACCGCTAACGAGTGCTGCAAGAATTGTTACTCGCCTGTATCCATAGGTGTGTCTATGAGTAGGTTTAGATGAGGCAAGAATGTTAGCTCCCCAGGCAAGTAATAATACCAAGACATCACTAAAGTTATGACCAGCATCTGCCAGCAACGATAAGGAGTTTGATAGAAATCCAAACGCAGCTTCAATAATCACATAAATAATATTGATTGCAGCACCAATTAAAAATGCTTTATTTGTTGATGGCACAGAATGGTGGTGATGGTGGTGCATTAAATTTATGTAACCTCTTTAAGTTGCTTTTCTCGTCGTTTTAACAATCGAATATACTTTTAAGGATATCAGTATTCTTTCCGTAGTTATTCTTCGGTGATAATTTCCCGCACCGACTTATATATGCCGGCCAGTTAGCCTTATATTTTCCATTATGGTCAGTTGCTTATTCAAGCTAATATTTTAAAGCTATTGATTTGGTTAAATTTTAAATATAGCTAAGTTGTTGAATTGAAACAGAATAAAATTCTTATGGTCATGCCTTTTAGCAAAGTAAAGTTCTGCCGATACTATAACCAAGCATGCTTGGCATGAAAATAGCTTTACGTTTGAGAGAGTTACTCTTCATTAAGCGAGATCTTTATTGCTGCGATAATTGGGTGAGATTAGAAAGAAAAATGCATTTTAAAATAACAAAAGGCTTGAGATTGCCAATTACTGGTGCGCCTATTCAAGAAATTGAAGATTCACCTGAAATAAAGCGTGTTGCTGTGCTTGGTAGAGAACATGTCGGAATGAAGCCGACGATGTTAGTTAAAGAAGGGGATAGAGTTAAGCTTGGTCAGCCACTATTTACAGACAAAAAGAATCCACGTGTTCAATATGTCGCACCTGGTGCAGGTGTTGTGGAAGCGATTCATCGTGGTGCAAAAAGGATTTTCCAATCATTAGTAATTTGTTTGGATGGTGATGAAGAAATTACTTTTCCTAAGTATAAAAAAGATCAGCTTAAGCAATTAAATCGAGATAGCATTGTAGATCAGTTATTAGATTCTGGTTTATGGGTTGCTATGCGAACGCGACCTTATAGTAAATCTCCTGATCCCAAAAACACTCCTAATTCAATTTTTGTGACTGCAATGGATACGCGTCCATTAGCAGCTGATCCAAAAGTTATTCTCTCTAAATATCAAGAAGAATTTGAAAATGGCCTTCAAGTACTTGCTCGATTAACTGAAGGTAATGTTTATGTTTGTTGTGATGATGACAATACTTTAAATTTTAATGGCAATAATCAAATTCAAAAGGCTACTTTTAAAGGTCCTCATCCTGCGGGTGTTGCTGGGACACACATACATTATATCGATCCGGTCAATGCAAATAAATCAGTGTGGCATTTGAATTATCAAGATGTAATTGCTTATGGAAAATTGTTTTCTGAAGGAAAAATTTGGACAGATAGAATTATATCTGTCGCTGGTCCTGCAATTAAAAACCCACGCCTACTAAGAGTACGTCTAGGTGCTAACACAAATGACATCATTGAAAATGATGTTAAACCGGGTGAATGTCGAATCATTTCTGGCTCAGCATTGTCTGGGTGGCGTGCAGCTGGATGGGCTAGCTACTTAGGTCGCTTTAATTTGCAAGTCACTGCAATTTTTGAAGGAAGAGAAAGAGAGTTTTTTGGTTGGATTGTTCCCGGAATGAAAAAGTATTCTAAATCAAATGCATTGTTATCCAGCTTTTTCAGAAAGAAAGCGAAATTTGATTTTACTACGTCACAAAATGGCAGTCCTCGAGCAATGGTGCCTATTGGTGTTTATGAAAGAGTAATGCCTCTGGATATTCTTCCGACACAGTTATTGCGTGCTTTGGTAACAAAAGATACAGACTTAGCACAATCATTGGGCTGCTTAGAATTAGATGAAGAAGATTTAGCATTATGTACTTTTGTTTGTCCTAGTAAGTATGAGTTTGGGCCAATGCTAAGAGAAAATCTAATTCAAATTGAGAAGGAAGGTTGATGTCAAGATTAAGGAAATATTTGGATAGCATTCATCCTCACTTCATCAAAGGTGGACGTTACGAAAAATTTTATTCTCTATATGAAATGGTGGATACATTCTTGTATACACCGGCAGATGTCACACCACATGCACCTCATGCAAGAGATGCGTTAGATATAAAGCGAGTGATGACCTATGTCGTCATAGCGACAATGCCTTGTATTTTGATAGGTCTATGGAATATTGGTTACCAAGCTAATTCGGCAATGGCAGCAATGGGGATAGAACATGCGCCTGGATGGCGTGGATCATTTTTGTCATTGTTTAGCTTTGCCTATGATGCCAGTAATCCTTTTGGAAACTTCATGCATGGCTTTATGTATTTTCTCCCAATATATGTAGTCACATTAGTCGTCGGTGGTATATGGGAAGTGGTGTTTGCTGCGATCCGTAATCATGAAGTGAATGAAGGATTTTTAGTGACATCAATGCTTTTTGCACTCACGTTACCGCCAGATATTCCACTTTGGCAAGTCGCGATCGGTATTAGTTTTGGTGTCGTCATTGGTAAAGAAGTATTTGGTGGAACAGGTAAAAACTTTCTTAATCCTGCGCTAACAGGCAGATGTTTCTTATTTTTTGCTTATCCAGCTCATATGTCTGGAGACGCCGTATGGACAGCAGTTGACGGCTTCTCTGGTGCCACACCATTAGGCTTAGCTGCATTAGATGGTATGCAGGCCATATTTGCCAATGGCGTGACTTGGACGCAAGCATTCATGGGATCGATACAAGGTTCAATAGGTTCTACGTCAACATTGGCATGTGTTCTTGGTGGTATTTTTTTAATGTACACACGCATTGCTTCATGGAGAATAATTTTTGGAGTATTTGGCGGCATGGTGGTGACATCGACTTTATTAAATTGGATTGGTAGTGATACGAATCCAATGTTCGCAATGCCTTGGTATTGGCACTTAACTTTAGGTGGTTTTGCTTTTGGCATGATGTATATGGCGACTGATCCTGTTTCTGCCGCGATGACCGATGTTGGTCGATGGACATTTGGTTTTTTAATTGGTTTTATGACAGTGTTGATTCGTGTCATAAATCCTGCCTTTCCTGAAGGCATAATGCTGGCAATTTTATTTGCCAATATTTTTGCTCCGCTAATTGATCATTTTGTAGTGCAAGTTAATGTGAGGAGGCGTAAGAGAAATTATGTCTAAAGATAGCACAACAAATATCATAGTGGTGGCGATAACACTTTGTCTCGTGTGTTCAGTCATTGTATCTACGGCTGCAGTAAAGTTAAGGCCAGCTCAAGAAAAGAATAAAATATTAGATCAAAAAATTAATATATTGAAAGTATCTGGGTTATGGCAAGAGAGTGCTGATATTGAAAGCCTGTTTTCATCAATTGAAACACGCCTCATTAATTTAAATACTGGCGAGATAGCTAATGATATAGATGTTGTTGGTTTTGATCAGCGTAAAGCTTCGAAAGATGCGCAATTAAGTATAGAGCTTGATGATGCTGTAGATATAGCCAATATAAATCGTCGTTCAAATTATGCAAAAATATTCCTAGTTAAAGAAAATAATAAAATTGATCGTTATGTTTTCCCTGTGCATGGCTATGGGTTGTGGTCAACTCTTTATGGCTACGTCACTTTGGAAAAAGATATGAATACGATTTATGCGCTTAAATTTTATGATCATAGAGAAACACCTGGGTTGGGTGGTGAAGTGGATAACGTCAAGTGGCAAGACTTGTGGAAAGGTAAGCGATTATTTGATTCAGATAATAAGTTAGCTTTAACAGTAGTTAAAGGGGCGGTCATTCCTGGTTCTGAAAAAGAGATTTATCAAGTGGATGGATTGTCCGGTGCAACGTTAACCAGTGATGGAGTAACCAATATGTTTCGTTTCTGGATGGGTGAACATGGATTTAAGAAGTTTATGAATAAAGTGCGTGCTGGAGAATCATAATGAGTGACGACGCAAAAAAAGTAGTGCTTGATCCGTTGATTGATAATAATCCAATCACGCTACAAATATTAGGAATATGCTCTGCACTCGCAGTAACGACTACACTTGGTGCGGCATTAATTATGTGTTTAGCACTTACATCAGTCACTGCACTGTCTAATGCATCGATTAGTATGATTCGAAATCATATTCCAAGCAGTATAAGAATTATTGTACAAATGACAATTATAGCGTCGCTAGTAATCGTCGTTGATCAAATATTGAAGGCTTATGCTTATGAGGCGAGTAAAACATTATCAGTGTTTGTAGGATTAATTATTACTAACTGTATTGTGCTTGGCAGAGCAGAGGCATTTGCCATGAAAAATCCCGTTGGCATTAGCTTTTTAGATGGAGTCGGGAATGGGCTAGGCTATAGCGTGGTATTAATTTCGGTTGCAATTGTTAGAGAATTATTTGGTTCTGGTTCATTACTTGGCTACACAATTATGCCGCTTACTAAAGATGGTGGATGGTATGAGCCGAATGGCATGATGCTGCTGCCTCCTAGTGCATTCTTTAT
Organism: Gammaproteobacteria bacterium; assembly: GCA_045106935.1. Classification (GTDB taxonomy): domain Bacteria; phylum Pseudomonadota; class Gammaproteobacteria; order UBA4575; family UBA4575; genus UBA1858. The sequence goes on along the minus strand of JBGCFN010000031.1, from coordinate 31,381 downwards.
TATTGGATTAATGATTTGGGGGGTGAGATCTTGGAAGCCTCAACAAATTGAAAAGCGTGAGTATCAAATTCATGCCATTCATAGAACGGAGACTAACTAATGGATGCAACTATCAGTCTTCTTATTAAGGCAATTTTTGTAGAAAATTTAGCGCTGTCTTTTTTTCTAGGAATGTGCACATTTTTAGCGGTTTCTAAAAAAATTGATACTGCAATAGGTTTAGGTGCTGCGGTAATTGCAGTGCAAGTGATTACTGTGCCCGCGAATAATCTTCTTTTTCAATATGTGCTAAAAGACGGTGCGCTCTCTTGGATGGGTTTTCCTGAGGTCGATTTAAGTTTCTTAGGATTGATTAGTTACATTGGTGTGATTGCTGCCATGGTTCAAATCATGGAAATGATATTGGATCGATTTTTTCCAGCATTATATAACGCACTTGGCGTTTTCTTGCCTTTGATTACAGTGAATTGTGCGATTCTTGGTGGTTCTCTGTTTATGGTGGAGCGTGATTATAATTTCACCGAGAGTGTTACCTATGGCATAGGGTCTGGTATTGGCTGGGCATTAGCCATTACAGCATTAGCAGGTATTAGAGAAAAACTTAAATACAGTGATGTGCCAGATGGATTGCAAGGTTTAGGTATCACTTTTATTACAGTGGGATTAATGTCGATGGGCTTCATGGCCTTCTCAGGTATTCAGTTATAGAACATGGAAGTATCGTTATGATAGAGATAACTTTAGGTGTGACATTTTTTTCTGCTATTGTTATATCGCTTGTATTATTAATTCTGTTTGCAAAATCAAAATTGGTAGCAAGTGGTAATGTGACAATTACTATTAATGGGGAAAAAGAAATCATCGCACCTGTTGGAGGCAAGCTGCTGTCGACATTGGCTGATGAAAATTTATTTGTGCCTTCAGCATGTGGAGGTGGGGGTACTTGTGCACAATGCCGAGTTAAAATTTCTGATGGTGGCGGGGCATTATTGCCTACAGAAGAATCTCATATAAATAAACGAGAAGCTGCTGAAGGTGACAGACTTTCATGTCAGGTAGCCGTTAAGCAAGACATGAAAATCACCGTACCTGAAGAAGTGTTTGGTGTGAAGAAATGGGAATGCGTGGTTGAATCTAATGAGAATGTAGCTACTTTTATTAAAAATCTGGTATTAAGATTACCTGAAGGCGAAGAAGTAGATTTTCGTGCAGGTGGTTATATTCAAATTGAATGTCCACCGCATATGGTGAAGTATGAAGACTTTGATGTTCAAGAAAAGTTTCGTGAAGACTGGGACCGTTTTAATTTGTGGCAATACGAGTCGAAAACTAATGAGACAGTAACACGTGCATATTCAATGGCTAATTACCCTGATGAGAAAGGCCTGATTATGTTGAATGTTCGTATTGCTTCACCGCCGCCTAGTGGCGATAAAGATATACCACCTGGGATTATGTCTTCATATATTTATAGCTTAAAGAAAGGAGATAAGGTAACTATTTCTGGCCCATTTGGTGAATTTTTTGCGCGTGATACTAAGAACGAAATGATATTTATTGGTGGTGGCGCTGGTATGGCGCCAATGAGATCCCATATCTTCGATCAACTTAAAAGACTAGGTAGCGATCGAAAAATAACATTTTGGTATGGTGCTCGTAGTAAGCGAGAAATGTTTTTTGTTGAAGATTTCGATGGGCTAGAGAAGGGTAACGAAAACTTTAAGTGGCATGTGGCATTATCTGACCCTCAAGAAGAAGACGACTGGAAAGGCTATACAGGGTTTATTCATGAAGTGCTATATGAGAATTATTTAAAAGATCATCCTGCACCAGAAGACTGTGAATATTATATGTGTGGTCCACCTGTGATGAATGCGGCAGTGATTAATATGTTGCAAGGCTTGGGCGTTGAAGATGAAAATATTTTACTTGATGATTTTGGTGGTTAATAAGTAATTAGTATGACGACTTTATTTCTTACGCTCATAATATTTATAATAATGTTTACTGCCATGATGGTGGGTATAATATTTGGTCGTATGCCAATTCAAGGCTCTTGTGGAGGGTTGGGGAATAAGTGTTCATCTTGTTCAAAGCCCTGTAGTAAGAAATCTAAGGAATTAACATGATTCAATCAATAGCAGTAAAAGATTATATGAGTGCAAGTCTTGTAACGTTCGCACCTGATATGGATGTGATGAATGCAATTGATGTATTGGTTAAGCACCGAATTTCTGGAGCTCCCGTGGTTGATGAGCGTGGTAACTTGGTTGGTTTGCTATCAGAAAAAGATTGTATGAAAGTGGCTATTCAAGCAGGTTACTATGAGCAGTTGGGTGGGCAGGTTAAAGATTATATGACTGACAATGTGGTAACAGTTGAATCCGAGGCGAGCGTGTTAGAGGTAGCCAAAATGTTTATGGAAAAAAGCCCGCGTCGTTATCCCGTGGTCGAAGATAATCGCTTGGTTGGTCAAATTAGTCGGCGGGATGTGCTGCGTTCATTGTTAGGCATGAATACGCATTAATTCGGATGGTTAGTCAGTTCAAATCCAATATTATTTAATATCTTTACGCTGCTTTGTCTATTCTCTGATTTGGAAATAAATATAAATGCCTCTTGAGTATTATCAGAGAGTGTGTGATTTAGCATAGCATTAATAAGTGTCTGCAAATAATCGTCGCTTAATGTCTGCATATTTAAATCCATGCAATCAATGACTACACTGTTTTTGTGATTGCAAAAATCAAAGCCTAGCCGTGTGTATTTAGCGCCAATCTTCGAAAGCCATGAAAATGCATTTAGCTGAGATTGGTGATGAATAGTAAATAATGTGTCTTCACGTGAAAATCTATATGTAGCATCAGATAAGATCATTTGTCTGCTAATGTTGTTATCTGTTTGTTGGTAATTTAATAAATCACTATAAGATTGAATATTAATCACATTGTCATGATTGGTTGATTGTGGCTTGTAGTTATCAAGTTTTATGGAATATAAATCAAAATCATCTTTTGTATGAGTTGTGATTTTTGATTTTTTGTTAAAACGTTGTTTTATTTTTAAATTCTTTATATTTTTGTTTTCAAGAATATTAATCGCTATTGATTTGACGTTTTTCTTTAATGATTGTTTTGTGTATTCAAATTGATTGGTATGAATAATGGGTAAGCAAATCACATTATGAGTATTGCTGAATCGTTCTTTATACTCATCTCCTCCAGGCGTTAAATCGATGTAACGAGTACCTTCTTCAATCAATAAATTAGCTAGATAAATTAAGAATATTACGCCAGGCGAATGTTTGCTCTCAGTAGGATCGAATGCTGATAAGCCAATATATATGCTGTCTTGATCAATGTAGCCGTAATGAAAGGCAAGTAATTTTTCGCCGACCCATAACACACTAAAGTGATTGTCTTTTAAATTAGTGCTGCGAGCTTCGTAAAAACTTCTTTGCAATGTGTCGTCTTCAAATGCCGCATCGTGGTGAGCCGACTCATGTCTAAAATTGACTAAATTCGTTATTTGATCCATTAATTCTAGAGCACGATTATGATCGGTGATTCGTTCAATTTTCAGTTCACCTTTGCGTTTAAGTCTGTTGATCTTTGATTTAACACTTTTGTTTTTTAATACTTTTTTGAGTTTTTCTTCATCGTGCAAATCTAATATAGGAGAATCCATAGATTCAAACTGAATATAAATACCAATCTTTTTTAAATTGTTGGATTTGAGCCAACTGATGTCTGTCCCTGGGGCGATATATGTCCACTTCCATTGGGAAAATTTGAGATTAGCTTTTATTGCTTTAAATGCTTCATCAAGAAAAAGATCACTATTACTGGGTGAGCATAGCCAGCCACTATATTCTGCTAACTGTGCACCTGCTTGTGTTAACACATGGTTACTTTTATCGATAGCTAGTGGCATTAAGCCAACTAATTCGCCTGATTCTTTCCAAGCAGTGATGAGTATAGGTTCAAAAAGTTGTTGATAATGACGGAACCATAGGCTGACAAATTCTGACTCCTGAAATACAGTTTTGTGAATTGTATTCTCTGCGAGGGTTTTCCATTGTGTTAGAAAAGCCTCATCACTTATATATTTAAGCGCATCATCACCACGGATGATTTTTACAGTGATCGTCATATATTTGGGGGGTGAAAGCGAATTATTCGTCAACTATAACAGTTTGTTTCAACGAATAATTTGATCTTATAGGCAGTTCGAAGGGTGAACCCTCTTGCTGTTTACTTATCTATCCCTGATGAACGGCTTTTAGTGCTTGGGGTATTGAATTTCGAATTCGTATGACTGAGTCAGCGCTAATTCTTTCCGTGCGCTTCAAGTTTTTGCAGAGGGCAGTGCGAAATCCAATGTAGTCTGGATTAATCGGTAATAATGTCTCAATATCTTTTTCGCGTAGAGAGCCTGCTAATCCTGTGAGTAATCCCAAGTTTTTAGCGGTGTGAAGGAAATTTGATAGCTCATTAATATCTCGATGTAACAGCAAACTGCCGGCATTTTTTCCAGCAGTGTCCATCATGACACCAGTTAAATGTGCTTTCTTACAGATTTTGACAGTTTGTTGAATGTCAAAATTCACATCAGCAAAAAGGACTGCGATGATTTTTATGCCTCGACGCGCATGGTATTCAAAGGTAGGCAAACATTTGTCGATATGCGCTTGGCTAAACATGCCTACTTTTACGTAATCAACACCCGTATCGGCTACTTTTTCAATACTATCTAAAATGAGTGACACGTCAGCATCAAGATCACCCACGGTGGCACTGACGATTGATTTTTCCCATAGGTGGTCAACAATATTATGAATGGATTTAATCGTGAGTCCCCCGAGTGCTCCTTGGCTAGGGTCTTTTAAGTCGATAATATCTGCGCCATGCTCGCTGACGGTGATAGCGTCTTCTAAGTTATCAACGCTTGCTAAAAATCCAGTCATGTTACTTTCTCTGATTGTGTGTTTCTAAATTGGGTAACTTTTTCCATTAACCAACCCCAGGCCTCTAATTCACGTTCGCCTGCAGTTTTGTCTAAGCCAATACGTAAGTATTCAATTTCGTTGTTTATCTTCTCATCACTAAGCATATTTAGCCGGCTGACAAGTATCGCTAATTCAATCACAGCAAACTGTGCGCGGTTATAACCATGGTATGGCTTATGCATTTGCTCATGAACGACATCACAATAAAATTTTGGTCTTTGTTCATGATCCTCGTGTGTATGAATCTTGATTTCTGTATGCGCTAAGCAATCTTGTAGTCTTATTCCTGTGATAACACTGGCTGGTAACGTTGCCCAATCACGTTTTCCGGTTAAGCAGCCTGCAAATATACGTACATCATCAGGATAATTAATTGTCGCTGTACCTTCACGAATAAGATTATTCAAAGTTGCAGAAGGTTTGAAAGGGGCAAGCATTAACCCTTGATCAGTTTCATGCACGCCCATAGGTGCAATGTGGGCGCTGCCATCTTCATGCAGCGTAGTAATAATACTTTCTCTTATAAAAGGCATAATGTTATTTGGTTAGCAGCGTCTAGCGTCGTTCTTTTTGTCTTTGGAGGCACTATTTTTATTCGTGCGATTTTTTTTGCGATCTTTGCGCGATTGCATGGTACTTCCTTCGTCTTTAAACGCGCTCAAGTCTTGTTCCTCTTTTTCCAGATGTATGCCCCAAGCGAGTTCCTCATCTTGATCGTATCGCTTACCCAATTGCCAAGCAATTTGCGCACGCGCCAATTCACAGCCTAAATAGAAAGCATGTGCACCATCTTCAGCAACATTTAGGTGTGGGTAAAGATCAAAGGGATCAGTGGCATTCCAAATGCCATCGCGATTGTATACGAAGACGCCTTCATCACATACCTGAATTCTAAAGTTTGGGTCACGAACCCCTTCGGCAAATTCCTTAATTTCGTTAATGTCATAGGGGAAAGGCTTGCGCTCATGAAGTGCCATTAACCCATTGTGATAGCCCTTGGGTGGGATGTTGTCTTCTTTTGAGGCGAACATAATTCGGCGAGCGAGATCCGCTTCTTTGACAGACTTCCGACAGTGCTCACTCACTTCTGTGGCTAGAATATGACCAATGTTTAATTCGGAGATAATGCCCATTAGCAATGCGTTTGTACCTGCGCTGTCGACATGTGTCAGCTCAGTTAAGTTGCCAACCCCCATCATGATTTCAATCTCAGGATAACGCTTACGTAAATTTCGGTATCGGACAATTGACTCAGTAAAATTAAAGTTAATGGGGTCTAGAATCGGATCAGCAATAAACCGTACGCCTTCATTAAGGAGAATGTCGATGGTTTTATAAAGTGAGCGCATATTGCTGTGAGGGTCGCCGATGATGATTGGTGTAGAGTCTACTTTTTCTAATACCCATAATGAGTTATGTTGTAAACTTAATAAAAAATCTGCGCCAGCTTTTCCGCCAGTCACGAGATCTTCGGCAAGTAAAGAATCCACGCTAACTTTAAAATTAGCAGATTTAAGTGCTTGTACTGATTCTGCTAAATGGCCAAAAGGCGTATTCGGTAAGCAGCCTAAATCAATGACATTTGCACCATCATTTCTGTACTTTTCCGCGCGAGCAATAATCTCCTCAACGGACATATTAGGTGCGTCAACAATTTCAGCAAAAATATCAGTTGAATACTGGCTTAAGTCAGATTTCTTGGCAGCATGGCCAAAATGCTGAGGAAGGTCCTTGAGTTCTTCTGGTCCACGTTCAACTGGCTTGCCTAATTGATCAGCAAGTAGATCAATATCACCGCGGCAGCGGCCAGGTAAAATTACTTTATCGAACTGAGAAACGTCTTTTAATCGTCTCGCAATCAAGTCGGTGGTCATTAACGCGGCGACGCTCACGCCAATTTGATGTACCTCATAACTAAAGTCGGTCGGCTGCATGCTTTCCAGTACTTTGTGCAAACTTTTTTCTGCAAGTTTGCCAGTAAGAAAAAGTAAGTGTTGAGCCATTTTAGATAAATAAATTTAAAACAATGAGTTATAAGTAATATATAGAAATAATATTAATTAAAATAAATGTTATTTCTGATGTGCCAAGTGAGTAGTTGTTGTTAAACTCCTGCCAATGAATTCTCGAGTAAAAAGACGTGCGTCCCTGTTAGAACAATCACTTGCACAATCTAAGCTTCCTGGACTGTTACAAAGAGTATACGCGAATCGAGGTGTCACGGATCCTGCCCATTTAGAGATGTCGATACAGAATATTTTGCCTCCCAACACCTTATTAGGTGTTAATGATGCAGCGAAATTACTGTATGACACGATCGCAAATGATGGGGCAATGATCATTGTCGGTGACTATGATGCGGATGGCGCCACCAGCACTGCATTGGCGATGCGTGGCTTAATTAGTTTAGGTGCTGCAAAGGTGAGTTATATTGTGCCTAATCGGTTTGAATTTGGTTATGGATTAACCCCTGAAATTGTTCAATTAGCCCAGGAAAACGAACCTAATCTTATAATCACAGTGGATAATGGCATTTCTAGTATTGCGGGTGTGAATTGCGCGCGTGATCTTGGCATCAATGTATTGGTAACAGATCACCACTTGCCAGGAGAGGCATTGCCCAATGCGAATGTCATCGTCAATCCTAACCAACCTGGTGATGATTTTTTGAGTAAGTCACTTGCTGGTGTTGGGGTCATGTTCTATGTGTTAATTGCGTTGCGCTCGTATATGAGAGAGCAAAACTGGTTTAAATCGCAAAACCTTCCTGAGCCAAATTTTGCTGAGTTATTGGATTTAGTTGCCCTAGGCACAGTGGCGGATGTCGTTCCACTTGATCGCAATAACCGCATATTAGTTGAGCAAGGTCTACGCAGAATACGAGCAGGTCAATGTTGTCCCGGAATTTTGGCATTACTTAAGATTGCGGGGAGTGAATATTCACGAGCCGTATCGACCGATTTAGCCTTTTATGTCGGTCCACGTGTTAATGCTGCCGGCAGATTAGAAGATATGTCGATAGGTATTGAATGTTTGCTTGCTAAGAATGAATCGATTGCAAATGAACTTGCTTCTCGCTTGCATGCGTTAAATATCGAAAGACGCGAGATCGAGGGCCAAATGAAAGAGGAAGCGATTAAAAGTTTAGATCGCTTAAAAAATAATGAGTCGCTTGCTAACAAAAATGAATTAGGTCTATGTATTTATCAACCTGATTGGCATCAGGGGGTCATTGGAATACTCGCGGCACGTGTTAAAGAGAAATACTATCGACCCACCATTGCATTTGCGAATAGTGGTGAAAACGAGTTAAAAGGCTCTGCGCGTTCCATCCCGGGCGTTCATATTAGAGACGTGCTAGATACCATCGCGGCGAGAAATCCTACTTTGATTGCCAAATTTGGTGGCCACGCGATGGCGGCAGGTTTGAGCTTATCTAAAGATAAATATGATGAATTTGTTTTTGCATTTAAGCAGGTCTTGGAGGAGTGGTTGTCTCCAGATGATTTGCAAGCAGAAATTCTCTCGGATGGTGTGTTGAATGAGAATAATCTCAGTTTAGATACGGCAAAACTTTTAAGAACTTCGGGGCCATGGGGGCAAGGTTTTCCTGTGCCAGTCTTTGATGGGGAATTTAAGGTATTAGATTATAGAGTTGTCGGTGAGCATCATTTAAAACTAACTTTGCAGTCACATGAAGGAAGTAATTCTGTTAATGCCATCGCCTTTAATTATGCAAATTTTGATTGGAATAATAGAGCGTCAATTGTTCATGCTGCTTATGAGCTAGATGTAAATTTATTTCGAGGAATTGAATCGCCGCAGTTACTCATTCGTCACTTGGAAGTACGGGCGATGCACTAGTAGTGCGAGTGCGTTATCATACTCGGCTTAAACCTTCGTAAACGACATAGCTATGGAACTGGCACTTTATTTTAATCAACTAAAAGATCTCGGTGAGCGAGTTAATTCGCTTAGGGGGTATCTTTGACTATGATGTCAAAGTAGAACAACTGGAAGAAGTGTCACGAGAGCTAGAAGATCCTGATGTATGGAGCAATCCTGAGCACGCACAAGACTTAGGAAAGCGACGTTCTCAATATGAATCGATAGTGAATACTATTCGCACAGCTGAACAGGGCGTCACAGAAGCGAGAGAGTTATTAGAACTGGCAGAGATGGAAGATGATGAATCTACTGTTAATGCTGTACTTGAAGACTTAAAGGTCTTGGAGGATCAAGTTGGTCAATTAGAATTTCGACGAATGTTTTCAGGCGAAATGGATACCAATAATGCTTTCTTGGATATTCAGTCTGGGTCAGGAGGCACGGAAGCTCAAGATTGGGCTGAAATGATTCTACGTATGTACTTGCGTTGGGGCGAAGATAAGGGATTTAAAACTGAATTGATTGAAGCTTCTCCAGGGGATGTCGCAGGGATAAAAAGTGCCACGATTAAATTTGATGGAGAATATGCATTTGGTTGGCTGCGAACTGAAACAGGTGTGCATAGATTAGTACGAAAGTCTCCATTTGATTCAGGCAACCGTAGACATACCTCATTCGCTGCAGTATTTGTTTCACCAGAAGTTGATGACGATATTGATATTGAGATTAATCCTGCTGATTTGCGCATTGATGTTTATCGCGCAAGTGGGGCAGGAGGGCAGCATGTAAATAAGACCGAATCTGCAGTGCGTATAACCCATCTGCCAACGGGTGCTGTCACGCAATGCCAAAATGATCGTTCCCAACATAAAAATAAAGATGTTGCGATGAAACAGTTAAAAGCAAAGCTGTATGAGTTAGAAATGCAAAAACGTAACTCTGAGCAACAAGCGTTAGAAGAGTCTAAATCTGATATTGGTTGGGGCAGTCAAATTAGGTCATATGTGTTAGATCAATCACGTATTAAAGACTTAAGGACTTCTGTTGAAACAAGTAATACACAAGCCGTTTTAGATGGTGCGTTGGATCAATTTATTGAAGCAAGTTTAAAGCATGGCTTGTAAGCCAGGTTTAAGGATAATTAAATCAAATGAGTGAACAAGATAATAATCAAGAGCAGCAAGATGAAAATAAGTTAATTTCACTGAGACGTGAAAAACTTGCTGAAATTCGCGCAAATCGTAATGCGTTTCCAAATGACTTTAGTCGAGACTCATTGGCAAATGATTTGCAGAATAAATTTTCTGACAAGTCTAAAGAAGAGTTAACTGAATTAAATCAGCATGCAAATATTGCTGGGCGAATAATGGCACAACGTGGTCCATTTTTGCTTCTTCAAGATATGTCCGGAAGAATTCAAGCTTATATTGATCGTAAAGGCTTAGACAAAACGTTAATTAAAGAGATCGATACTTGGGATATTGGAGATATTATTGGAGTGTCGGGGCCTATTAGTAAGTCCGGCAAGGGTGATTTGTATGTGAAGATGGAATCTGTCGTGTTGCTAACAAAATCGCTGCGGCCATTGCCTGAAAAATTCCATGGTTTGACTGATCAAGAGCAACGATATCGTATGCGCTATGTAGATTTGATTATGAATCAAGAAGCGCGCGAAACATTTAAGATCCGTTCAAAAATTGTCGCCTTTATTCGCAGTTATCTTAACGATAAAGATTTCCTCGAAGTTGAAACGCCCATGATGCAATCTATTCCAGGTGGAGCTGCAGCTAAACCATTTGTGACACATCATAACGCACTTGATATGCAATTATTCTTGCGCATAGCACCAGAATTATATTTGAAGCGTCTAGTGGTGGGTGGGTTTGAAAAAGTTTTTGAGATTAATCGTAACTTTAGAAACGAAGGACTCTCTACAAGGCATAATCCAGAATTCACAATGCTGGAATTTTATGAGGCCTATGCTGAGTACCATACGTTGATGGACCGTACTGAAGATATGTTAAGACAACTTGCGCATCATCTATACGGTAGATATACGATCGATTATCAAGGATCGACGTATGACTTTGAGCAACCCTTTACAAGAATGTCTGTCAAAGAGTCCGTGCTTAAAATGAATGCAAATTTGTCTGAAGAAGATTTGTCGACAGTCGAGTCCTTGCGCACTGTGTGTGATCATTTAAATATTCCGCATGAAAAATCCTATGGCACCGGTAAATTACTCATAGAAATATTTGAAAAAACTGTTGAAGATAGACTTGATCAACCAACTTTTATTACTCAGTATCCCACTGAAGTATCACCGCTTGCGCGACGTAATGATCAAAATCCTGAAGTAACCGATCGGTTTGAATTTTTTGTTGGCGGAAAAGAAATTGCCAATGGGTTTTCAGAGTTGAATGATGCTGAAGATCAAGCCGCTCGCTTTAAAGAGCAGGTCGCACAAAAGGATGGAGGGGATGAAGAAGCCATGCATTATGATGCTGATTATATACGTGCGCTAGAGTATGGGTTGCCGCCCACGGCAGGCGAAGGGATAGGAATAGATCGTTTGGTGATGTTGTTTACGGATTCTGCTTCAATAAGAGATGTATTGTTATTCCCTCAGATGAGAGCGGAGTAATTTGAAAATTTTCTTTCACGGTTCGAAAATAGTAAACCTGCTATGCGGGACTAAATTTGGTTGTAAATTGCGAAAATATTTCTAAAAATTCATCTTCACTTACCTCAATGACTTCCACGTCTAATCCTTCCATTCGACGATCTGGTCTTTTTCTTCTTTCTATTTTCTTGGCCCATAAGCTTTTATCGGCGCGGCGACGGTCTTGTTCTGAGCGTCTATCGTCGAGTGAATCTTCAGGCTTTAAACTCATCATCATTCTCAAATTACTGTTTCTTTAAGGTGACTATAAAGGGTTAGTTGCAGTGATACAGCGAACCTAGTGCATGTGTGAATTTTGTGCGTCATCTTCGAGCAGGAAGTAGTTCCTTCTTGATTGCGGTGCTACAAAATTAAAACACTTGTGCAAATCTAAGTGTTAGTTGTATCAACATACGTGAGGTATTGTGACGTGTTAAAACTTAAAAAAAATCAATCAGTTCACAGTTTTGGAAGTTAAATTTCGAGCGAAAATGTTCGTAATTTGATCAGAAATTAAATGAGTGAATTTAAATAATATGTGAAATCAAGCACATGGGCTCTGTAGGTTATTTGTTGTCTTAAGTTCTCACCACGTCAGAGGAAACAATTTATATTTTATGGATTTTTGTTTGGGTAAAACTTTGTGACCATGTTGTGGTGATCATTATGTGAGGGTTTTATAGGTTTACCTATCAATTTGATTGACAGAATTCGTAATATTTAAGTTTAGATGTTAGCTGACTGGTTAAATAGTATTTAATCAATTTGCTCGATAACAATAGAGACACCGAGTATGCATAAGCTAATCAATGATACAAAAAGTAAGATGTTTGATATCACTTTGCTGTTAGCTCGAATAATGTAAGCGGCAAGTGCTGCCAATGCAGCAATAGCAAGATATAAGACGATGGCGCGCATATTATTTTTCTTTCTTTTTTGATTCGGTTGGAACTTCGTAAGGCAATGGTAATATTTGTGCACTATTACCCGATGCAGAGCCAATCGCAAGTTGATTCTTTTTTGCAGCTTCTATTCTTAATACAGCTAAGCCAGAATATTTCTGCTGACTTTCTTTAACTACGGAGATGAATTTTCCAATCGGCTGCTCAGAATCTTGAGTAAAAATATCATCGCCAATGTCTATGTCTTCATCTTGATCAGTCTCTATTCTAAACATGCGTCTATTGGCATTGCCAAGGTAATGTAAACGCGCAACAACTTCTTGTCCGGGATAGCAGCCTTTGCTAAAGCTTACTCCTTCTATTAACTCCATATTGGCCATTTGTGGCACAAACGCCTCTTGGACGTTGGCCGAAATGCTTGGGAGTCCTGCTAGGATGTCTAGCCACTGCCAATAGGAGGCATCATAAATATTTATGTCATTAGTTGTTAGATCGCTGAGTTGTGAAAGTGCTATCGGATCTGCAATGACGAGATAACGAGCCTTATCGCTGGGTATATTCATGCAGATGTAATCATCATTAGCGCTCACTTGATAATGAGATTCAGTAGGTTGAAGTTGTAGTGCTTTAAGTAAATTGTGTTGTGTGTCATGGCAGACACCTAGCAATAATGTGTCTTCCAAGCGTGTAATAGTGACTGCGGAGCGCATGACAAACATTTGTAACCGCTTCATCACTTCTTCAGCAATATCACTTGAGGTGACCAAGTAATAGCTATTATCTCGTTTACAAATATAAAATATGGCCAACATGCGGCCTTTTGGCGTGCAGTAACTACTGAGTTGTCCTGTGCTAGGCGTGACATCATTGATGTCGTTAGAAAACTGGCCTTGTAAGAAAGCAGAGGCATCGTCACCATCAATACGGTAGCAAGCTAAATGACTTAGATTAACTAAGGTAGGTTTGTTTAAATCGGCCGAAAACTGATCGGGTGTTGTCGGGTTGTCTAAAATGCTTACAGTCACAATGGATACCTATACAAATGAAGTGCGTATTTGATTGCAAATCTAGCTTGTCAAGCTAGCTTCTGAAGCCAAAGTAATGTAATTTCCAGCCTCTTGTTATACCTCCACGGGTATACAATTCTTGCGCTAACAATTATGATTTTGAATATAATCAATTCATTAAACGTGGTTATCAAGTCATAATATAGAATCGAGTAGGTGCGGCAATATTTTAGCCCGTGCCTCAGTTAAGTATTACAGGAAGTTAGGAGTCAATTTTCATGGGCACACCTCAACGGCCATTGTCGCCACATTTAGGGATCTATCGCTGGCAGCTCACCATGGCGTTATCCATTCTCCATCGTATGAGTGGTGTATTTCTCAGTATTGGCGCGGTAGTGATGGTCGTAGTACTTGCAGCCATCGCGAGTGGATCTAGTCAGTTTGAAGCCGTTCAATCATGGCTCTCACATCCAATCGGCTTACTACTACTAGTAGGCTGGTCATTTGCACTTTATTTGCACTTAGCAAATGGTGTGCGTCATTTGATTTGGGATGCAGGCGCTGCACTAGAAAAGAATACTGCAAACAGATCTGGTCTATTTGTGATCGCATTTGCGTTTATAGCAACAGCAGCCACTTGGGCACTAGCGTGGGGTTAATATAGATGAGTTTAAGAACACCATTATCAAATGCTAAAGGCCTTGGGTCCGCGAAAGAAGGTGCGCACCACTGGTGGGCTCAACGTTTAACGTCAATTGCGTTAGTTCCTCTGACTATTTGGCTGGCTTTCTCCATTGCTAGTTTTGGTGAATTTAGTTATGCCGCTGTCATCAGTTGGATGCAGTCACCAATTGTGGCTGTAGCATTGGCATTATTGGTCGTGACTATGTTTTATCACGTGCAGTTAGGGGTTCAGGTCATCATCGAAGACTACGTTGGTGGCTGGAGAAAAGTAGCCTCATTAATCGCTCTGAATTTTGCATGTATTGCTTTTACATTCATGGGCTTATTTTCAATTATTAAAGTATCTTTGTAATAGTATGGGCGAAAGTTATAAGTTTATTGACCACACTTACGACGTCCTCGTTGTAGGTGCTGGTGGAGCGGGCCTGCGTGCTACATTTGGCATGGCAGTGAGCGGGTTATCGACCGCATGTATCACTAAAGTATTTCCAACACGAAGCCATACTGTGGCTGCACAGGGTGGTATGAGTGCTTCGCTGGGGAATATGGGTGAAGATGATTGGCGCTGGCACATGTATGACACCGTTAAAGGGTCAGATTGGCTGGGCGATCAAGATGCTATTGAGTACATGTGTCGAGAAGCTGTTCCTGCAATTGTTGAGTTAGAGCATTACGGAGTGCCATTTTCTCGAACAGAAGAAGGAAAAATCTATCAACGTCCATTTGGTGGCATGACAACACGCTATGGCGAAGGTATCGCTCAGCGCACATGTGCCGCAGCAGATAGAACGGGGCACGCGATTTTGCATACTTTGTATCAACAGTCGCTAAAACATAATGCCGAGTTTTACATTGAATACTTTGCGATCGATTTATTGATGGACGATGATGGAACATGTCGTGGTGTGATTGCGATTGATTTGGCCACAGGAGAATTACATCGTTTTCGTGCTCATCAAGTGCTACTTGCTACCGGTGGTTATGGGCGTACTTACTTCTCATGTACTTCAGCACATACATGCACAGGTGACGGTAACGCTATGATTTTAAGGGCAGGAATGCCTTTGCAAGATATGGAATTTGTGCAATTTCATCCAACAGGTATCTATGGCTCGGGATGTTTGATTACTGAGGGTGCACGTGGAGAGGGAGGGTATTTGACTAATTCTCAAGGTGACCGTTTTATGGAGCGTTATGCGCCAAACGCTAAAGATTTAGCTTCTAGAGACGTCGTTAGTCGTTCAATGACGATGGAGATAAATGAAGGGCGAGGCATTGGTGATGAAGCTGATCATATACATTTGCATTTAGAACATTTAGGCGCAGATGTGATCAATGAAAAACTGCCGGGCATCGCGGAAAGCGCGAGAATATTTGCGGGGGTTGATGTCACCAAGAATCCAATTCCTGTATTACCGACCGTGCATTACAATATGGGCGGAATTCCAACCAATCATTATGGCCAAGTTGTCAATTTAGTGAATGGTGACCCAGATACCGTTATGCCAGGTTTAATGGCTATAGGTGAGGCGGCATGTGTCTCTGTTCATGGCGCAAATAGACTAGGGTCCAATTCATTACTAGACTTGATCGTCTTTGGGCGTGCAGCAGCAATTAGAGCCGCTGAATTAGTGAAGCCCAATACGCCACATCCAACGTTACCGGAACATGCCACTGAGAAAGTCATGGATCGGTTTGATGCGTTACGTCATTCAAATGGCAGCACAAGCACTGCTGATTTACGATTGAATCTACAAAAAACAATGCAAACTCATGCTGCAGTGTTTAGAACTGGTGAGTCATTATCGACAGGCTTAGAAAAAGTCAGTGCTTTATATAAGCAGTTTGATGATGTGAAAGTTACTGATAAATCAATGGTTTGGAATACAGACTTAATTGAAACTCTAGAGTTATCAAATCTATTTCCTCAAGCAATTGCGACTGTCGCATCCGCCTTAAATCGACCTGAGAGTCGGGGTGCTCATGCACGTGATGATTTTAAGGACCGTGATGATGATTCTTGGATGAAACACACACTGGCGACGGTTTCAGATGAAGGTAAAGTCGATATTGATTATCGTCCAGTGCATCTGACAACGTTAACTGATGAAGTCGACGTGTTCCCACCAAAAGCACGTGTTTACTAAGCATTTTTCAGGATTAAGTAAAAGGATGATAGGAGCTATTCATGGCTGAATTTTCACTTCCAGCAAATTCGATTGTTAAAAAGGGTAGAGTGTTTGAAGCCCCGGCAACGGCTAAGAATACAAAGCGCTTCAAAATTTATCGTTACAACCCAGATGATGGGAATAATCCTAGCGTAGATACGTATGATATCGATCTTGATACCTGCGGGCCGATGGTGCTTGATGCTTTAATTAAGATTAAGAACGAAATTGATCCAACATTAACCTTTAGACGTTCTTGTCGAGAAGGGATTTGTGGCTCTTGTTCAATGAATATTGATGGTATGAATACATTGGCATGTATTAAAGCTATTGATGATATTAAGGGTGATGTGAAAGTATACCCATTGCCACATATGGATGTTGTCAAAGACTTGGTGCCAGATTTAACCAACTTTTATGCACAATATGCCTCTATTCAACCATGGATGCAGACAGATACACCTCCACCGCCTGATCGTGAACGCCTTCAATCTAAAGAAGACCGTGAAAAGCTAGAAGGGTTAGAAGAGTGTATTTTATGTGCATGTTGTTCAACTAGTTGCCCAAGTTACTGGTGGAATAGTGATCGTTATTTGGGCCCTGCCGCTTTACTTGCTGCCTATCGTTGGATAGCAGATAGTCGTGATGAATCGACTGGTGAGCGACTAGACGAGTTAGAAGATCCATTTAAGTTATATCGATGCCACACGATTATGAATTGTACTAATGCTTGTCCAAAGAATCTAAATCCTGCAAAAGCGATCGCCGAGATTAAGAAATTAATCGTTAAACGACGCAACTAAACGACTCTTATTCAATTATGTCGGGCGTTCCAGATCGCTCTAAATTGCGTTGGCGATGTCGTCGAGGGACGAAGGAACTAGATACATTAACGACTCGCTATCTTGAGAATTTCTACGATTGTGCGGATGCAAGCGAACAATGTGCATTTGCAGCATTACTTGCACTACAAGACCCCGAATTGCATGCGATACTGACACGAAATCAGTCTGTCAAGGACCCTTTAGTCATCACAATAGTGGATAAAATTCATTCAATTTGATTGAACAGTTTGAAGTGTCGCCATCACGGTTGATGGTCATTTATATCGTGTTTGTTCATGTCTTCACCATTGTCTGCGTCATGAGTTTTGATCTATCAATGCTTTTGATTGCAAGCACGACTTTGATTTTGCTGATTTCTTTGGCTATTACGTTAAAGCAATGGTCTGCCAAAGGTCATTTTTTCATCAAATATGAATCTGCCTTCAAGTGTTGGAGTGTGTCGAGTGACTCAAATCATTGGCAACGATTTGAGCATCTTAATGTGGCTTATTTAAATGATTCGCTCGTCTGGATAATTCTATCTTCGCCAGGTAAACGCAGTCGAGCCAAGATAATTGGAGTAGATTCATTATCAAATGAACGATTTCTGCAATTACGCCGATGTATAATTTGTCCTGGTATATTTAATCAAAGATTCAAATGAGTTTAATAATTGACACAATTTACTATGCGTTGCTCTACTAAATACGCAAGAATTCCACATCCAGATCCCAATACGTTTGCAGGTCTGATGGAAATTTATGAGAATAATTATATTAAACTCAAAAAGTTATGTGGAAATCTTCATGTTTTACATGACTATAATGCCTCTCATGTGAATCAAGGCTTAGATTTGCACCTACGTGTCATTGAACGGACGAAATACACCATTACGCTGAATCTCACCTATCGATTTCAAGAGCATAACGATAATACGCCAAGAGAATTGCCTAATGTATTAGTCAGGGTGTATTTCGATGCGATGCAAGCAGAAGTGCTGCATCGTGAGATGAAATGGGGTGTGCCCAAGCGATCTGAGGATAGTTCGTTGTGTAATAAATGGAGGGATAACCGGTTCTTGTATAAGTGGTTGAGCTTTTGTATAGCACAAGGGCATGTGTTTAATACTGAAATGTCTCGAATTGATTGTGTATAAAATATACAATTAATCCATTAAGTACGTTCCAATGCCATTATTCATCTTGATATTGCCGATGGATATCGTGAATAGGCTGACTCTGATTTTTTAAAATTTATTGCAAAATAGATGAAACCAGAGACGAAAAATACACACTAATAACATAGTTGTAAGAATAAATTTTAAGATAAAAAGGTGGTCAAAATGAAATTATCAACCAAAGCACGTCATGCAATTACTGCCATGATGGATTTGGCGCTCAATGATAGGGTTCGACCTGTCACCTTGGCTGAAATATCTCAAAGCCAGGGGATATCATTATCTTATTTAGAGCAGCTATTTGCGAAACTACGTAAGAGTGGATTAGTGATCGGTGTGCGTGGGCCAGGAGGCGGCTATAAATTGTCTCGTTTGCCAAGCGAAATCAGCGTTGCACAAATTATCTCAGCTATCGATGAATACAAGCCACAAGTATCATCAGATGTTTCTGTTGAGCCAACATTAGAGAAAAAATATGTCACACACGTGCTTTGGGATGAGCTCAGTGAAAAGATTTATGGTTTCTTAAATAGCATCACTTTGGCTGAGTTTGCTAATCGACCCAATACATTGGACTCGAATGATGGACTAAATACTGGCGACAGTCATAGTGAAAGTAACACCAGGGATAATGGAGATGGTGATATCTTTCCAGATAGAAGTGCAGCATAGCTAAAACGAGGCCCATAAATAGATATGATTAAAAGCCCTGGATTCCAGGGCTTTTTTATTTGTGTTCAATGATTATTTGGAGTTAGGATGTGAGAATAATAAGAATACGGAGAGAGTTATGAAGCAAGAAGTTACAGTTGATGGTTTAAAGATCAATATCAATATAGAAGAATCTGGGAGTGGTGAAGAAACACTATTGATGGTTCACGGCATTCCAACTAATGCGCGTCTTTGGCGTCATGTCCAAGAAAACCTGAAAGATCGCTACCGAACACTTGCTATGGATATGGTGGGTTACGGTCAATCAGATATGCCGCTCGAAAAATTTAAGCACTCTTTTATGAATCAAGCGGAAGCAGTTAAAGGTGTCATTGAGGGCTTAGGATTAAAAGGAAAAGTTATTCTTGTTGCGCATGATCATGGGGGTGGTGTCGCCCAAGTGTTTGCTACAAAGTATTGTGACTATATCTCTCGATTAGTGTTAATTAATCCGGTGTGTTTTGATCAATGGCCTGTATGTGAAGTTGAAGCCCTGGCAGGGTTAGATGGCGCACCTGATGAAGTGCTGGCACAAGCGTTGCCGCAAGCAGTAGCAGGTTTCCCAGCATTGATGCGAATGGGTAGCTACGATGGGTCACCATTCACAGACAAAAACTGTAAACAAAACTATCTACAATTTTGGGGTAGAGGACCCGGTATGACAGGGTTTAAATCCTTGATTCGAATTTCTGCAGATCCACAAAATTCTGACACCGATGTCGATCATAGTAAAATTACCTGTCCTACAATGGTGATGTGGGGGCTTGCTGATAACTTTATGTCTGCATCAGCGGCAGAAAAACTTAAAGAAAGAATATCAGGCCCAACAAGAGTTCAATACATTGAACGAGCAGGGCATTGGGTGCAAGAAGATCGCCCAGATGAAGTGGCAAAATATATTAATGATTTTGTGACTGAATGGCAGGGTGTTAATTTATAACTTAAGTTACTCGCAAAGTAACCATCTAATCATATCGCGTTCTTTGATTAATTCTTTTTCAGAGAGCGCGATCATCTCACGTGAGAATTCATCTAGTTCTAAATCTGTAATGGTATGGAATTCGCGATTACTGCAGTGAGTAGGGAATGAATACATTAGTTCACTTGTAACACCATAACTTCCTGTTGAGTATGTTCCCATACTCACCCAACTGTCTCCATCTGAACCAAGCACCCAATCACGCATGTGATCAATTGCTGCTGAGGCAGCTGAAGCTGCCGATGAGGCACCGCGGGCCTCAATTATTTCGGCGCCTCTTTTTTGAACGCGCTCTATAAATTCATTTCGATACCAATCCATATCAATCAATTCAAGTGCGCTTTTTCCATTGACAGTGCAGTGTTGTAAATCAGGGAACTGCGTTGTTGAATGATTGCCCCATACAGTGACATTATTTATTGAAGAAGAGTGTGCGCCTACTTTTTCAGCGAGCATACTGATGGTGCGATTATGGTCTAAACGCATCATCGAAGTAATTTGGTGGGGCTGCAAGTTAGGTGCATTATGTAATGCAATCAGTGCATTTGTATTTGCCGGATTACCCACAACTAATACGCGAACATCTTTCGCTGCATTTTCGCTGATTGCTTTTCCGGTAGGTTTGAAGATCGCGCCATTAGCGCTTAACAGGTCTTGTCGTTCCATGCCTTTGCCTCTCGGTCTAGAGCCAATGAGGAAAATATAATCAGCATCACCAAATCCTGTAGAAAAATCGGCAGTGGCAACAATTTTGTTAAGTGTTGGGAAAGCGCAGTCATTTAATTCCATGACGACGCCTGTTAGGGCGGGTAATACGGGTTCAATTTCAATGAGATGTAAGTTCACTGGTTGGTCAGGGCCAAATAAATTGCCTGCCGCAATACGAAAAGCAATTGCGTATCCAATGTTTCCTCCGGCACCGGTGATGGCCACGGTAACTGGTTTTTTCATAGTCAACTCACACGTGATAATTTAGAGGTTAATCATAACGAAACAAGCATCTTCTGTCACAGTGATTTATGTGGTCGTGCTAAGTAGTCATGGGAGCGCATTTCAAGTAATCGACTGACAGTTCGTTGAAATTCAAAAGATAGGCGTTTTCCTTTGTATAAATCATGAGCACTTGCTTCTGCAGAAATTATCACTTTAACACTACGGTCATAAAACTCGTCGATAGCAGTGATGAAGCGGCGAGCAAGGTCGTCGTTATTTGTTAACACGGGTATTTCTGAAATTAATACAGTATTAAAACAACGGCCAATTTCAATGTAATCTGCTGCACTGCGCGGACCACCACACAATTCATTGAAAAGTAACCAGACCGTACCATCTGCGCAACGAATTGTTTGGATGTTTCTCCCTTCAATACACAAGCTTTCATTTTCAATACCCGGTTCCGGTGAAACATGTAAAAAATTATTTGCCATTACTTGATGGGCGTGTTCATCAAGTGGGTGGTGAAAAATATCGGCATGCTCCAAAAATTCTAAGCGATGATCAGTATTCCCGCCGAGTTCAACCACGTTGGTTTGTTGTTTAATTAGTTCGATAGCAGGGAGGAATTTTTGCCTTTGTAGGCCGCCTTTGTATAAGTCGTCGGGGTGACAGTTACTGGTTGTGACTAATATGATGCCATGAGAAAAAAATGCATCAAGCAATCCCGCCAATATCATTGCATCTCCGATATCCGACACAAACAGCTCGTCTAAGCAGATAATATCAGTGCGTTGTTTAAAGCTGTCTGCAACAGTGACTAAAGGATCTTCTTCATTATTAATGTTTCGTAATTGATGATGTATCTCTTGCATGAATCGATGAAAATGTAAGCGTAGTTTTCTTTCTTGCGGTAGACAGTCATAAAATATATCCATGAGATAAGTTTTCCCACGGCCAACTGATCCCCAAATATATAAACCTTTAGTCGCAGTATTTTGTTTTTTCGATAGACGAAAAATTCCTGTTAACTTATTACCAATGGAATTTTCGCAATTAGAATCTTGATTAATAAACCGAGAGTGCAGAATTTCCAGGTGCTCTACGACCCTCATTTGCATTTCGTCATAGTTCAATTCATTGGCGTCCAATGCTGCTTGGTATTTTTGTTTTGGCATAAATGAGGAGAAGTACCTAAGGTTATATACTGCAAAATTAACTCTGAATTTTGTGAAAATACGACTATTATTCAGTGAGTTCCAGTGTTTGTTATTGGCAATAATTGCCGTATCCGGCAATTATTTGCCACATAATGTGACGATAAAATAACTAAAAGATGACATCTACCAGGTGATATTTTCTAAGTTATTGATTTTAAAAATTATAATGATTTTGGCATCATAAATGCATTTAACTTAGTGAGCCTCACAACATCAATCAGAATTTATTTGATTGCCATGTTGTTATTCTCGACTCCTCCTGGTTAGGGCACTCGGTTATGGGTGCCCTATTTTTTTACCTGAAGTATTCTCTGTCGTAAAGTATCCTGCGTCTCAGTTTAACGCTTATGTTAGTGTGAATTTCACCATACAATTAACACTATTTCTTGTCTAATACCTTAATAAGTCTTTTAACTCATTGGATTGTAATTAAATAATGAGCAATGGTCCTTTAATGATCGATCTTCAAGGCACAGAAATTAGTGCTGAAGAGCGACGATGGTTGTCTCATCCTGCTGTGGGAGGGGTCATCCTTTTTACTAGAAATTATCAAAACAAAGATCAGATTACTTCTTTAATACGTGAGCTACACGCTATTAAGAAACCAAAACTACTGGTAGCCGTGGATCAAGAAGGCGGACGTGTACAACGTTTCCGAGAAGGCTTTACTCAATTTCCTCCAATGAGATGTATTGGAGAGGTTTATGACAAAGATCCAAGTAGAGCGATGTTGCTGGCGGAAATACTTGCTTGTCGATTAGCCACTGAACTGCGCGAAATCGGTGTCGACTTTACTTTCGCTCCCATTCTTGATTTAGATACAGGAGAGAGCGTTGTAATAGGTGATAGGGCATTCCATGGAGATATTGATGCGGTCAGTGCCTTGGCGAGTAAGTTTATGCTGGGGCTGCGTAAAGGGGGTATGGAATCCGTGGGGAAACATTTTCCAGGCCATGGCACAGTGACGGCTGATTCGCATTTTGAATGTCCAGTTGACCATCGTTATGAAAATGATTTGCAACTAGCTGACATGATTCCATTTCAACGTTTAATTGATCATGGTATCGCCGGCATGATGTCTGCACATGTCGTGTATGAACATGTGGATAAAAAACCAGCAAGTTTTTCGCCTTACTGGTTAACACGTGTACTGCGTGAACAAATGAGATTTGAAGGTGTCATTTTTAGTGATGATTTGTCGATGAAGGGTGCTCATGTGATTGGTGATATTGGTAGTCGCCTTCAAGCAGCATTGGAAGCAGGTTCTGATATGGTCTTGATTTGTAATGAACCTGAAGATATTCCTCCCGCACTAGACCAACTCAGTGATTACAATAACCCCAGCTCACAATTACGTTTAGCTCGCTTTCATGGTAAAACACCTGAGCCACCGAGCAGAGAACATCAAACCTTGCTTGATGAGTTTATTGAAACATGCCAAACAAATAAAAGTATGTCGTTAAATTTATAATTAGAAAACATTGTTATGCAGGATTTAATAGAAAAAATAAAAAATGTTATTGCCAATGACTTGATCGATACTTGGGTATACGAAGTGTTTGCAGTCGTGTTCGGAGTATTGGTGTTAGCTTTTATCGCGAGACGAGTATTAGCTAAATTAGCAGCTAAAGCTGATATCACTCATAACCCATGGGATGATGCTTTGGTCAATGCAGTGCGTCGACCTTTACGCTATACAATTATCATTATTGGTATTTCTTATGCTGCACAAATTGCTGGTGCACAAACCGATGCTGAAATGGTTCAATATATTAATCCCATTCGGTATACCTTAATTACCGCAATGATTTCATGGGCATTAATTTCGTTTGTTGCCAGACTGGAAAATGCCACGATTAAACAGAAGCTACAAGCCGGTCAGCAAGTCGATAAAACATCGATACATGCTATTGGTAAATTAGTCAGGGTAGCTATCTTTATCACAACAGCATTAGTTATATTGCAAACACTTGGTTTTAGTGTGTCTGGTGTTCTGGCGTTTGGTGGTATTGGTGGTATTGCTATTGGTTTTGCAGCTAAGGATTTATTATCAAACTTCTTTGGCGGTTTAATGATTTATTTGGATCGACCATTTACCGCGGGAGATTGGATTCGTTCACCAGATAGAAAAATTGAAGGCACGGTTGAAGCCATTGGCTGGAGACTAACTACGATTCGTACGTTTGATAAACGTCCTTTATATGTGCCAAATTCTATTTTTGCTACGATTGCTGTTGAAAATCCTTCACGTATGTCGCATCGCCGAATATACGAAACTATTGGGCTGCGTTACGACGATGTGGCACAGATGGATCGAATCGTTGCAAGTGTGAAGGCTATGCTAAAGGCGCATGAGGAGATAGATCAAACGCAAACCATGATAGTCAATTTTAATGCCTTTAATGAATCATCTGTTGATTTTTTTGTTTACACGTTCACTAAGACAACTGATTGGGCTTACTATCATGAAGTTAAGCAAGACGTCTTATTAAGAATTTCTAACATTGTTGTTGAGAATGGGGCAGAAATGGCATTTCCGACAACAACGATGTTTTTGCAACAAGGGCAGATTGCTCAAAGTTAAGTGCAATTATTTTTTTAATCTTATGGCAAATTTATCTTCTCAAGAACTACAGGCGGTTAAAGAAAATTCTGACTTAATATTTAGTGCTAGCCAAATTAAATCTGCAATTGAGAATATGGGGTTTGCATTAGAAGAAAAGATAAATGGTAAAAATGCAATTCTGGTTTGTGTCATGAATGGTGGAATAATTACCACCTCAGACTTATTGCGAAGCATGGATTGTGATGTGCGATTAGATTATCTACAAGTTGCACGTTATCGCGATAAAACTGTTGGTGGAAGTTTGCATTGGTTGAAAGAACCACAATTATCACTAGAAGATCAAACAGTGGTACTGGTCGATGATATTTATGATGAAGGCTATACCATGGAAGAATTGGTGTCATATTGTAAAAAGCATGGTGCTAAAGAAGTGATAACAACCGTGTTGTTGCTGAAGAAAAAATCAACACCTCAGGTAGGGCGTAAGCCAGATATATTTGGTTTAGAAGTAACTGATCGTTATGTTTATGGTTACGGTATGGACTATAAGGGTTACTTGCGTAATGTTCCTGCTATCTATGCAATTTCAGAATAAAATAAACAGGCAATAAAACCATGCAAGATATAGCAATAATCGGTGGAACAGGATTAGCTTCATTTCCAGGATTGAAAATTATCCGTAAAGAAGTTGTGCGTACACCATTTGGAACGCCATCAGGTCCAATCACGTTTGGTGAGTATGGCGGTAAGCAAATTATTTTTTTGCCGCGTCATGGATCACGCCATACTATTCCCCCGCATATGGTTAACTATCGTGCAAACATTTGGGCGTTGCGTGATAAAGAGGTTAAACATATTGTTGCTGTGGCGGCGGTGGGTGGCATTCATCCCGATATCCATCCGACAAAAATAATCATTCCTGATCAGATTATTGACTATACATATGGTCGCCCACATACGTATTTTGAAAAAGATTTAAGCCAGGTGAAACATATAGATTTTTCTAATCCTTATGATCAAGCATTACGTGAGAATTTGATTGAAGCGGCAGATCTTGCAGAAGTAGATGCCTTTCGAGGCGGCGTTTACGGTGCGACTCAAGGTCCGCGCTTAGAAACGGCTGCAGAAATCAACAAACTAGAACGAGATGGATGTGATGTGGTGGGGATGACAGGAATGCCTGAAGCGGCTTTAGCTAGAGAACTTGAAATTGGATACGCACACTGTGCAATGTCCGTAAATTGGGCAGCAGGTCGAAGTGAAGAATTAATTACACTAGAGTCTATTAGAGAATGTACTCAAGTTGGTATGGAGAAAGTACGGACGCTATTAGCTAAGTTGGTAGAAATAGTTTAACGCTTAACTACTCCTCATCCTCGATAGGGGTGGCTTCGACTAAAATACCTACTAATGGATGATCAATATAATGCAACTCGCGACTACGCATGCGTCGGTGTGATTGAACAGAATAGTCGACTAGTGCTTGGCCACGATTTAATGCGTCGTTAATTTCTGTTGGTATTGTTCTTGGTAGCCGATAGACAAGGTCGCTATACAAGTGAATATATCGAGTAATGACGACGTTAATCGTGCCGTCCAATTCCAAGACCTTTGAATTACGCGAAGCATTATTTGTAGATGTATCGCTGAATTCTATTTGACGATAAGCATGTTCAGGATATTGGTTTGTGAAATCACGGCCTGCTTTGATGCTAATCGGTTGTGAATCACGTTTTTCAACGACGGGTTGGCGCCAAGCAAAATGCTTCAAAATGCGATAATTGCTTGAACGTTTAAGTTTTTCTGCGATGTTTTTTAGAATAAAGTCTTCTTCAGCAATGGCTTGCCATTGAGAGTTATTATCAGTGGATTCAAGGTCGAGCCCATTAGCGGGTGCAGGAATGATGTGATTGAAATTGAACTGCTCTGCACTTTGTTGAAGACCATCTTTGTTGGTAAATAAAATGACTTCAATGGCATAGTCTTTTGCAGATGCAATTGAAGTGAAAATGCTGATACTAATGAGTGCAATGCATACTAACAATGACTTTAAATTCATGCCGCTTCCTTAAATGCTATGGTGTTAATGATATTGCGGATATATTCAATTCTATTCTCTATCGTGGTCAAATTAACCGTAAAGAGTAGTTTTTCACTTCCCGACATCTTAAAGACTGAAGATTGGCGCTGAAGTAGTAATAACAACTGATCAATATCAATCTTAGGGTCTTTGTCAAACAAGATTCGTCCGCCGTCTTCATGGGCTTCAATTTTATTAATACCCAGACTGCCTGCAAATAACTTTAGTTCCGTGGTTAGGAAAAGGTTTTTGGCAGAGTTTGGAAGTAATCCAAAACGATCAATAAGCTCGGTTTGTAAATCTTTCAATTCAGTTTCATCTGCAGCACTTGCTATGCGTTTATATAACACTAGTCGCATATGCACATCGGGAACATAGTCTTCTGGTAACAAGGCTGGCTCACCAAGATCAACTTCTAAGCCATGATCTAATGGCCGATCCAACTGAGGTAGATCTCCCGACTTCAATGCGCGTACTGCTCGTGAGAGTAACTCATTATACATGGTGTAGCCAATTTCATGGATCTGTCCGCTTTGGTCTTCGCCGAGTAGTTCGCCCGCACCACGAATTTCTAAATCATGTGTCGCTAATGTAAAGCCAACACCTAATTCTTCTAATGATTCTATCGCATCTAATCGTTTAATCGCATCTGCCGACATGGCTTTTCTGTGAGGTGTGATCAAATAAGCATAGGCGCGGTGATGTGAGCGACCCACACGTCCTCGTAACTGATGTAATTGTGATAAGCCTAATTTGTCCGCACGGTTAATTATAATAGTATTGGCACTTGGTACATCCAATCCACTCTCAATAATGGTGGTGGCAACTAAAATACTGAAACGAGTATGATAAAAATCTAGCATCACTTGTTCAAGTTCACGCTCAGACATTTGACCATGAGCAAATCGAATGGATGCATTTGGTAATAAGTCTTGTAATTCTTTCGTGATTTTTTCGATCGTTTTTACTTCGTTATGTAAGAAGTAAATTTGGCCGCCGCGTTTTATTTCGCGTGTACAGGCTTCTTTGATATTAGCGTCATTCCATTGTGAGACAAATGTTTTAATCGCATGTCGATGATGAGGTGGGGTAGCAATAATTGATAAATCCCTTAAACCACTTAGCGACATATTCAATGTTCTTGGAATCGGTGTCGCTGTTAAAGTCAGTATATCAGCCTCAGCACGTAAAGCTTTCAGTTTTTCCTTGTGACGAACACCAAAACGTTGTTCTTCATCAATCACAATGAGACCAAGATTTTTATATTTAATGTCAGCATTAAATAGTTTGTGAGTACCGATGACGATATCGATTTTACCGTTTTTTAATGACTCGATTGTTTCTTTTTGTTTTTTAGCTGAATTAAATCTTGAAAGTGATTCGATTTGAATGGGCCACTCAGCAAAGCGGTCTAGAAATGTTTGGTAATGTTGTTGTGCCAATAAAGTAGTGGGTACCAATACAGCAACTTGTTTGCCATTGCTGACGGCGATGAAAGCTGCGCGCATAGCCACTTCTGTTTTGCCAAAACCAACGTCGCCACATACAACTCTGTCCATAGGCTTGGATGATTCCATGTCAGCAAGGACGTTCTCGATCGCTGTTTGTTGGTCCGGTGTTTCTTCGTAGGGGAAGCTGGATGAAAATGTAATGTAGTCGTGCATACTAATATCGTAGTGAATGCCTTGTTTGGCTTCTCTACGTGCATAGACCTCTAAAAGTTCTGCGGCAACATCACGTGCCTTTTCTGCTGCCTTTTGTTTTACTTTAGCCCATAGATCTGAGCCGAGTTTATGCCATGGAGCGCTCTCGTTATCGGCGCCTGTATAACGACTGACAAGATGTAGATTAGCAACAGGCACATATAATTTGTCACCACCCATATATTCTAAAGTTAAAAATTCTGTCTCTAGCCCTTGAATATTTAACGACTGTAATCCTTGATAACGCCCAACTCCATGATCTTCATGAACCACGGGTGCACCTTCAGTAAGGTCATTAAGATTACGGACAATGGCATCTGCATCGCGTGTTCTTTTACGCTTATTTGTTTGTCTGACGCGGTTACCAAATAACTGTCTTTCAGCAATGATAGTGATGCCATGCTCAGGTAAATCTACTGAATCATCAATGGGAGCAACTAATAAATTGATTGCATCACTGCTTTGTGTAAATGTATGCCAATTATTTTGCGTGGTTGGTTTTATGTCCAAGCTGCGTAAAGTTTCATTCACGTGCTCACGTCTGCCTAAGGATTCTGCTGCAAATACAATACGTCTATTTTTAGACTTTATAAATTGACGCAGCTGCATTGCTGGATCTTCTAAGCGTGAATCAATATTGATCGCAGGGAGCGTAGAGCTTGCATAATTTGTGAAGATATCATCTTGTGTGTTTTGATATTTATTGCTGTTTAGTTGCACTCGCAAGAACTGCTCAATTTTTTCTTTAGTTTCATCCGCAGATAGATAAATATCTTTGGGAGGTAGAATAGGGCGTTCAATGTCATGGCGTCGTTGTTCATAACGACTGTATAAATCAGATTCAAACTCTTCAGCTATTTCTAGCGCATCTTCGTGTAAAACAAATAAAGTGTTTTTTGGAAAGTAATCAAATAGCGAGAATGTCTGATCAAAGAACAGTGGCAAATAATATTCAATTCCAGGTGGGAAATTACCATTGCTTACTTCCTTGTAAATAATACTTTTGTTTGGGTCGCCTTCAATTTTTTCTCGATAACGGCGACGAAACGCTTTGATTGCCTGTTCATCACTAGGAAATTCATGCGCAGGGAGTAAGCTGATTTCATCAAGCTTCTCTAAAGATGTTTGTTTTTCTGGATCGAATGTACGTATCGTTTCAATTTCATCATCAAAGAATTCCAATCGATAGGGGTGATTCGAGCCCATTGGGAAAAAATCAACAATCGATCCGCGGACAGTAAATTCACCACGTGTGACGACTTGAGAGACATGATGGTATCCCGCTGCCGCTAGAGAGCTACGCAATTTGTCTAATTCAAGAATATCGCCAATTTTTATGTGTAAGGAAATTTCAGTAACGAAATCTTTTGGCGCGACTCGTTGCATGCAGGTAGTAATAGGTAATACTAATACTCCATGAGTTAATTGGGGTAACCTGTGTAGCGTTGTAATTCTGTCGGAGACGATATCTTCATGGGGTGAAAATATGTCATAGGGTAATGTTTCCCATTCTGGAAAACTTAAAAACTCAGTGTCATCTTGGTTGAAGAATTTAGTTTCGTTAAAAGTGATTGTGCTCGATAACGAATCTGCAGTAAGAACCACGACCAGACCATCATGTTGATGTACAGCATCATTGATGATTAAGCCACGCGCACACCCATATAGCTGTCCCCAATGTTTAATTGGGTGTGTTTTCGTTGGTAATGCTGCGTTAAGGTAATTCACTAAATAATTCTAAATAAAAATATCAGACAAATAAAAAGCGGAGCATTTAGCTCCGCTTTTAAGGTAGTGCTTAAAAAATTGCTTAGCTAAACATATCGGCGACAATATTGTCGTACCAACTATATGCGTATTGCACTTCGCGTTGCAATGCATCTGCACTTGCATCGCTCGGTGTTAAACCGCCTGCTACTTTTGCAATTTTAGAACGGTCTTCCGCAAGTCTATATACTGCCGCGACTGAAATACCGTAATCCGGCGCCACTAAGCTATAACATGTGTTGACGTAAGAAGGATCTGCCATGTCATGTTCGTTCAGTGAAGCCACAATAGCTGCGGCACAGACTTTAGCCTGAGAATTAGCTGCATAGCCTGATTTAGGCATGCCGGTGGCGATACTTGCATCACCGATGACATGAACGCCAGCGTGTATGGTTGATTCAAATGTACCTAAGTCGACAGGACACCAACCAGAATCGTTAGTGAGTCCAGCAGTGATAGCAATGGTGCCAGCAGATTGAGGTGGAATTAAATTAACCACATCGGCTTGGTATTCATCAAAGTCTGTTGATACCGTCATGCTGCTTGGATCTACTGAGGTGATTCCACCACCAGTATCGGCGGCTGGTACCCAGTCAATCATACCGTCATAACGCGCTTTCCAGCCTTGCGTGAATAATCCCTGTTTAGAGAACTTGTCTTTTGCATCTAACACTAAGATTTTTGACTTAGGCTTATTGTGCTTTAAGTAATGTGCAATTTGGCACACACGCTCGTAAGGTCCAGGAGGGCATCGGAAAGGGTTGGCGGGTGGTGCAATAATCACGAGTCCACCATCTTTCATTGACTCAATCTGATTACGTAGCAAAGTGGTTTGATGACCTGCTTTCCACGCATGAGGCATGATTTCAGAAGCGGCTTCATCGTAACCTTCAACTGCTCCCCACTTGAATGAAATGCCAGGGGAGACGACTAAGCGATCATAGTCAAAAGAATCGCCACTTTCGGTAGTCACTTTTTTCCCATCTATATCAACATTGGTTGCTTTGCTATGTACAACATTAATGCCGTGCTTTTTAAGGCCTTCGTAACTATGTTTAATGGTTTCAATTTTGCGGTCACCACCAATGACTTCGTTACTCAT
>JBGCFN010000030.1:0-16394 GCA_045106935.1 Gammaproteobacteria bacterium | reverse complement strand
ATGGCTTCACGCCAAATATTTCCCTGGCATTCACATTGTTCTTTGTTTGGCATGTATGCATTTTCGTAATCTATGTCATTTGAAATATCTTCGCTCTCTAAAATACAACCAAGTTTAGTATATTTACCTCCTATCTCCTGACATTGTTCAGGCGACAGCTCCTCAGTTGCATTTGCTGTAAAACTTATTGCTACAAGTAGCAGTAATACGTCAAAGATTCTTGCTAATTTTTTATTCATTGAGCCTAACGGTAACAGTTAATGGGCTTATGAAAAATATAGTACCTATCAAATTGAGACAAAATCTTGAAATATACCTAATGTCCGCTAAGGGTCGAAAGCGGTCGTTAACAACACTCCCAAGAAATGATTTTGCCATAGCTAATAACTCGTATTAAACACGAGCAAGCATGAGCAGGAAACAGTCAAATAATAGAAAAATATTAGACAGCTACTGATTTTATTAGACAGTAGTGTTTTGGATTGATCGTAAGTTATTGAAAAATGGAGCCGGCGAGACGATTTGAACGCCCGACCTACTGATTACAAGTCAGTTGCTCTACCAACTGAGCTACGCCGGCTTACCCTTCCTGGCACCATGGAAGAACCCATGGATATCGCAGGACGTGCAGTCTAGTTAAATCTGCTGTGTCAATCAATGGTTTATAGACACTTTGTCTCTAATATCAACATACGGTCATTTTTTCTTAACATTTCTTCGATGACTTTAGGTTGAAGGGCTTGATCATGGTGATTAAAATCCACCCAATATTCGGAAAATTCATCGAATCTCACTTCCATTTTTGGCGCTAGGCCCAACTTCTTTATATCTGCCATCTTTTCTCTAGCGGTACTCAACTTTTTGAACAAGCCTAAGGAAACCGCATTGGTCAGTGGTTCTTCTAGCCAAATATAGAATTCATTTATTTTATTTTCTTTAAGAAAGGCCACCATCTCCTGTGCTTCTGCCTGTGATTTATACGGAGGCAAATACACCCAATAGCTTTTCGGCTGGCGTTGGTTAACTGTTCGTTGTTTGGCTTGAATGCCGGCCTCAAATAATGAGTTATACACTGCGTCAGATTGATCGGCAGCCTCGAATGGGCCCAGTGAAAAACATTTCTGAATTTTGGGCTGTTCTTTTACTTGAGACTCAAGTTTGGTCGGTGGCGATGTTTGCGGTGACTCATCGCTTATTATAAGCGTTTCTTTCTCTAGTTCTGACAGTAACTTTATTGGCTTATATCCAGACACAGCTTTGGGTGTGTCCAGTCGCACCTCTTGAGAACCGAATTCACTTGCCCAATAAAAAAAAGCCAGATTCAAAAATATCAGAAATAAGATGAGTGTTCTCATACTAGCTACCTTGCATGATTCGTAAGCCGTCTAAAACTAAGTGTGGGCAGTCAATATAACTACTGCTCGCTAAATGATGACTTTCACCGCCGGTGACGTAGATAGACACCTGTTGATTTATTTCACTAGTCATTTCACTAACAATCGCGCTCACGCCATGCCGAAGTACTAGCGCACTGCCAGAATAAACTGCATCTAATGTATTATCACTAAGCAACTGAACTGAATTAGTGGTGTTAGGCATATTGATACCCGAGGCTTTACTGGCTAATGACGAACACATTAGTGTTATTCCGGGAATAATCAACCCGCCCAAGTGTTTTCCGCTTTTATCAATGGCATCAATTGTGGTGGCAGTGCCACAGTCGATCACAATAGTCGCGTTATCTGATTTGTCGTGGGCGGCTATCAATGCAGCGTATCGATCTGCACCATAACTTAACGGATCAGCGTATGCGAGGGTGACTCCAAATTTATTTAATTGAGAAACATAAAACTGAGTAGAAATGTTCGCGTGTTTATTTAGCCGCGCATGAAATGCTTGATTGAATGACTCTCCAAGCACACTCACCGCATGTATTTCCTGCACTGAATCAGTATCAATTTGTTCAGCGACGTCATTTACACGTTGGGTAATATCTTCATTTTCATAACTATATGCTTTTGCATCAATGACATCTTGGCCATCAAAGCATGCCCACTTAACTCGACTATTGCCAAAATCGATAAGCAATTTCATACACTGGCTCGCAAACTAACATCACCAGCAGAGATTTTTTCTATTCCTCTTGATGTTTCAAGCAATAAGCAACCATTCATATCAATTCCACGCGCAATCCCTGATTTATTTGATTGAGCTGAATTTAGTTCAACCGCTTTATTTTTCATCACATCCCAACGTGACCATGCACCGACCAAATCATTATAAGTGTCGTTTTCAAATTGATTAATCATAGTAACGGCATTATTGATCAGCGCTGCCGCTACATCACTACGTGTAAATTGCCAATCTTGAGTGCAACTTTGTATGTCCGTCCATTGTTGGTCTATCTCGATGTTATCAAACTGAGACATCAGCACATTCACTCCCATGCCAACCACCATTCTGCAACCTCCATTGATTTCACCCGAACACTCAATTAACAAGCCCGCTAATTTTTTTTCATCACTGTAAACATCATTAGGCCACTTCACCCCTAGCCCTGACACACCCATTTCTTCTAGCGCCAACAACATACTTATGGCAATCATTGAACTCAGCATACCTGCTTCGTGCATGGGCCGTTGTAATGGCCATAATACAGATAAGTAGATATTTGCAGCATAGGGGGATACCCATTGCCTACCCCGCCGCCCTTTGCCGGCAGATTGTGTTTCGGCTAACACCGCTGAAAATTTTCCTGCTGACGGTAAGGCTAGTTCGGCAGCATAACGATTGGTTGAATCAATTTCCTGCAAACACTGAAAATCACTCAATGCACTGGCCACGGGCAATGCAAGTTTGGCTTGAATATCCGAGGGATTTAATAGATCCAAGGGCTGCGCTAATCTGTATCCTAGGCCTCTGACACGTTCAATTGAGATGCCTAATGCCTCAATTTTGACGATACAATTATGAATCGTGGCGCGCGTGACATTAAAGCGCTCAGCCAGGACCTGACCTGAGCAATATTGATGATTATCGAGTTGTGTTAAAACTTCTGTAAAATGCAACATTATAATCAATGATAAACGGACACTTTCTATTCACAAAATGTCAGAGAATTTATGCCAACTCTAGGTACAATAGCCATACTCTAACTCGATAACAATCATGGTTACTTCAAAAAGCGGCGTTAAACATTTGCCTAAATCTTCATTTTGGTCAACAAGCTTATTCATTAGCTTAATTGTGCTCAGCATGAATTGCTATGGCGAGTATTTTGTCTACAAACATGAGGATGGTACGACTTGGTACTCAGACAAAAACTTACCCGCTCAAAACTACAAGCTCATTGCCACGATTGGGCGCCCAACCGCCTCAGTTTCTTGTACGGGGTCGATTTCAAATCGCGCTAAAGATCATGCCCCAATTATACAACAGTACTCAGACTTATATGGCGTCAACCAAGAACTGATTAAAGCCATTATTACGGTGGAATCTTGCTTTGATCGCTATGCTGTCTCACGTGTTGGTGCAAAAGGCTTGATGCAGCTTATGCCACAAACGGCAGAATTGATGGGTGTGCATAACGTCTTTAATGCTAAAGACAATATCCGTGGTGGTACGCGTTACTTCAGACAGATGCTAGAACTATTCGAATTTGATGTCGAACTCGCCTTAGCCGCATACAATGCGGGTCCCAATGCTGTGAAGAAGTACGATGGCATTCCTCCCTATAAAGAAACACAAGGCTATGTTAAAAAGGTAATCAAGCATTACAATAGCTTTACAGAAGTAGACTCTTAACCTAATAAAGGTATTCAATACCGTGCCTGTGATAAAAAAAATTCTGATCGCTATAGCGGTCCTTCTTACTATTGCAATCATTACTACCGCGGCGGCGTATAAGCTAGTTGACGATAAGACAATAGAAAAAAATGCACTTGCGGCTTTACAAGACACTTTAAAACGTGATGTCAGTGTTGATGGACAATTTACTTTAACTCGCTCTTTACACCCGACACTAAAAACCTCCGGGATAAAGATTGCCAGCGCCGACTGGGACAAAGGGGAATACTTACTTACCGCAGAGACATTGGAATTTGGCATTGCATTGCTCGATCTTCTGCGTGGCGTAATTTCCATTGAAAACATTGTCTTCGATAATGCAATCATTAATTTGAAACGCAACCAAGCTGGTCAGTCGAATTTAGAATTCACACAAGCAAGTCCAACAGAAAAAAGCACAGACACGAAAGGCACTGCATTACTTGATGTCGTAGATGTGCAAATCAAAAATTTACAAATCAATTACTCTGACCAGCAAACAGACAGTGCTTTTGTCTATGCTTTGGAATCGTTCGAGCTACACCCAAAAAACAAAGACACGATTCAAATCGAAGCATCAAGCTTGTTTGACAATCAACCTCTCACACTAACGAGTGAGATGTGTCGCATCCGTCATTTATTACAAGGTAAGGATTGCCAGCTTTCTGCAACTATTAAGGCTGCTCCATTTACTACTGATATCAACGGCAACCTGAATATTGCTAGTCAAGGTGATCTCAATCTCAAGATAAACTCAAACGCCACTAATATCAGGGAATTTCTACTCACCGAATCTTTACCTTTACCTGAGACTGAAAAAGTGACAATGAGCTCTCAACTTTCAGGCAGCTTTGAACAACTGAAAGCCTCTGATATCAATGCTGAAGTTAACTTAAAAAATACAACCATCAATGTGCAGGGTGATATTGCGTCAATCAATGCAGTCTCGGGCGTTAACCTGCTTGTTAATGCATCTGGCAGTGAGCCTGAGTGGCTCAACCAGTATCAAACGATTTTCCCCGCTGAATTAGTTGACCAATTTCAAATAGCTTCTTCAGTTGAAAGCGATGGCAAGTCTTGGAAAGTCCACTCACTCGATTCAACCATTGAGATAGACAGCAGCAAGATAATCACGACAGGCGAGATCACTATCATAGATGAGTCAACTCAAATCGCTGTTGATCTTGATATAA
Organism: Gammaproteobacteria bacterium; assembly: GCA_045106935.1. Taxonomy (GTDB): domain Bacteria; phylum Pseudomonadota; class Gammaproteobacteria; order UBA4575; family UBA4575; genus UBA1858. The sequence continues at coordinate 11,376 of JBGCFN010000030.1, read as the reverse complement.
GTGGCAAACAACCTGCATGGCTAAATGAACTTCAACAAGCGATTGCTGCGGAACATATTGACGAGTTTTCAATAAAAACTCATATTAAAAATCCAGAAGGTGTCATCACTCTTGATAATCTAGATTCAAAAATCACCATTAAAGATGCTGTGACATCCGCACTCGGTTCTATCGTGTTAGGTCAAGATAATCAACCAACAATCAACCTTGCACTGACGTCTAAAGGGGAAAATATTCAAAGCTTTGAAGATGTCATTAAGCAAACGTTACCCACTTCCAAGAATTTCTCGCTTAAAACCAATATGAACTATAGCGGCAATTCGTTAGACCTCACCAATGTCGACTTAGTGCTCGACAACACTCAACTAGCAGGCAATAGCACGATTGAGTTCACATCGCCTCCTAATGTTCGTGCCAATGTAGTTGCTGAGACATTAAACATTGAGCATCTACTTGCAGGCGCACCATCAGGCAACAAAGAGACGGTTAAAAAAGACGAAAAAAGCAAACTTTTCTCGGATAAAAAAATTGATTTAGATTGGTTAAATTCAGCCAACACTGACGTATCGTTAGCAATTAAAAATCTGATTTACAAAAAAGCCACTTTAAAAGATATCAAGGCCAAGGCGATCGCAAAAAATAATACCGCGGCTCTGGAAATAGAATCACTTAATTACCTGGATGCAAACTTACAAGCCAAAGCATTAATTGATGCGAATAAAGATATCTTCTCTCACAGTTTATTTACTGAAAATTTTAATCTCGGCCAATTACTCAGCGACATCGATGCGAGCGACACATTACAAGGCAAGATTGACGCATCAATTGATGTCAACTCATTTGGCACAAGTAGCCAGCAACTTGCCAATAATGCTAATGGTAAAATCACCGCGGTCATGACTGAGGGTTCGCTTGCTGACGCACCCATTGATTTGCTAGCGAGCAATTTGCTCGTCGAGCTCATGCCAGGTAAATCGAAGAAAAAAAATACTAAAATCGAATGTTTATTTATTCAATTCTCTGGCAATGAAGGCGTCTTCAATAGTGATGCCGCTTTACTAAATACTGAAAATATTGTGATGACCACCAATGGCTCAGTTGATTTAAGTAACGAGAAACTAAACTTACTTTTAATTCCCAAGCCAAAAAACATTGAATTATTTACATTAGATGCGAACATACGTGTAGCAGGTGATCTCCAAGACCCTGGTTTTTCACTAGACAAAGGGTCAGTATTTAAGAAGCTTCTAAAAAGTGCAGCGACAGTGGCACTTGGCCCTGCTGCCTTAGCAGTTCCCTTTGCCAGCATGGGAGGTAACAAAAGCGAGAAATGCTTTAGTGAAGTTGCGAGCACAACAACCAAGGCGGTTGAAGCACAACAAGAAGCAGAACGCCTCGCCGCAGAAAAACTTGCCGAAGAAGAAGCAGCAGCAGCTGAAAAAGCCAAAGAAGAATCACTTAAAGAGGCGACCGTAGAGCCTCTAGACCCTTAAAGTTTAACTCAATATAAAATTATGACCGAAGAGACAACAACGTCTAACAATTTCATTCGTACCAGAATACGCACAGACACCGAAGAAAAATCGACATCTGTGTTGACCAGATTTCCACCTGAGCCTAATGGTTACTTACATATTGGTCACGCAAAATCTATTTGCTTGAACTTCGGAGTAGCAGAGGAATTTAGCGGTCAATGCAATTTGCGCTTTGACGACACCAATCCTGACAAAGAAAATGATGAATACGTAGAAGCCATAAAACGTGATGTTTCATGGTTAGGCTATGACTGGAGTAATCTATTTTTCGCATCAGATTATTTCGAACAGCTTTTTCAATATGCAGTTAAGCTAATCGAAATGGAGAAGGCCTATGTATGTCACCTTAATGCAGAAGAAGTACGCATCTATCGCGGCACGTTGACAGATCCAGGGAAAAATAGTCCTCATCGTGATCGTTCTGTTGAAGAAAACTTAGACTTATTTAATCGCATGCGCCAAGGTGAATTTAAAGAAGGCGAGTGCGTCCTGCGTGCAAAAATTGATATGGCCTCACCTAATATCAATTTACGTGACCCGGCTTTATACAGAATTAAGCATGCACATCATCATCGCACAGCGAACGAGTGGTGTATTTACCCTATGTATGATTATGCCCATTGCATATCTGACGCAATTGAAGGCATTACACATTCATTATGCACACTGGAATTTGAAGATCACCGACCTTTGTATGACTGGATACTAGAGACAGTTAACACGCCAGCCCATCCTCAACAAATAGAATTTGCACGCTTATCATTGGATTACACTATTACCAGCAAGCGGAAACTTCATCAGCTCGTTGACGAACGTCATGTCGATGGCTGGGATGATCCACGTATGCCAACGATTGCAGGAATTCGTCGACGCGGTTATCCCGCCGCGGCGTTACGCAACTTTTGCGAACGCATAGGTGTCACCAAAAAAGATGCACAAATAGATGTTGGCGTATTAGAAAATTGTGTACGTGAAGAACTTGATTACCATGCGCCTCGTGTTATGTGTGTACTTAATCCGCTCAAAGTCGTCATTGAAAATTATCCTGAAGGCGAAACAGAACAATTAGATGCCTCTAATCACCCTAAACGTGAGGAACTAGGAAAACGCAGTATTCCATTCTCGCGCGAAATTTACATTGAACAAGACGATTTCATGCTAGACCCGCCGAAGAAGTTTTTCCGCCTGGGTCCTGGACGCGAAGTGCGATTACGTTATGCTTACTACATTACTTGCACAGATGTCATTAAAGATGCCGACGGTAATGTCACTGAGCTACGATGCACTTATGATCCTGAAACACGTGGTGGAAAATCAGCGGATGGCCGCAAGGTAAAAGGGACTATTCATTGGGTGTCAGCTGCTGATGCACTTCCAATTCAAGTGAATTCATATGATCGGTTATTCAACACGCCTAATCCCGGTGCCGAAGACAATATGCTCGACAGTCTAAATCCTGACTCATTAGAAATATTAGACAAATGTGTCGCCGAACCCAGTGTTGCAAACGCAACGGCTGGACAAAATTTTCAGTTTGAGCGTTCTGGCTATTACGCACGTGACAAAGCAGACAGCCATGATGGCAAGTTAGTTTTCAATCGCACAGTCACATTGCGCGACACTTGGGCTAAAGTTTCTAAATAAGCAACACGCATAAAAAAGCCCAGCAAGATTGGCTGGGCTTTTAACAACAATGAGCTAACTTAAGATTAAGCTTTCTTTAGCTCTTTAAACATCGCTCCAAAGAACTTCAACGCATCTTGTACATCAGGATCTTGCATCGTACTCATAATGCCCATCACCCCACCTTTAGATGCTGGAGAATGATCAGCCTTGGCCGCCGCGGCAGCTTCAGCAAACTCCATCAACAGGTTTATGACATGTTCGCGCTCTAACAAATCTAACAGTCGCAACAAACCTTCACTACGCGCAAGCCTGTCTGCAATGCACATCAACTCACTGCCCGTTTCGGCTAGACGTGCGACGATATCATCTGTCATTGCATCACCAGCAGCACCCATCACGCGCGCCAAATTGACCACGCGATCTAAGTCACCATTTTCAACCATACGACTAATGGCGGGTAATGCTTTATCCAAATTACTACGATTTGCCTGGTCTAGCAGTGCTAAACCATCACCTGCAACCTCGGCTAATCGTCCTACAATATCGTCAGTCAGTGCATCACTTGCACTTTCGACGAGACGCTCAGCTTCGGTACTAATATTTCCTAACTGTCCCATTGCGCATGCCTCCCTTTAGAGTAAACCGCGAGCGCTAGCCCAGTACATCTTATTGTATGCTGTCTTAAACATATGGATACCGGCTGTTGGTGCTTTTGGGTCCGGCGGATTTTGGTAATTAAACATCGCGTAAGTTGCTTTGCCATCACCTGCTTCAATGAAGCAAAATACTTTACCGTCATAATCACGTGTAGCTGTACCAATTGTGGCCATTGATGCAATATTCTCGGCAAGTGCTTCAGCTTCAAAGTGTGCCGTCGAGCCTGCCTTACTGATTGGTAAGTTAGTGGTATCACCCAGCACATAAACATTATCACGACCTTCCATATTTAGACGCTTGCGATCAGTAGGAATAAAGCCACCTGCACCTAAACCAGCATCTTCAATGACCTGCATTCCCTTATGCGCTGGTACAGTGACTAATAAATCATATTCCGCTTCTGTCCCCTCTTCACTCAAGACAACATTTTCATTCACTTCTTTCATGTTGAATAAAGTTTCATAGGTAATACCTAAACGCTCAAATTCTGGTGTTGCCCACTTAGCCACTGGCTCTAAACTATGAGTACGACCAATAGGATAAGTGTAATGAAGCTGCACTTTGTCCCATATGCCTCGTTGCTTAAAGTAATCCACCAACATAAATGTAATCTCTAACGGTGCCATTGGACATTTATGAGGCACGCCCACTGCAACCACGACTTTACCGCCTTCAAATGCTTCTAATTTTTTATACATTTTCACAGCGTCTGCTTCGGTATAAAACTGTTCAGCGTATTCAGCAAGACCAGGAGTACCTTCAGCATGTGTGCGTGAGCCAGTCGCTATTACAATCGTGTCGTAGTTATATGTCGCACCACTCTTAGTCTTAACGTTATTGTCATCAAGATTAAACTCAGTCACAGGATCCACTTTAAATTCAATGCTTGGCTCTAATAGACTGACTTGGTCGCGATACAGCTCAGATGGATTCATTTTCCCTACGGCTACATATAACAAGCCTGGCTGATACATATGTTTGTCAGATGCAGAGAGCATGGTGATGCTTGCTTTGCCAGACTTTAATTCATTTCTCATTTTTCGAGCCAGATTGTTCGCTAGGATGGTTCCACCCATTCCGCCACCGACAATTAAGATTTTCATTTATACCTCTCTTTGAAGTGTTAAATAATTTGCGTGTATTTAATTTATTTAATTTTCTTAACGACGATGCTCCACACACCTGCGTCTTCAGAACTTTCTATCACCTCATGGCCAACTTTATTGATCCACTCAGGGATATCATTAGCTGAACCTTCATCGGTCGATAACACGACTAATTCGTCGCCCACTTCTGCTTGTTTCATATTCGCAATCAGCTCCATTAACGGGCCTGGGCAAAATGTATTTTTCGCATCTACTATTTTTCGATCTGCCATGTCATAACTCCTTTAATTAAAATGTCCACACTTGGCCTTCAGAGGCATCGTCCAAAAATTTGGTCAGGCCCAAAGACTCAGACAGATAATCGACAAGATCATCTTTCTTAAGCCCCATAATATCTACTGCCATGGAGCAAGGAAAAATCTTCGCATCACCCAATTCAACCGCAGATTCAAATAATTCCATAAATCCTGGTGCATTTTTCTCTACTAACAAATCACCCATCGGGCCATCGGATGGTGCATTCCCATCACTATCTTTTCTGAAGTACTCCAAAGCATTCATTGAGAGAAACACGGTGACGTCATTTCCACTGACCGCGCCTACAGACGCAACCATAGCTGCCATTTGTAACTGTTCACGCTTACCCGAGATAAGCATAATACTGATCTTATTAGACATTTAATCTGTTCCTGTTTTTTTAGTTATCAAATAATAAATTTTAGACAGTTCTTAGAAACCATCTTCTTAATTCTTGTGTTATACGAATTGTGCTTAACGACTCATATGTCTTTCTTCTCTGGCGGAAGAATTTATTCATAAATAAATTTTATTTATCTATCTATAAAAATATCGTATAGAATGGTTCTTAACTCTCTCCTTGCGATGGCTCATTTTCACTTGAGGCGCGTTTAAAATGACGCCCACAATAATAACATTGCACTGTCGACTGCTCTGAAAAAGTCAGGTAGACAGCAGGGTGTCCAAGCGCACTATTTACCCCGCGACAACATACGGTTAATTGATCAGAACTCACACAGACCACTTGCTCTGTCGCTATTGTGTTACTCATAGATGCCAGCCTGTTGGAAGAATGACGATAGTTAAAACCAGGCGGTATAGTTACGTATTCCACGTGCCCGAGTCAACGCCATTTCAGCATTTCTCCTAGCTTCTTGAATTACTCAGATAGTAATATAACTAAAACAGTAAATTCACAGCGAGAAACCCTATGAATCGAGCAGCTAAACGGCTATTTTTTTTACTCTCACTCAGTTTTTTTTGTCACGCTGGTTATTCAGCCAACTATCAACTTGAACCAGTCCATACTCAGATATTATTCTTTTGTGACCATCTTGGGTTCTCTAAATCGCAAGGTGAGTTTTTAAAATTTGAAGGGACTTTTTCATTTAACCCAGAAGATGTGTCTGCATCCAAAGTTGAAATTCAGATCGATACGGCAAGCATTGATATGGATAATCAAAAATGGAATGACCACATGAAAAATGAAGATTTTTTCGATGTAGAAAAATACCCCACCATGAGATTCATCAGCACTAAAGTGGTACCTCTATCGGAGAACACTATGGACGTTCATGGTAGCTTAACCATTCTCAATCACACTGAAGATGTCGTATTGAAAGCCACACACAACAAGTCAGGCAAGCATCCATTCTCTGGCAAATATACAGCAGGATTTTCTGCCTCCACCCATATTAAACGCTCTTTATTTGGTATGACTTATGGCTTGCCTGCCTTAGGCGATGAAATTGAAATCCGTCTAGAAGTGGAAGGACAAAAAATTACACAATGAGCTGGGGAAACAGTGCGACACACTGGGGATTAATAAGCCGGTTACTTCATTGGTTCATGGCCTTGGCCATCATTTTCATGTTCGGTCTTGGCGTGACCATGATCAACATGCGTTTAACCCCCATGAAACTTGAAATGTTCATGGTACATAAATCCATTGGCATACTTTTATTAGCTATTGTTACGCTAAGAATAGTGTGGCGTTTACTCAATCCCGCACCCAAACCGTTACGCTCACTGTCTAAATTACAAAGAAGAACAGTAGGCTTAGGACAGTTTTTAATGTATGTGCTGATGGTGTGCATCCCTGTGAGTGGCTGGGTAATAAACTCCGCTGCTAATTTTCCTTTACAGTGGTTTGGTTTATTTGAAATACCTCCCATCACCGCACCCAATTTAGACACTGAAGAATATGCCAAAACTGCACATCTAATTTTAGTGAGCACATTAGCCCTGATGGTATTGATACACATCATTGCCGCATTGCGACATCATTTTGTACATAAAAATGATGTATTAAAACGCATGTTTTAATAAATGAAGCGCTGCATTCTTTTAGCGTGTTACGTTTTACTCTCTCCTAGTTTAGCTGCAGCACCGTGGTCTTCCATACAAAACAGTCAAGCCATTCAATTTATTGCCACCTATGATGACGTTGCATTTAATGGTGTCTTTAAACGATTTAACTCAACAATTTTGATCGACCCACTAGATATAGAAAATAGCTACATTCACAGCAATATAGACATCGCCTCAGTGGATACCAATAGTCGTGATCGCGACCAAGCCTTAGTTGAACCAGAGTGGTTCTTCACTAGCAACTTCCCGCAAGCAACATTTAGAAGCACAGATATATCTCTTATCGACTCAAATCAATACAGCATCACTGGAACATTGAAAATACGTGATCAAGAAAAATCTATTACGTTTCCATTAGAATGGCACATCATTGATGAAAATCGCGCTCATGCAAAAGCACAATTTAAACTAGATCGTCGTGATTTTAATATTGGAACAGGAGAATGGGCTAAAGATAAAACGATTGGTTTTCGCGTTGACGTTAATATCTCAATAAACTATCAACGCCACTAACGCTTATTATCGATTCAAGTTAAGAATATGTTGCGCGTGCTCTATCCAACCAGACAATTTTGACTCATCAGGAAGATCACTAAGAATATTCTCGCGTTGGTTATTCTTAGCTAACTTCTCTCCCAAACGTACTGGTTTTTGATTTGATAAATCATCTAGAGAATAAATTTCTGTCGCTTCTAATAATACAGCATCGTCGGCTTCAATATTAGCGACACGTAATAATTGTGAAATAGACACCCAACGTTGAATAGCAAAGTCCTCAACCCCAATTTTCTCTGCTAAATCATACACAGCATCATCATTGGTGCAGTACTTCCACAAATCTTTTGTTGTATTTATTTTTAAATCAGTCAATTTAGCAAGGGTTGAAGATTCAATATCTGTAATTTCATTTAATGGGTATTCATCCTGCCAATCTTCTCCCGCACCACTTGCAGGAATTAACTCTAACTGCTCAACACGATTCGCCAGCGATAGATTTTCATTACGTAATTGAGAAATCTCTTTCTCATGTCGATCCAATACACTATTTAGATCACGTTGCGCACGAATCCCGCGAACAACCCAACCATAGACGACGCCAATAACAAATGCGCCCAATAAGAATAATGAAATTTCTTGAATTAAATAATTCATTCTATTGACTCAATCAGAATTACAGCTTAGTGGGATTGGGTGCATCGCCATAAACTTCATTAGGATCGAATACCTTTTCGCTTTCATGATAAGTCAAAGTTAATGGCTCGTCTGAACTAGGCTTTCCAATCGGAATAGAACGATAAAAACATGAGCGGTAACCCACATGGCAACTGGCGCCGCCTGCAACATCCACTCTTAACCATACCGTGTCTTGGTCATCGTCAATGCGCATCTCTACTACCTTTTGCACCAAGCCACTGGTAGCACCCTTATGCCATAGCAGTGCGCGACTACGACTCCAGTAATGCGCCTCACCGGTTTCTATCGTTTTGGTAAATGCCTCAGCATTCATATACCCCATCATCAATAATTCACCAGATGCCATATCGGTTGTGACCACGGGAATTAGGCCGTTTTCATCAAACTTAGGCGCAAGTTCATTACCTTCTTCAACTTGCTCAATACTGTCACGAGAACCAAACATACAAATACCACCGTTTAAATTGGGAGCGCAGTATACCACTGCAAAAATAAGATTCCATCCACCTTAATTACTAGCCAGTAATTCTGAAAACAGGGCATCTATCGCCTGGAAATCCTCTTCAAATAATCCCAACATTGCAAAATGCCCCATTAGTGATGGCAATAGTTTGAGTTCACTATGTTCAATGTATTGCTGTTCATAAGAAAGATCCGCCGGTGGCACAAACATATCTTTTTCAAAGCCAATCATAAATGTTTTCGCAGTGATGGACTTTAACGCTAACACCAAATCATTGTTGGTATGACGACTCGAGTCACCGGTTTGCCATTTTTTGGCCATGACTAATAAAGCATTGGGATCCATAGGTTTAAACCAAGCCTCCCAGAATTGTTCCAAGAAAGCCTGTTTGGACTCAAACCCCAATCTTTTCCACTGTTTTTGATTATATAACTCTGCAGAAACGCCCATTAAGGCAAATACATGAGCTAATTGCTTTAACCCCTTCTGACAGCTATGCGTTTCACTATAGGCCCCTTGATTAAACTCCGGATCAGACATTAAGGCCTGACTAAACACGTCGACATATAAAGCATTATGAGGGGTACATTGCGCCGTGCCTGCAATAGGGGCTGCACGTTTCACCATCGTAGGATATCGAATTGCCCATTCCAATGTTTGCTGAGCACCCATCGACCATCCTGTGACTAGCTGCAATTCCTTAATATTAAATTTTTCTGTTAACAAACGATGCTGAGCGACTACGTCATCTCCAATTGATAGTGCTGGGAAATTTTCCATCGCCTGATGACCATCAATATTGTGTGGCGAAGTAGATAAACCATTACCTAATTGATTTGGCAAAATGATGCAGTACTTATTGGGATCCAATGCTTTACCCGGGCCAATATAGTGCGCCATGTTTTTTGAAGTGCCTGAAAACATGATCGTAAATAGAATGGCATTACTACGATCCGCATTTAATTCACCATACACGGCATACGCCAACTGTGCGTTGTTTAAGGTTTCCCCGCTCTCTAGCGCAAAATCTCCCAGCGCAAAAAACTCATATGGCCCATGTTGGTCTTGCGTGTAGTATTCATTATTAATCAAAATAGCCCTCCTATTAATGCTGAATTTATATACAACCACTCTCACTTCTAATCCGTTTATTATCACCTAAGTAGCTAATAACTAAGCAAATAAAGCGACCCTCAGAAGTTTTGTCTAAATTTCGCCCTATTCCAGTGCGATGCCTTTATAATGACACTTAGTGATCATACTGTAAGCACAACTATGAACACTCACTATAACTAAAATAATAAAACAATCAGGAGAATCAAGATGGAAAGTATGCTTCCTCTCATCATCAATCTCATTAGTGGCGCCGTCGGTGGAAACGTGGCTGGCAGCTTAATGAAGAAGTTGAGCTTAGGCACAATGGGCAATTCAATTGTCGGTATTCTTGGCGGCGGTGCCGGTGGCGCGCTATTAGGCATGCTAGGCATTGATGCGGGTGCTGGTACCACAGATATTGCCGGCATTCTTGGCAGCGTTGCATCTGGCGGCGTTGGCGGCGGCGTATTAATGGCAATAATTGGTATGCTTAAAAACATGTTCGCCAAATAAGCCTTAAGTAAAAACTAAAAAGCCCGAGCTAGCTCGGGCTTTTTTTTCGTCATAAACAAATATTTACTTGAGCACAAACGTCACTTTAAGTAACACTCGATATTCTTCTACATCACCATTTTTTCCGACTGTCACTTCCTGGTCTTGCACCCAAGCACCTTTAATATTATCCAGCGTCTTACTCGCTCTTTTTATACCTACCTGGATTGCATCTTCAAAGCTTTTCTTAGAGGATGATTTAATTTCTGTAACTCTTGCAACTGATGACATATTTACTCTCCGTTTATTATTAGATAAAAATAACTTCTAATTTAAAAACTCGTTATAGACAGTTGTTTGCCCAACGAGCTACAAAAGTAAGCAGCAACCAAACTACTCACTTGAAAGTATTACATTTATCGACACTACCGTAATCAAACCCAACTCGAAACCATTTCATACGTTGCTCAGAAGACCCATGCGTAAATGCTTCTGGTTGTACGGCTCGGCCTGCTTGGCGCTGAAGCCGGTCATCGCCAACTGATGCAGCTGCCCTTAAACCTTCTTCTATATCACCAGGCTCCAAAATATTTCTGTCTCGTTGCGCATGATGCGCCCAAATACCCGCATAGCAATCGGCTTGCAGCTCTTGTAAGACCGATAATGCATTCGCATCTTTTTTACTACTTCGTTTCCGCTGTTCAAATACTTTAGATGAAGTACCCACCAAATTTTGAATGTGATGACCCACTTCATGCGCAATCACATAGGCCACTGCAAAATCACCTGGCGCGCCTAGACGTTTTAGTTCATTGAAGAA
>JBGCFN010000003.1:0-12999 GCA_045106935.1 Gammaproteobacteria bacterium | reverse complement strand
GTCCCATGGGAGGCAGATAAATTTTATGCTCAAGCCGGAGTGGGAGAGCGCAATATATCCTTTGAATGGTATCCCATTGGTACAGGGCCGTTCATGTTGACTGAAAACAATCCTAATTTGCGAATGGTGTTAGATCGCAACCCGAATTTCCATGGTGAAACTTTTCCTAAGGAAGGTGAACCAGGCGACAGGGAAGCAGGATTGTTAGACGACGCAGGAAAACCCTTGCCATTAGCTGACAAAGTTGTTTTTAGTCTGGAAAAAGAAAGCATTCCATATTTTAATAAATTCCTTCAAGGCTATTATGATACTTCGGGTATCACGTCAGATAGTTTCGATCAATCAGTTGAACTTAATTCACAAGGAGAATTTGGTTTAACCGAAGAAATGAAAGAAAAAGATATAAAGCTAGCTTCTGCAGTACAGCCAAGCTTGTTTTATCTTGGTTTTAATATGCGTGATCCAGTGCTTGGAGGAGACTCTGAGCGAGCACGTCTGCTAAGGCGCGCTATTTCAATTGCAGTTGATTATGATGAGTTTATCTCTATTTTTAAAAACGGTCGTGGTATCCCGGCACAAGGACCAATACCGCCAGGAATTTATGGCTATCAAAAAGGTAAAGCTGGGATTAATCCATATGTATACAACTGGGAAAATAATCGCCCAGTAAGAAAAAGCATCGCTGAAGCAAAGCAGATTATGGTGGATGCCGGTTATGCAGATGGATTTGATCAGGCTTCTGGAAGACCTCTAATTTTATACTATGATGCGGTTAGCCGAGGGGCCGATACTAAAGCATTGTTAAATTGGATGGTTAAACAATTTAAAAAGATTGATATCGAATTAGTCATTCGTGGGACTGATGTGAATCGTTATTACGATAAAATTCGTGATGGTAGTGTGCAAATTTATACCTTGGGTTGGAATGCAGATTACCCTGATCCAGAAAACTTTTTCTTCCTTTTGTATGGTCCGCACTCCGTATTAGATAGTAAAGGTCAGAATTACAGTAATTATAGCAATCCTGAATTTGATAAGTTGTTCGATCAAATGAAAAATATGGAAAATGGGCCAGAGCGTCTAGCACTGATTCGTCAAATGAACGAGATTGTGAGAGCGGATGCTCCGTGGGTTTGGGCGTTTAACCCCAAAGGTTACTCTTTGTATCATGGTTGGAATAAAAATGTTAAGCCAAATGCCATGGCAAATAATGATGTTAAGTATCGCCGGATTGATTCTGAGATGCGTGCTCAACTGCGTGAGCAATGGAATAAGCCGATATTGTGGCCAATCTATTTAATGATAATTTTGCTAATTGTTACTATCGTTCCGGCAATTCGCGGTTATTACCAGCGTGAAAAAGCTAAAGCATTATGATTAGCTATATTATTCGTCGACTGCTGTATGCCATTCCGATTTTAATCGGTGTGAATATTATTACATTCGTATTGTTTTTTGTAATCAATTCTCCAGATCATATGGCAATTAGCCAGTTAGGCGAAAAGCATACAACATTAGAACAGATTGAAGAGTGGAAGCGCGAGCGAGGTTACCATTTGCCTTTGCTTGTAAATGAGCAAGAAATGGGGATGGAAAAAATAACTGAGACAATATTTTTTCAAAAATCAATAAAGTTATTTGTATTCGATTTTGGCAGTTCTGATAGTGGAAGAAATATTGGGTATGACATTAGTAATCGCATGTGGCCAAGTTTAGCGATTGCAATTCCAAATTTAATTCTCGGTTTATTTGTCACTATCACATTTGCTTTATTGATTGCGTTTTTTCGTGCCACTTATATTGATTATTGGGCGGTTATCATCTGTGTCGCGTTAATGTCGGTGTCCACCTTGTTTTATATTATTGGTGGGCAATTTGTTATTGGTAAATTGCTACAAGTCGTTCCTATATCTGGTTATGACACAGGATTCGAAGCCATTAAGTTTTTAATTCTGCCAGTGATTATTGGTGTCATTGGTGGAATTGGTTCTAGTACGCGTTGGTATCGAACTATATTTTTGGAAGAGATAAACAAGGACTATGTCAGGACTGCTAGATCAAAAGGCTTGTCTGAGCAATTAGTTTTGTTTAGGCATGTGTTGAGAAATGCATTAATTCCAATACTGACTGGCGTCGTTGTTGTGTTGCCGATGTTGTTTATGGGTAGTTTGTTGGTGGAAAGTTTTTTCGGTATTCCAGGGCTGGGTAGTTATACGATTGATGCGATCAACAGTCAGGATTTTGCAATTGTAAGATCGATGGTTTATCTGGGATCTGTTTTATATATTATTGGTTTGATATTGACAGATATTTCTTACACTTTGGTTGATCCACGTATTCGTCTAAATTAGTCATGCCATTTCAGCCCGTCATATTAATCACAGATGCTTTGTTTTTTTTCCTAACAGCATTGCTGGTGGCGTTTATATTGTTTGCGCGCAAGCGTGAACATATCAGTCGCCCATGGAAAAAGGTATTCAAGCGTACAACAGGGATTGTTTCCTTGTTGGTTTTATTGACTTACTACAGCATCGCGCTGTTAGATTCCATGCATTTCAATCCGCGATTGGAAAATGCACAGGCCGAGCAAGCTCAATATTCTAATGAGATTTTGAGTGTATTGGATGTTTTGATGACACCTATGCGTACGCAGGTAGAAAAGACATTTTCTGCACCACTAGCGCTGCATTTGTTCTCTAAAGAAATGGTTCAACAAGCAGATGGTTCGATGCAGCAAATATATCCATCACTCAAGCATGGGGGTGCGCATTTAGATCTTTCCAAACAAGATAAATCTTCTGATATTGCCATGCTTGTTATTAAGGGAGTGTTGTATGCGTTTATTGCCTGGTCTGTATTGTGGGGAATAATATGCATGGTGAATTCCAGAAAGAATGAGCAAGCTTTTTCTAAATCATTATCTAAGCTGTTTGTTTCAAAAAATGATTACCCCATGCGTGCCATCGCAATGACAACAGGGCTGATCATCATATTTATTTCTGTGTGTATGGTGGTGGGTTCTTATTATCATTTGTTTGGTACTGATAAAGTGGGTCAGGATGTTTTTTATCAGGCAGTGAAAAGTATTCGAACAGGTATTTTAATTGGCACATTAACGACTATTGTGATGTTGCCTGTGGCGATATCATTGGGAGCAATGGCCGGTTACTTTAGAGGTTGGGTGGATGATCTTATTCAATACTTATATACCACGCTGAATTCAATTCCGGGTGTATTACTTATTGCTGCGTCTATTTTATTGGTGCAAATTTATATGAGTAATAATGAGGAAAACTTTAATAGTTTAATTGAACGTGCAGATGTGCGTTTGTTGTTTTTGTGTTTGATTTTGGGTGTGACCAGTTGGACTGGGTTATGTCGTTTGTTGCGTGCTGAGACATTTAAACTGCGCGAGATGGAATACATACAAGCGGCAACTGCTTTTGGCGTAACAAAATTTAGGATTCTTACGCGTCATGTAATGCCAAATTTCATGCATATTGTATTAATTACAGTGGCGCTTGATTTTAGTGGTTTAGTATTGGCAGAAGCTGTGTTGTCATATATTAATATTGGCGTTGATCCAGCGACCAATAGCTGGGGAAATATGATAAACCAAGCGCGGCTTGAAATGGCGCGTGATCCGGTGGTGTGGTGGTCATTAACAGCAGCATTTTTATTTATGTTCACATTAGTATTATTTGCAAATCTATTTGCAGATGCTGTCAGAGATGCATTAGATCCACGTGTGTCGGGTTCGGAATAACAGTTATGTCATTATTGAAAGTTAATAATATAAGTACTGATATCAAGCTCTCAGATAGTACTATTAATGCGGTAAAGGATGTTTCCTTCGAGGTGGATAGTGGAGAGACATTTGCTCTGGTGGGTGAGTCTGGATCTGGTAAGTCGATTACGGCGTTGTCAATTGCAAGGCTTTTACCTGATGCGGCAAAAATTACTCATGGTGAAGTATTATTAAACGGGGATAACTTGCTTGGTTATAGTGAGCGTGAAATGCGTTCTGTGCGAGGAAGTAAAATTTCCATGATCTTTCAAGAGCCAATGACTTCGTTGAACCCAGTAATAAAAATTGGGGATCAAATTATAGAATCAATGATTCATCACGAGAAAGTCTCTAAGCAAATTGCTCGTCATCGATGTTTAGATCTGTTGAATGCGGTCGGGTTGCCACATGCAAAGCGCAACATGAATGAATACCCTCATCAGTTGTCCGGAGGTATGCGTCAACGAATAATGATTGCAATCGCATTAGCAGCTAATCCTGATGTCTTGATTGCTGATGAACCAACCACTGCTTTAGATGTGACGATTCAAGCTCAAGTGTTAGAACTATTGAAGAGCTTGCAAGAAGAATTGAAAATGGGATTAATCTTTATTACTCATGATCTTGGTGTTGTTCAACAGATTGCTGATCGTGTTGCCGTGATGCGTTATGGTGAAATTGTAGAAACTGCCTCTAGTGAAGTATTTTTTGCTGCACCTCAACATGCTTATAGTCAGCAGCTACTCAATGCGGTCCCAAGTATTCATAAGCGAGGTTCGCGTTTGTCAGTTGGTGGTGAGCATGTTACTGATAGTTTGAGTGCTTGCGTGCAAATAGATGAGCACGATCACCCGGTGTTAGATGTTAATCAACTTAAAGTTCATTTTCCTATTAGAAAAGGTATTTTTAAGCGCGTGGTAGGGCACGTGAAAGCGGTAGATGACGTGTCGTTAACATTATATCCAGGGAAAACGCTGGCCCTTGTAGGGGAATCAGGTTGCGGAAAAACAACAGTGGGTAAGAGTATTGTGCGACTGTTGGATGTGACCCATGGTGATGTCATGTTTCAGGGACAGAATTTAATTGATCTTAATGAAAGAGCGCTTCGTGAGCGTCGAAGTGAACTACAGATAGTATTTCAAGATCCTTATTCTTCGTTGAATCCGCGAATGTTAGTGGGGGATATTATCGAGGAAGGCATGGTGTCTTTGGGGGTTGAAAGCAATCCTGGCCAACGTAGATTGAACGTGGCTAAGTTGTTATCTCAAGTGGGACTGCCTGAAGATGCAGCCAGTCGATACCCGCATGAATTTTCTGGTGGACAACGTCAACGCATTTGTATTGCACGTGCATTAGCAGTTAAACCACAAGTGATTATTTGTGATGAGCCTACGAGTGCTTTAGATGTATCAGTGCAAGCTCAAGTATTGAATTTGTTAAAAGATCTGCAAGCAGAATTAGGAATGAGCTATCTTTTTATCACTCATGATATGTCAGTGGTGAGTTACTTGGCTGATGATGTTGCAGTCATGCATCAAGGAAGAATCGTTGAGAATGGAAGTGCGTTAGAAGTTTTGCTAAACCCGCAGCATGACTACACTAAAAAATTACTTTCAGCAGTGCCGAAATTGCATTTGCACTAAAAGAATTTACTCAGTAAAAAACTCGAGTTTGATGTTTGCAACTTCAATAATATCGTTATCTTCTAGCTGAGTTGCTTTGTCTTTGAGTGGCTCACCATTTAATAGAGTTGGTTGGCCTTCTTGTCCTTGAACATGGATAAGGAAATAGCCCTTAGCACGTTTTGTCACTCCAGCAACCGCGAGCTTAGGTGACCCAAATGTTGTCAGTGATTTTTTTAGATCAAGTACTAAGCCTGCATTCTTTCCGTTGAGAACCTGTAATTTACCCAGTCGCTCTGGTTGTTCCGAGACCTGACCGTTTGATGGTTCAGTGATTTTTTCTGGTTTCGAAGTTGTTGCCGGATTTGCTGTTGGCTGCACAGGGATCTGTTGTGTTTCTTTAGCTGCTTCTACTGGAGCCACAACAGGTGCTGATTCCTCTACCTCGGCCTCATCACGTGTGTCAATGATAGGTGCCGGGTGATTTGATAAGGTGCTAGTTGGTCTAGGCTCGATGATCGTATTTTCTTTTTTCATGAACTCTTCGACAGAGTCAGGGCTGCCTGGTGATAAGACGATTGTCTTTTCGAGCACATCACTTTCTTCGTCAGATGCTTCTTGAGGCTCATTGCCTACATAGCGAATGCGGTAATTACCCACGTCGATTAAATCGCCATCTTCCAGCGCATGCTTTTTCACAAGGCGGGCATTGACATAGGTGCCATTGGTGCTATTTAAGTCTTCTAGGAAGGAACTGTCTAGCACAGTGATAATTTGGGTATGGTAGCTACTGATTGCTAAATTGTTGATACATATATCATTATCAGGCTTGCGCCCTATTGTCATTTTTTCTTTAGAAATAGGGAATTCACCGACCAGCTTATCTTCAAGAGTAACTACTAAATGTGACATGACCATTTACTGTCCAAATATCTTTTTTTTTTTTTTTTTCCAGCGTTTCTTCTCAGGAAATGCTTTCGTAGGTTGGGCTAATAATACTGAAATATTATCTCGGCCACCTTTAACGTTCGCACATTCCACAAGATTTTCAGCTATTTTGTCGAGATTATCACGGAACTCACTCACTATATTAGATATTTCTTGATCATCCACCATATCTGTCAGACCATCGGAGCATAGTAAATAGATATCACCAGGGATTACCATATCCTCTCGAATATCCACGGCGGTCGTTGGTTGAATGCCTAGTGCTCGAGTGACCAAATTACGGTTTAGTGATGCGTCTGCTTCTTCTTGGGTGTAATACCCTCGGTCAACGAGTTCCTGTAAAAACGTATGGTCAACAGTGACTTGCTCTAATTTGGAGCTGCGAAAGCGATACATTCTCGAGTCACCTACATGGGCAATCGTGACCTGATTATTATAGAGTATAGCCATCACCAGCGTGGTACCCATGCCACGGCATTCAGGGTCATCCATGCCTTTTTGATAGATTTTTTCATTGGCGCTGATGATTGCCTCGCGCACCGCTAAACTTTCGTTGGAATAGCCGGTTTGAGGGTCTAACTCACCGGGTGTCAATTTTGGAATTTGCTCTTCAAGTTCCGATAACACCGTCGAAATTGCGAGCTCGCTGGCTACTTCGCCGCTTTTATAGCCACCCATGCCATCGGCTAAGGCGACCAAACCAATATCGAGGTTTTCACCGAGGAAATCTTCATTATGCGA
This sequence comes from Gammaproteobacteria bacterium, assembly GCA_045106935.1. GTDB lineage: Bacteria > Pseudomonadota > Gammaproteobacteria > UBA4575 > UBA4575 > UBA1858. The sequence continues at coordinate 5,901 of JBGCFN010000003.1, read as the reverse complement.
GCGTACTTTTCCTGTGTCAGTACGACCGGCAACTGATAAAATTCCTTTTAAATTCATTTGGTTAGATGTATTTGAATGTAATTATATTGGTTATGAACAAGCACGTAAATGTTCTGAAAATTCCAATGCGCTGGAGAACCGTTTTGTTGGGTCCTTTGCCAGAGCTATTTCTACCACATTTACGAGGTTATTAGGAAGATTTGGTCTAATTTCTAGAATATTTTGGTGCGGTTCATTCACAATTGTTTGCATTAGCTTCGCCATAGAATTTCCTGAAAATGGCGGCACGCCCGTTAATAGTCGATACAAGGTTGCACCTAATGAGAATATATCGGAACGTGCATCTAATTCTAAACTGCCTAGTTGCTCAGGTGACATATAAAAAGGTGTGCCTAAGAAAGAGCCAGCAAGTGTCTGAGTTGAATTGGCAATGTGCGCAATGCCAAAATCGCCAAGCTTAGCTAATGAGGCTTTATGGTCATACAATATATTAGCTGGTTTTACATCCCGATGAATGATTCCTCTACTGTGTGCATAGTGTAAGGCGTCTGCACATTGTGCGATGAGCTCAACAATGAGTGCCTGAGGCAATAAGGATTTTGGTTGACTGTAATCTTGTAATGATCTGCCACGAATATATTCCATGGCAATGTAGGCAACGTTGTTGGCATGGCCAGAATCCGTCACTGCGATGATATTTTTGTGTTGAAGCGAGGCAGCGGTGTCTGCTTCGCGCATAAAACGAGCGAGAAGTTCTGTTTCTAAGGCATTTTTCTCATCGTAATTTATTTCAAGAATTTTGAGCGCAATGGATTGTTTTTCTTTTTTATGGTCTTTTGCAAGAAATATTGTACTGCCAGTGCCTTTGCCAATATTACGGACTATTTCATAACGCTCGTTAAATAATGTGCTTGTATCGTCAATTGATTTATTTATTGCAGGTGCTTTCTTCTTTTCGGGGATAGGTTTACTTGTTTCTTTTTCGGCGCCTGACTGTAAGTTAGTAATATACACATAGACAATATTTGCTTTGTCATGCTGCTTGATAATCTCATAATCTTGCGCAAGATTTTTTAATAAGGTAATCAGTTTTTCAGAATAGTTGCACTGTTTAAACAGCGCGTAAGCAGCATCAAGTTTTCCTTGCCCTTGAAAATTAAGCGCTAAGCGAATGTTCTTATTGTTGAGGTCGTCTTGCTTAGCATTAGATGATTGGTAGTTTATGTCTGAGTTTAGAGAGGTGTAAAAAAGCATCAATGTAAGAATGACAGCAATGGCTAGCATGGAGGTGTGTAAGCTGCTGCCTAAACCACTGAATTTCACCAATAGCACAATCGCGAAAGCTGATACGCCAATAAATGCGTACAATAAAGTGCGGGATTTTTGCAGGGATATGGTCATTGCTTAATGCTAGACTTCATCTAAATTCAGTTGTTTACCATCTTAACAATAGAATCCGCAGCGAGTGTTATTGTGGTGAACTAAACGTTCTGCTCGGGCGATGAAATACGCGTATTTTTAGAGTCTTTTGTAGATTTGTGATGGTCAACACAATTTTAGTGCCGTGGCTATTCGCGTAGAATAGCGAGAAAGGTATTTTTCATTCATTTTACTGAGGTTAAATGTCTCATTGTTTGACTTAACAGGCATAAGGAATTGGTATCAAACTGATGCGGGTGAGTTGATCTCACAAGCGATTGAACAGCATGTGTGGAGGATTACGTCTTGCATATTTGGTTATCGTGCCATTCAGATTGGAGATTCATTTCATCGGCGCCATCTGCTGAAGAACTGTACAATTCCTGAGCAAATCACGATTGATCGATCTCTCGATGCAAACATTATCAGCAGTCCAGCAGCATTGCCTATTAGTAGTGACAGCACAGATTTATTTGTTTTGCCTCATACGCTTGATTTCACAGAAAAGCCTCATGAAATACTTAGAGAGGTAGAACGCTGTTTGATGCCAGAAGGTCATATGATTATTATTGGTTTTAACCCATATTCGTTCTATGGACTGTGGCGGTTATTGTTTGCACGTAAAAAACTCGCACCCTGGAATGCGAATTTTTATAGTGTGCGACGTCTAAGAGATTGGTCTTCATTATTGGGGCTTGAAGAAGTTGAATTACATTTTGTTGCGCATCTGCCTCCTTTCAAGCGAATTCAAAGCTGGAAAAAAATGCAATCCATCGCACGACTTCTTCAGTATCATTTAACGACAATCGGCGGAGTATATATATTTGTCGCACGCAAGCGTGTTGCAAGATTAACGCCACTGAAACGCGTGTGGCCTATGACCACCAATCAAATACTCACGGGTAAAGTGCCCAAGCCCACTGTAGGGATGCAAGAAGATGTCAAATCACGTTGAAATTTTTACTGATGGTGCCTGCCGTGGCAATCCTGGGCCAGGCGGCTGGGGCGCACTATTGCGTTTTAAAGATTCTGAAAAAATGCTTAAAGGTGCGGTCAATCAGACAACAAATAATAGGATGGAATTGCAAGCGGCAATCTCAGCATTAGAAAGTTTGTCTCGGCCATGCAAAATTCGATTAACCACAGATTCACGTTATGTCATGGATGGTATTCAACAATGGTTACCTAATTGGAAAAAGCGTGGATGGAAAACAGCCAATAAAAAACCTGTCAAAAATGAAGACTTGTGGCGTCAGTTAGATCAATTAGCTAGTACGCATGAAATTGATTGGCAATGGGTGAAAGGGCATAGTGGGCATAGAGAAAATGAGCTTGTTGATCAACTTGCTAATGATGCTATCGATGAAATGAATCTTTGAGAAATATTTAAACAGTTAAAGTGAAATCAATATGAGACAAATAGTGCTCGATACAGAAACCACCGGCTTAGAAACATCGGATGGACATCGAATTATTGAGATAGGTGCAGTTGAAATTATTAATCGGCAGGTGACTGATCATTTTTATCATCAATACTTAAATCCTGAGCGTGATATTGATGCGGGTGCTGAAGAAGTGCATGGAATTAGTTTGGCGTCATTGCAAAATAAACCAAAATTCCAAGATGTGTGTGAAGAATTTCTAACGTTTATACGTGATGGCGAATTGATTATTCATAACGCTGCCTTTGATGTAGGCTTTCTTAACTATGAATTAAAGTGTGTTAGTCATGAGTTAAAAGATGTTCATGAAATTTGTAAGGTCATTGATACGTTAAAAGAAGCTCGCAAGTTACATCCTGGACAGCGAAATAGTTTGGACGCATTATGTAAACGCTATGAGATAGACAACTCTCACCGTGAACTTCATGGCGCGTTATTAGATGCGCAAATTCTAGCAGATGTCTATTTGGCGATGACGGGTGGGCAAGTATCGCTTAGCTTGGCTGCCACGACGCAAGCACAGAAAAAAGATAAGCATGCGCGTAAGCAAGCTACGAAAATGCATGACTTGGCTATCCTTAGTGCTAGTCAAGAAGAGTTGGCTGAACACGAAAAAATGTTACAGCACATTGCGCAAAGCAACGGGAAGCAAACAACTATCTGGGAAACAATGAGTGAGTCTGAGAAAGACTAATCGTTGTGCTTAAGAATGCGTGATTTCTGTCTATCCCAATCACGGTCTTTTTCTGTATTGCGTTTATCGTGTTGTTGTTTACCTTTTGCTACACCCACTTGTACTTTTGCTCGGCCTCTTATCCAATAAAGTTTGACTGGGACAATGGTGTACCCTTTGCGTTCAACAGCACCGATTAATCTATCAATTTCTGTTCTATGCATTAGAAGTTTGCGTGATCGTACAGGGTCCGGTTTGATATGCGTAGACGCCGTTGGTAGTGGGGAAATGTGTGCACCATGTAACCAAGCTTCACCTGCTTTAAGAATGATATAACTCTCTTTCACTTGGATACTTTTTGCGCGCAGGCTTTTTACTTCCCATCCCTCTAATACAATACCCGCCTCGTAAGTGTCTTCAATAAAGTAGTCGTGACGGGCTTTTTTGTTGACTACAATTGTGTTGTCAGTGGATGGTTTTTTCTTCTTACTCATAGTTCTATTATAAACAGCTACCAGATGGCACGCTTATTTTTGTCAGTTTACTTGAGACTCGATGCAAAATTGATCAGAATGCGGAGTCTATCAATAAAACACACTTAGTATGCCTACTAAAAACACCTCAATTCATGGCGAGTGGTCATCGCGACTAGCATTTATATTGGCGGCGGCCGGGTCTGCTGTAGGGCTTGGCAATATCTGGAAGTTCCCATATATGGCAGGCGAGAATGGTGGAGGTGCGTTTGTTCTAATTTATTTATTTTGTATTGTGGTGTTTGGTCTGCCAATCATGATGGCAGAGGTAATGCTAGGTCGTAGAGGCCGACAAAGCCCAATCAATACAATGAAATCACTCAGTCAGCAAGAGGGTGTGAGTAATGCCTGGGGGCTGCTTGGGTGGAGTGGAGTCATCGCAGGAGTCTTAATTCTTTCTTACTACAGTGTGATTGCAGGGTGGTCACTTTCTTATGTGCTTGAAAGTGTTACTGGATCTTTAAATGGTATTTCAGAGTCGCAAGCAGGGGAATTGTTTGCCAACCTTATTGCTAGCCCAATCACACTTATATTTTGGCATACCTTGTTTATGGTGATGACGATGATCATTGTTTCTAGAGGCGTGAGTAACGGACTGGAGGCAGCTGTTAAATATTTGATGCCATCACTTGCCATATTGATTTTAGTATTGATTGCTTATTCAATTTCTCAAGGCCATTTTATGCTGGGTGTTGAATTTATGTTTACACCCGACTTTTCAAAAATTGATAAAGAGGTAGTGCTTGACGCCATGGGGCAGGCCTTTTTCTCTTTAAGTTTGGGGATGGGAGCAATTATGATTTATGGCTCTTACCTTTCTCAAAAAGCATCGATTGCAAAAACCAGTTTTGCAGTTGCCTTAATGGATACATCGGTGGCGATACTTGCAGGTTTGGCGATATTTCCCATAGTGTTTGCAAATCAACTTGAGGCTGCACAGGGTCCAGGATTGATTTTCAATACACTGCCATTGGCGTTTGGCCAAATGTCTGGGGGAATGATTTTTGGCACACTATTTTTCGTGTTGCTTGTGTTTGCGGCATGGACTTCATCAATCTCATTAATTGAACCAGCAGTGGCATGGTTAGTGGAAAGACGAGGTCACTCGCGTGTAAAGGCTAGTATAATTTGTGGGTTTGTAACATGGCTGGTCGGCCTTGGAACTGTGTTCTCTTTTAATATTTGGAAAACATATACGCTATTCGATAAAACAGTGTTTGATTTATTGGATTTTCTTACATCCAATCTTATGCTGCCAATCGGTGGTTTGTTGATTGCGATTTTTGTCGGTTGGAAGATGCGTGATAGTTCAGTCAAAGATGAAATGGCAATGACGGCCCCATTGATATACAACGCATGGAGATTCTTGGTTCGTTATGTGACCCCGGCAGGTGTATTGCTAATATTTCTGAATGTAATAGGGATTATTTAAAAAGGATTATTGATTGTGTCTACAGTTAGTCGAAATGCGCTAGTGCCATTTTCGGCCGCGCAAATGTATGCGTTGGTCAATGATATTGAAAGCTATCCGCAATTCGTGCCGTGGTGTTCAAGAAGCACATCTAAAGAGATTTCAGTCAATGAAAAAGAGGCTGCGTTATTTTTTTCACGTGGTGCAATTAAAACATCTTTCACTACCAAAAATACATTAAGTCCGGATGAGCAAATCGAATTGCAATTAGTCGATGGCCCATTTAGTGAGTTGCAAGGCGTATGGCGATTTGTTGATATTGATGACCAGGGCTCTCGTGTTCAATTAGATCTGGATTTTGAGTTGTCTAGCCGCATGCTTAAAATGGCGCTCGAGTCTTTTTTTAGTCAAATTTGTGATCGG
>JBGCFN010000029.1:0-9314 GCA_045106935.1 Gammaproteobacteria bacterium | reverse complement strand
TATTTAGTTGGCGCATATTTTTTTAATTCTAAGCTAATCTGGATTTTTGGCTGGTGTGTTGCGCTTATGGGAGTAGTTATGAATTTTGCAATTTTATTTAAAAGAGTAAGAAATAAGTAATGTCCGCTTTTGAGCCGAAAGACGACTAACCTTGAGTAATGACGCGGTCTCTTTAACACTAGGCATTGCATCAATTATTTTTGGTGCAGTTGCTTTATATCAAGAAAAATATGAAAGTTGGTATGGAGTAATGATAAGTCTAGGTCCTAATAGTCGATGGGTAGGTTTCTTCTTCATTCTTTTTGGTATTATTTGTTTTTGGAGTGTTATTAGGAAGCTAAAATGAAATATCTTTAGTCAACTGAATTATTAATTCTGTGATGGAAATATTATTAAATAAGTTCTTAAATTTCGTGTCTACGAAATGATTGCTTTTGAGCCACAAGGAGACAATATTAATTAATTCATGAAACACAAAAACGTTTACGAAATGTCTCGCAAATATGCGCCACCAAAAATAAATCTCAGAGATGCTGAGATCATGGATTCATTTGGAGATGAGAGTCACGCTAAAAGAGCAATAAAGCATTTGTTGCCAACTGATGTATCTAGAGAAGATTTTGACTATTATGGATGGGTGTACCCATTTATGGAGTTTAAAGATTTGTTGTTTTATTTTTACCCAATAGCAGATGAGTATGAAAAAGATAAAGAATTAGATTGCGTTGATTCGTTTATGTATTCTCTCGATCGTGAATTGCCAATAGGTAAGCTTGAGCTAGATCACAATGACGTTTTAGCTATAAAAGAGGGATTGCATTGGATCTGGGAATCAGGAGGCGAAGGATATGCTGACTGGTGGCAATGTCCAAATTTGCAACAGGAAATTGGAATAACAGTCGAATGACCTCTGTTGAGCCGATAGGCGACCATGGCTATTCATCTAATAATGTCTGTAAGCCTTGATGCAATTTAACTTGCGCAGTAAATCCCAATTCTTTATTCATACACTCCACAACGGCAGAAGAATGAATGATATCGCCTTCTCTTGGCGCTTCGAAATGCTTTTCTACTTCCCATCCGCATAGTTCTTCCAATACTTGTATGAGTTGAAGCAAGGTGACTGTATTGCCTGTGCCTACATTACATGCACCATTAAAATCACTCTGTAATGCGGCAATATTTGTTCTGGCAACATCATGCACAAATACAAAGTCTCGCGTTTGCAAACCATCACCAAATATTGTTAGTGCTTGCTTGTTTTTAATGCGCTCAACAAATAGAGCTATCACACCCGCATAGGGTGACTTTGGATCTTGGCGTGGGCCGTAGACATTGAAGTAGCGCATGCCACAGGCTGACATGCCATGTAAATTTAAAAATAATTCGGCATATTGTTCGTTCACTTTCTTTTCTAAGCCATAAGGAGACTCAGGATTTAACAAGGAACCTTCACGCAGTGGCAATTCCACTGGATTACCGTAAGTGGCTGCCGATGATGCATAGACTAAGCGCGACACATTGTTTTTACGAATCGCCTCAATAATATTGACGTAACCGAGAATATTTTGCTGTGCTGAAAAGCTGGCATCTTCAACAGAACTGACCACTGATACCTGAGCAGCAAGATGGATGCATTTATCCACACCCTGCATGGCCTCATTCACATCGGCTATATTGGTAATATCCCCTTCAATAATCTCTAGCTGAGCATGCCCTTCAGGCAGGTTACTTCTTGACCCGTTTGAGAAGTTATCCAGCACTCTAACTGAGAAATTTTGCTCCAGGAGTAAATCGACTGTATGAGAGCCGATAAACCCGGCACCTCCGGTTACCAAAACAGTTGTCAAAATTTCCTCCCGAATCCCATATTTATATATAATTGTAGACCAATCAATATTTGAGCGTGATCTGAACTTGCTAAGTGTAGCCAATATAGACTGGCGACAAGTTGAATTGTCTAGCAATTTACACGTAACTACGATTTTAATGGACTATACGGAGCCAAAATGACATTTGTAGTAGTAGAATCTTGCATAAAATGTAAATACACCGACTGTGTGGAAGTCTGCCCTGTGGACTGCTTTCACGAAGGCCCAAATTTCTTGGTAATTGACCCTGAAGAATGTATTGACTGCGCCATGTGTGAGCCGGAATGCCCAGTAGACGCCATTCTATCGGAGGATGACCTACCTGAAGATCAGAAAGATTTCCTGGAGATCAATGAGGAATTGTCTGCGCAATGGCCAGTATTGACCGTGCGTAAAGACCCACCTGAAGATGCAGGGGAATGGGAAGACGTTAAAGACAAACGCCAATATCTAGATCGTTAACCCATAATCTTGAGTACTCATGACGATGTGTCAGCGCTCCCCTTTGTCTTTGTTGACTACGCAAGCAATCCTGTTGATGCCTTAGCGAATGATTTAATTGCGTTAGAAAAGTCTAATCCGTCTGATTTAAGCCGCTATACAATTTGGTGTGATTCACGCAGCGTGATTCACACCATTAGACAAGCAATCTTGCGAGTCGCAAGAACCGCTAATCTAAACAGTCTATTGCTTCCCAATATTCTCACCTTGCAAGATTGGGTGATTCAACAAAATACACCAGACAAAGCGCTTATCAGCGAAACCAACAAACAACTATTATTAGTAGAAGCCATACGCCAAAGTCCAGGCCTGTTTCAAACCAATAATGCTTGGCCATTAGCCAAAGAATTAGTTGCTCTGTTTAACGAATGCACGCTTGCGCAGATCCCATTAAATGACGGTGAAGCCGAATTACATAAAGCCTTATTAAAAAGTTACGAGTTCCCTACGGCAAATATCGATAATATTTCTCGTGAAAGTGAAATTGTTTACCGCTTATGGCAAGCCTATCGAGAACAGATAGACGCACGAAATTGGATAGACCCCATTGACCATTACTGTCAAACACTTGTTAATTTTAGCAACACTACTGTTGACCATATCGCTTGTGAACACTTCTATGCTGTTGGCCAACACCGTTTCACTGCAGTAGAGATTCTATTTTTTCATCAGCTGCGTCAGCAGCATTCATTATCTTTATATTCAGCAAAAGTATCATCCACTCAATTTGGTGCTCACCAGCATCCACACTTACGCTTAATCAAGACGACATCAAGTAATAATAGCAATAATGATCGCGAGCAAGCATTAGACATTATATATAGCCGTGATAAACACACTTATGCGCGCATACAGCACTTCAAGAAAACATGCTCACCTGAACTATTTAAAGATTGGATGAGTGTCTATTGCTGCAATTCGATCGAACGTCATGTCAATGCCGTCTGTTTACAAACTAAAAAGTGGTTGCTGGAAGATATTAAGCCGATAGGCATTATTGTTGGTGATCGATTACTTGCTCGTCGCATACGCGCGGTACTTGAAGAAGAAGGCATCAAACCAACCGATCTGGGCGGCTGGACACTCTCAACAACAAGTGCGGCTACATCGATAGAAATACTACTCGATGCGATTGAACATAACTTTAAGAAAGATGGATTATTAGACTTACTAAGCTCACCATTTTTACCTGCCAATCTTGATAACGACACCCAATATCAGCACCAAGTTGCGCAAGCCATGAAGCTTCTAAAGAAACATCGAAGCATACCGACAGACAACATCGATACCTTCATAGCATTAATCAATTCTCACTTCGAAAATAATGAGTCAGACTGCACTGATATTATTACTACGTGTGAATCCATCAAACATGCATGCGACAAACTAAGCAATTACAAAAATCAAGGTGAGTATGAGTTATATAAATTATCTAGCACCTTACTTACAGCTCTAGAAGAAATTGGTATTAAACAGTGTTTACTCAATGATGCAGCAGGCCAACAACTACTAGACACACTCGACACCAACATCAATAGCACACGAAACAACAGCATTAAAATCAATTGGAAAGAATGGCGCCAGTGGTTACGTGATTTATTTGAGAATAATTATTTCATCCCCGAAGAAACAGACACGCGAGTCACCTTATGTGGCTTTGAACATATTGATAACTTTAAATTCAAGGCTGCTGTCATCGCCGGCGTTGAAGAAACGCGTTTAAGCACGACAAAAACTCAACGTACTTTTTTTAATGAGAAAGTACGTCACGAATTGCATTTACCTACTAGCCATGAATCCATGGCAATTAATTTTGTTCGTTTTCGTCAACTCCTTGAACAATGCGAACATTTACTCTTAAGTGCTGAAACTGAGAACCGTGGCGAACCCCAAGAACTAAGTGCCTGGGTAAAACTGATCGAACTATTTTGCCAGCAAGCTTACTCACTCTCACTGCGCAATCGCCATCTTGATCAGCTCATTCAGTTACGCCAACAATCTAAACAAGACACCACACTTTTTTCTGAGCACCATACACAGCAGCCACATCCAAGTGTCCCACGTGAACTCATCCCGACTAAAATTTCTGCAACTCAGTATCAATCTTTAATGGATTGCCCATATCAATACTTTGCAAAATACGTGTTATCACTAAAAGAACAAGATAGTCATGATGATTTTGAGGCATCTGATTTTGGTCAGTTAGTTCACCTGAGCTTACAAACGTTTCATTTTGACGAGAAATACAAAACAGGCCACAAATTTATTAGCGAACACCGTGAATTATTGATTTCTGACTTATCCGAAATAAGCAAACAATTATTTATGCGCGCCTCATTCCCGCCGACAGTGAAAGAAGGCTGGCTACAAAGATGGTTAAGCAATGTGCCCGCTTATATTGACTGGGCAATTGAGCGCGGCAAACATTGGCAAACTCTACGCGGTGAAGCATCATTAGAAGTAAAATTAAACGACGATATTATTTTATATGGCCATATCGATCGAATTGATTCTGACATGAAGCAGCATGCCGTCGTGGACTACAAAACTGGCAGTTCTAAGCCTTCCAAGAAGAAAGTACTCAATGGCGAATTAGTACAATTGCCTTTTTATGCATTACTGGATGAAAAAATTTCTCAGGCAGAATATTTAACTCTAGGCTCTCAAGGCGAAGCAAATACTAATTCATTAGTCAGCGGCCAAGTGCTCGAAGAATTAAAACAAGATCACACACCAAGAATTGAAAGCTTGTTTAATAAATTAAAGTCTCATTCACCTCTCCCGGCTAATGGAGAAGAAAATGTCTGCCGCGTTTGCGATTATGAGGGCTTATGTCGAAAGTCGCATTGGCCCAAATAGCTTTTAACTACCTAAAGTAAAATACAGTACAATTTTGACAATAAGATAGATAACCGCAATAAATACCACAGTAATAGCTAAGCCAATAAATATAAACTGCCCAGGTTTACCGTAAGTGAAATCTCTCTGGCGCGTCGCTTCATTCTGCACACCAAAAAAACTGGCCAACACACTCTTAAATACTTGCCATGTAGACGGAGTTAATTCGCTCATAGTTGTGCCCACTTATCCTTTAATAAAATCCAATTTTATAATCACCTACTATTCATGCAGGTAATATCCATGCTAACTAAGTAAAATACACTATGTACAGCGGCATTATATCTAATTAACATACCGGCTGCGCTTGATATTTACCTGTATTAAAACAATAAATTACAGCGTTAATAAATAAAATAAAAATATAAAACTAGGAGTAAAACACAATGGGTATGATGTCTGAGTTTAAAGATTTCGCTATGCGCGGCAATGTTGTCGATATGGCGGTTGGTATCATCATTGGAGCTGCATTTGGAAAGATCGTTTCTTCTTTCGTCTCAGATGTAATTATGCCTCCGATTGGCGTCATGGTGGGCGGTGTTGATTTCACCAATTTGGCCGTCACGATACAAGAAGCCAGTGAAGGTGTTGAAGCTGTGACAATTAAGTACGGCGCATTCTTGCAAACAGTATTTGATTTTCTGATTGTCGCTTTTGCAATATTCATGGCAATCAAATTTATGAATAGCCTGAAAAAGAAAGAAGAAGAAGCACCTGCAGCTCCACCAGAGCCAAGCGCTGAAGAAACATTATTAACTGAAATAAGAGATTTACTTAAAAAGTAAATTAACACTTATTCAGCGTGTCATTTGATATGACACGCTGAATATTAGTTAGTTATACACTTGTTCTCGTGTATTTCTAAATTCAATGTTAGCCCACTTTTCTGTGGCCATGTCTAAATTAACACGAGAAGATGCCATATATACCAGCTCACCGGCGTGATCCAGCGCCACACCTGAAGAAGATTTTTCTTTAATTTTATCTAGCTCTTGTTGGCTATCAGAATACAACCATCTTGCTGTGTAGACATTGACCGCCTCAAATTGACAGTCCACATTATATTCATCTTTTAAGCGATGCTTAACCACATCAAATTGCAATACACCTACTGCACCTAAAATTAAATCATTACCCACTAGCGGTCGAAACAACTGTGTTGCCCCTTCTTCACATAGTTGCATTAATCCTTTCAACAATGCTTTCATTTTCAATGGGTCTTTCAATTGGGCTCGTCTAAATAGTTCTGGCGCAAAATTAGGAATACCGGTAAATACCAAATCTTCTTTTTGTGAAAATGTGTCACCAATGCGAATAGTGCCATGATTATGCAAACCTATAATATCGCCAGGGTAAGCACGTTCTACATGTCCACGCTCGGAAGAGAAGAAAGTTAAGGCATCAGAGATTTTAACTTCTCGCTGTAAACGTACATGACGAAGCTTAATACCTTTTTCAAAACTTCCTGAACAAATTCTCATAAAGGCAATTCGATCACGATGATTAGGATCCATATTGGCTTGTATTTTAAAAACAAACCCAGAAAAAGCTTCTTCATCAGCAGACACTGTTCTCTCTAACGTGTCTCGTGGTTGTGGTGCGGGAGCCACTTCAACAAATTTATCTAATAATTCCTGAACACCAAAATTGTTTATAGCAGAACCAAAAAAGACAGGGGTTAATTTTCCTGCTAAAAATTCTTCATGGTTATATTCATGACTCGCACCTACGACTAATTCAATTTCTTCACGAAAATCTGCAGCAGCATCACCTAGTATTTCATCAAGACGCGGATTATCTAAGCCTTCAATAATTTCTCCATCTAATTTTTTCCCGCCATGAGTCGCGCCATAAAGATGCACCGAATTATTCAGAAGATGATAAACACCCTTTAATGATTTACCCATACCAATTGGCCAGGTAATCGGAGCACAATTAATTTTCAAGATAGATTCAACTTCATCAATGAGCTCAATTGGGTCTCTACCCTCTCGGTCAAGCTTATTAATAAAGGTCACAATTGGCGTGTCACGTAGGCGACAAACTTCCATCAGTTTAATCGTTCTGCCCTCAACACCTTTGGCACAATCGATCACCATTAACGCGGAGTCAACCGCAGTTAATGTTCGATAAGTGTCTTCAGAAAAGTCTTCGTGCCCGGGCGTATCGAGTAAATTCACAATACAGTCGTTATAAATAAACTGCATCACAGAACTAGTCACAGAGATCCCTCGTTCCTGTTCTAAGGCCATCCAATCAGACGTCGCGTGACGTGCTGCTTTACGTCCTTTCACCGTTCCCGCTTGCTGAATTGCACCCCCATACAGCAATAGCTTTTCAGTGATGGTTGTTTTACCCGCATCTGGATGCGAAATGATAGCAAACGTCCTACGACGCTTGGTCTGGGCTAAATGATCACTCATGAGTTAATTTAAATTACAGCTTGAAAGCATTTAATAAGAATTTAGTGTTGGCTTGTTAGGATTATAGTTCTTTGGCGTAAATCACAGCATCTTCTCTCCCATGATCTGCAGGATAGTACTGTTTACGCAACCCTACTTCATTGAACCCTTCAGATTCATATAAACCAATTGCATATTTATTTGATGGACGTACTTCTAGAAAAACACACGTTGCATCATACTCTTTTGCATTCTCCAACACATGTGCAAGTAGTTTTCGCCCCAAACCTTGGCCTTGGAGCGTTGGATTGATACATAAGTTTAGCAAATGACATTCTTGAACAGCGTTGATAAAAACCGCATAACCAATGATGTCACCATCCAATTCTGTCACCCAACAATGATAGCCTGCTTTGATACAGTCTTGAAAAATCGCTTGGCTCCAGGGAAATGGATATGCAAGATTTTCAATCGCCATAATACTATCTATATCTTCTAATTCCATTAGACGATAACTTAGTTCAGCAGGTTCTAAGACAGCACTCATATCAAATATTTATTAGGAAATCATTTGCTTTCTTGCAAACTTTAGATCTTCCCATACTTTGCGTTTTTCTTTTGGGCTACGCAATAAATAAGCGGGGTGATAAGTGACTACGGTGGGAATATTGTTTTTTTCTATATGGTAAAGCTGTCCTCGCATTTTTCCAACAGGCACATCACTTTGTAATAATGATTGCGCAGCAATCCTACCTAATGCCAAAATGATTTTCGGTTCCAATAGTTCTATTTGACGATTGAGATAAGCATTACACATGCTCACTTCTTCTGGCTTAGGATCTCTATTGTTAGGCGGGCGGCATTTAAGAATATTGGCGATAAATACTTCTTCTCTTGCCAGGCCAATCGCGCGCAACATTTGCGTAAGCAATTGACCTGCTCGACCAACAAATGGTTCTCCTTCACGATCCTCATCAGCACCAGGTGCTTCACCAATAATTAACCAGTCTGCTTTATGGTGGCCTTTGCCAAACACAGTTTGCTTGCGTGTTTTATGTAGTCCGCAAGCATCACACCCTCTCACCTCTAATTCCAATGACGGTAAATCCATCTTTGAAATTCTATCAAGATCAATGTTAGCGACAGGAACCGATACTGACTCAGTCTCTCGAGATTCAATCTCTTTTGAAACTACTTTGCGAGTCACTGGAGAATCAATTACTGCTTGCTGAAGTTCTACTTCTTCAGCAACGTCTTCGCCATCAGACTCACGCAGATGCCACTGTTGAATTCCTAATGCATCCAAGTAAGCGTGACGCATAGACTCTTCAAGTGACGATTGATTACTCATAGCAGTTAACCATTACACCTGACTATGTTGTGGGTGTTCACGATCCATTGTGAAATGGATTTTATTCAATGCATTCAGATATGCCTTAACAGAAGCAATCACGATATCTGTATCTGCACCGTGTCCATTCACTATTCTGCCATCTTTATCTAATCTTACTGTCACTTCACCCTGAGCATCTGTTCCGCTGGTGATACTACTCACCGAGTAAAGCTGTAATTTAGTATCACTTTTCGCAAGCTCTTCAATTGCTTGAAAAGCAGCATCCACCGGACCGCCCCCACCTGCGTT
>JBGCFN010000028.1:0-21104 GCA_045106935.1 Gammaproteobacteria bacterium | reverse complement strand
GTCAAACAGCTTGCGATCGGTAGCGCGTGACCACCACAGCTAGCAATGGCTTCAATATCAGCTTGAAGCCCTGCTCCTCCTGATGGGTCTAGGCCGCCAATACATAAAACTGATGGGCGAGAATTTTCTACTTGCATAAGTACACTAGGTCGATATGATTCACCCAGTTTATCACGCTAGTAAACGATGGATATGGCTTGACAAAGGAGAGAGCTGGACGTGTACAAGAAATATATGTGTGTAATATGTGGCTGGATTTACGATGAGGAAAAAGGTGCGCCGGATGATGGCATCGAGCCTGGGACTAAATGGGATGATATCCCTATGAATTGGCAATGCCCTGAGTGTGGCGCTATTAAAGATGATTTCGAGATGGTTGAGCTAGTCTAAACATCATTGTAGTCAGCATGAAATAAAATTAATTAACCTTCAAACAAAATAGGAAATTGACATTATGACGGCACTAATTTGTGGCTCGTTTGCGTATGACAACATCATGGTCTTTCAAGACCAATTTAAAAATCATATCTTGCCCGATAAAGTACATATCTTAAATGTATGTTTCCTTGTTCCTGACATGCGTCGTGAATTTGGTGGCACGGCGGGGAATATAGCCTATAACTTACATTTGCTTGAAGGTGATGGAAAACCCATGGGAACAGTAGGTACCGATTTTGCTCCTTATTCAGAATGGATGAAAAAGACCGGTGTTAGCCAAGATTACATTAAACAAATAGATGAGTCGTATACTGCTCAAGCATTTATAACAACCGATTTAGATGATAATCAAATAACTGCTTTTCACCCAGGTGCAATGAATTTTGCTCATAGCGTAGAAATTCCTACAAATGATGGAATTAGCTTAGGCTTGATATCACCAGATGGTCGCGATGCAATGATTCAACATGCAGAACAATTTGCGGCAGCTAACATTCCGTTTATTTTTGATCCAGGGCAGGGTCTGCCAATGTTTGATGGTGACAATCTAAAAACATTCATAGAACAAGCAAGCTATGTCACTGTGAATGATTACGAATCTCAGCTCATGCAGGAACGTACAGGTTTATCAGAGGGAGAAATTGCTGAACGGGTGCAAGCATTAATTGTGACACGTGGCGCTGAAGGTTCAACAGTCTATTCTGAAGGCAAGAAGATAAGTATACCCGTGGTAGCCGTTGATGACCTGAAAGATCCTACTGGATGTGGCGATGCCTATCGTGCAGGCTTGATTTATGGAATCATGAATGAGATGGATTGGGAAACAACATGTAGAATAGCGTCGTTGTTAGGCGCGATTAAAATTCAACACCATGGTACGCAAAATCATTCTTTTACACTGACTGAATTTAAAGACCAGTTTAAGAAAGAGTTTGGCCGAGAATTTTAGTTTGATAGGTTAAAACTATCTATGCGAATTTATACATTTCCAGAGATGATTTGTTTATAAACATAACCATGTGTTGTGAACTTTTGTTTGATGATGTTTGTTATTGAATTATTTGTCTGTTGGATTGAGGATTAAAATTCCGCCCAGTCAGATAATTCAATTTCATCGACGGTCTTGTGGATCGTTAATGGTCTTTATTTCTACATGCTGCTGAGTTTTATCTATATTAAAGAACCCTACAAGATGGCTGAGTTCTGTGCTTTTCTGGTTCATTGGGTTTGCAGAAACTGATACTTCTTCGACTAAAGAAGTATTTTGTTGTGTGACAGAGTCCATGTCATTAATTGCCTTGTTAACTTGTTCTATCCCAGGTGCTTGTTCTTGAGATGAATTAGCAATGTCGCCAACAATCTCAGTGACCTTCTTAACACTATCCATGATTTTTTGAAATCTATACCTTGGCATGATTGATACTTAAGAAAAATTATCGAGTCATAATCTTAAAGAATTCTTTTGTAATGTTTGTCATAATCTGGGCCTACATGCATGCCTAAATAGTCTCCTCCTTAAACCAACTTTTATAATTCATGTCACACATCAGTCAAACTATAGCCGCTGAGCTTAATGTAAAGCTTGAACAAGTAAATGCCTCTATTGAATTGTTGGATGAAGGCTCAACTGTTCCATTTATATCCCGCTATCGTAAAGAAGTAACAGGTGGTTTAGACGATACTCAATTACGCACATTGCAAGAGCGATTGATGTATCTGCGTGAAATGGATGAACGTCGAGAGACTATTATTAAAAGCATCTCGGAACAAGGAAAGCTAACCCCTGAAATTGAAAAATCACTGAATCAAGCAAAAACTAAGATGCGACTGGAAGATTTGTATTTGCCGTACAAGCAAAAGCGTCGCACCAAAGGCCAAATTGCAATAGGTTCCGGTTTGGAACCGCTGGCAAATGCATTATTTGATGACCCTAAGCTCGTGCCAGAGGTGGAAGCTGGTAAGTACTTGAATACGGAGTTAGCCATCACGGACGTGAAAGAAGCACTTGATGGCGCACGCTATATTCTCATGGAACGTTTTAGTGAAAGTGCTGAGCTGTTAGAACAAGTGCGCCATCATATGCAAGCAGAAGCAAAAGTTTTTTCAACGTTAGTGAAGGGCAAAGAGCAAGATGCAGTAAAATTTAAAGATTATTTTAGCTACGATGAATTGTATCAATCTATCCCTTCACACCGTGCACTGGCGCTTCTTCGCGGACGTAGGGAAGGGTTTTTAACGCTTAAATTAGACGTACCAGAGACAGAGCCACCTCGAGATAAGCATCCTTGTGAATTTATGATCGCCAGTGAATTTGGTATTAGTGAACAGGGCCGTGCAGCAGATGCCTGGTTAGCTGATGTCGTACGATGGACTTGGCGAGTTAAATTACATTTACGTATTGAATCTGATTTGATGGCGCAACTAAGAGAAAAGGCTGAGCTAGAAGCCATTAATGTATTTGGGAGTAATTTGAAAGACTTGTTGCTGGCGGCTCCTGCGGGTGCCCAAGTAACAATGGGGCTCGATCCAGGTTTGCGAACAGGCGTTAAAATTGCTGTTGTTGATAACACCGGCAAGTTGCTAGATCACACTGCGATCTATCCTCATGCACCAAAGAACCAATGGGATCAGTCAATTGCTGTGTTAGCAAAATTGGCAGCAAAACATAATGTCACTTTGTTAGCGATAGGTAATGGTACCGCATCACGTGAAACAGATAAGCTGGCGGGTGATTTGATAATGCAGCATCGCGAACTGTCACTGCAGAAAATTATGGTGAGTGAAGCAGGGGCTTCTGTGTATTCTGCCTCTGAGTTTGCCGCCAAAGAGTTTCCTGATTTGGATGTAACCATCAGAGGTGCAGTTTCCATTGCGCGGCGTCTACAGGACCCGTTAGCGGAACTTGTAAAAATTGATCCCAAGTCGATTGGTGTAGGTCAATATCAGCATGATGTTAGCCAGGTAAAACTGGCACAGAACCTCGATGCAGTGGTTGAAGATTGCGTCAATGCTGTTGGTGTAGAAGTGAATACGGCATCAGCTGCGTTGTTGCGCCGAGTTTCAGGGCTAAGTGTCACTATTGCAGACAACATTGTTAACTATCGAGATCAAAATGGTGCATTTAACAATCGTCAGCAGTTTAAAAGCGTGCCTCGTTTAGGTGATAAGACATTTGAACAAGCCGCGGGCTTTTTACGTATCGCCAATGGTGAAAACTCATTAGATGCATCAGCTGTCCATCCCGAATCATATTCATTGGTTGAAAGAATTGCCCACCAGCAAGAAACAGATATTGATTCGTTAATAGGTGACTCATCTTTGCTAAAAGCGTTAAACCCAAAAAATTATATCAATGAGCAATTTGGTTTGCCTACAGTGACAGATATTATTGATGAGTTGGATAAGCCTGGGCGAGATCCGCGCCCTGAGTTTAAAGCCGCGGTATATAAAGAAGGCGTAGATACGTTAAAGGATTTGTTGCCGGCGATGGTGTTGGAAGGCACAGTGACGAATGTGACGAACTTTGGCGCATTTGTGGATATAGGTGTGCATCAAGATGGCTTGGTCCATATTTCTGCTTTATCTCATACGTTTGTAAAAGATCCGCGCACCGTGGTGAAAGCTGGTGACATTGTTAAAGTTAAAGTGATGGAAGTGGACATTGCACGAAAGCGTATTGCTTTAACGATGCGATTAGATGATGAGCTAGTAGATGGTAAGCATAAGGCAAAATCAAAACAACACGGACGTGCTAATCATCAAAAAGGGCGTCGAAGAAATAATAACGCTCGAAGTTCTAGCGCTGGCGCAAGCAATAAATCATCCCAGCCATCACAACAACAGAATGGAACAATGGCTATGTTATTTTTAGAAGCGCAGAAAAAGAAAGATAAACAGTCCTAGCAATCATGCAGGTGAGGACTTAAAGCGCTAGATAAAGAATAGGTAGAGAGTGTCTAGTTGATAAGCATTTCATGCAGCATTATTAAAGATCAATAATGCTGCATGATTGCGGTTTCAATACAGATAGAATGTCTGCGATAAAACTTCAGATTTAAGCTGAGTGAGTGTCGCGTTTTCTAAATGCACCTAAACCAAGTAAGCCGCCGCCGAGTAAGACTAAAGCACCAGGTAGTGGGACTGCTGAGATTTCAACATTATCTAGAAAGTGTCCAATGGTATCTGAGCCAGGAGGTACATCTAGAGATACAAATCTTAGTGATGTTAATTCAGAAGCTGCAGTAAATAGGAGGTGATGCATTGACCATGTACCAACCACATGGCTAGAGACTGTTGAATCGCTGCCACCTGCAGATACAGAAAATGAACCGTCATTTTCTTCTCTTTTTTGTGCCCAGAATGTGACTTTATATTGTTGGCCTAGATCTGTAGCAATATTTTGTACAAGCTCGAACGGTGTGCTTTGAGATGGGTGAGAATTTAACTCAACGTAGTAATTCCCATCTTGTGCAGTGGGTGCGATGAAGCCGCCGCGATGAATTTCTACATTAGTAGTAACAGGGGCTTCGTTCCATCCGGTAATTGAGGGTAAAAATTCCCAAGTAATTGGGTTGTTATGCCCTTCCTCAAAACTGCCGTTAGTGATCATTGCTGCGTTTGCTTGGATACCAAACAATCCGCTTAACAATAGAATAGTTAAAGTGCTAAATTTTTTCATGGTGGTGTATGTCCCCTTCTAAATGTATGGGTAATTACCTTAAAAACTGATTCTAAAACAATCAGTTAGACAATTACTTTGCGGATCATACAATACGTGTGCAGCGACGTACAAGAATTATTTTGAGAGGGAAATTAGCGAAAAATTTTGTGAATATTTAAGCAAATTTTTCTATTTCAAAAAAACATATAAAACAGTTCATTACTTAGAAACATGAGAAATGATCTGAAGAGTGGTTGTTATATGGGTGTTTTAGTTACTTCAAATTGAACATCGCTTCAATGCTAACAATAGAGAGTTTTGATTCGTTATAACGATATCAATTGCCTGCTTAAAGTCTATCTAGCCATAGTTTTTTTGAGGTAATTGCTGGTGATGGCTAGCGAAAAATTTGCATAGCTGTTAAAACGTGACTGAAAATTCATTAAATGCATCTACTTTCAATCACGTCCCCTTACAGATATGTATAAATTTTTATTGCTTGCTATCGCAACTCTTTACTTAACTGCATGTAGTGCAGAGATAGGGAGTGAGAAGTGGTGCGCCAACCTCGATGCGAAAGCAAAAGGTGACTGGACTATTAACCAGGCAAAAGATTATGCGAAACATTGCTTGTTTAAAGTTGATTAACGCCAATCCTTATTTAAGAATCGCTATGTTACCGTCTAAAGTGCTTGTTTTCCTCCTGCTGCTTTGCTTGATGTTTCTTCAGGCGTGTTCAGAATCCACGTCTTTAGTGCCCGTTCCTGAAGACGGTGTCATTCTCGCATTTGGTGATAGCCTAACCGTGGGTGTGGGAACTTCACATGAGAATAGTTACCCTGTGGTGTTAGCCCAATTAACTGGGCGCAATGTGATCTCAGCGGGAGTCTCGGGTGAAGAAACAACACAAGGGTTAGCGCGGTTGCCAATGGTTATGGATGAGGTGAAGCCTAATTTATTGCTCTTGTTAGAAGGTGGCAATGATATTTTGCGAAATAAAAATCGACACACCACCAAGCAAAATTTAGCGGCCATGATTGAATTAGCAAAAGCACGTCAAGTGCAAGTGGTATTGATTGGTGTACCAGAAAAGAAATTATTTTCAGATGTGGCGCGGTTATACGAAGAATTGGCGGAACAATATAATCTAGTGCTTGCAGATGATTTGCTCTCGGGCTTGTTGAGAAAAAATCAGTATAAATCTGATGCAGTACATCTAAATCAACAAGGGTATCGAAAAATGGCAGAATCAATTCACCAATTATTGGTCAAACATGGTGCCATCTAACTAATAAATTTCTCACAGGCACATAGTCGCCTAATTATAAAAATGATGATAAAAATAAAAGTGCTTTTGCTTGGTGTGTTCTTTGTGTTGAATTTTTCATGTCTTGTTGCTGCTTGTGATGATGAGTCGCGAATGCTTGAGGTGACCGCTACGGCCTATACCTCGTCTGTTGATGAGACGGACTCTACGCCAAATATTTCTGCTTGGGGTGATCGTTTAAAGCCTGGGATGCGTGTTATTGCAGTATCGAGGGATCTCTTAGCGATGGGCTTGACGCACGGCACTCTCGTGCAGGTCGAGGGTTTTGAGAAGGACTTCATTGTCTTAGATAAAATGAATAAGCGTTGGAAAAAGAAAGTCGATCTCTATATGGGTAACGATAAACAAGCCGCGCTAAATTGGGGTAAGAAAAAAGTAAATATCTGCTGGAAATATCAGTAAATTAGTTATACTAGTTTTTATGCGAAATATTACTTTTGGTCTGTCATTGCTTTTTGTGTTGGTTACTTTAGTGACCGCATGTTCATCTGACTCTGGGTTGAGTCCTTTTACCAGTGATGGCTGCTCTTTATTTCCTGATGCTTCTTTGATAACAAATAAGGATTGGTGTGAGTGTTGTGTGGAGCATGATATCGCTTATTGGAAAGGTGGGACGGAACAACAGCGTGAAAGAGTTGATACAGCATTAATGCGTTGTGTGTATAAAAAAACGAATGATCATGTGTTGGCTAACGTGATGTTTGAAGGGGTACGTTTTGGAGGGAGTCCTTATTTCTATAATTGGTACCGCTGGGGTTATGGTTGGCCATATGATCGTAAATACCAAGCGTTGACAGAAGATGAAGAAAATCAGGCGCAAGTTTTTTTAGAAACCTATCGATCTAGCGGGCAATCCGTTTGTAGTCATTAATCCCTAAAAGAAATTATCTTCCAATCGTTGTTTGTTGCGTGTGCTCGCAAGTTATCATCAGGGTCCACGGCGTGGGGGTGTTGTACGGCGTTCAGTAATGGAATGTCATTATGAGAATCGCTGTAACCAAAACTGTCTTTCAAGTTGAAATCATTTGTATCAAGCCATTCGTTAAGACGATCTAGCTTATGCTGAGCAAAGCAAGGAGTGTCTAATTCACCAGTATAGTTGCCCTCAACTATTTCAGGTTGGGTTGCTATCAGTTGGTGCACATCATAAAGCTCAGCAATAGGCTGAGTGATAAAGCTATTGGTTGCAGTCACAATAATGAGGTGATCGCCAGCCATACGATGCTTCTCTAATGTAGCTTTTCCTTTTTTAGTCATAATGGGTTTGATTTTTTCTTCTAAAAACTCTGTACGCCATTGTTTTAGTGTTTCCAATGGGTGTTCGCTTAATGGCTTAAAAGCAAAGCGAGAAAATTCATAGATATCTAGATTGCCTTGCTTGTATTGTTCATAGAATTCTCTATTAGTCCGCTCATAGGCTTCTCCATCCACAGCGCCTTGTTGGACCAGGTATTGGCCCCATAAATAGTCGCTGTCACCAGCCAGTAATGTTTCGTCTAAGTCAAAAAGAGCAAGTGCCAATGATATCTCCTTAGTAATTGTTGTAATTTAGTGCCTATTTCGGCGAAATTAATAGCAAATGGCAGTGTATTTGCGCCAAATAGGTGCATGTGAAAGAATGGGTGAAGTGCATTTATTCTAACAATATAACAAAATGATAGATTCACAGGGATATCGAGCTAATGTCGGCATTGTATTGTATAACGATGCAGGACAACTATTGTGGTGTAAGCGCTGCGGGCAAGATGCATGGCAGTTTCCACAGGGAGGCATTAGTGAAAATGAATCACCTGAAGATGCACTCTATCGCGAATTAAAAGAAGAGACTGGCCTGGCTAAGAGTGATGTTGAGATTGTCGCGAGCTCTAAGCATTGGCTTAAATATCGTCTTCCTCCTCATCTAGTACGGCGTCGTTGCTTTCCTAAGTGCATTGGTCAAAAGCAGCGTTGGTTTTTGTTGCGTATGGTCTCTGATGAAAGCCGCATTGATTTACAAAATTCTGATATTCCTGAATTCGATGGTTGGGCGTGGGTGGATTATTGGCAACCGATTAATGATGTCGTATTTTTTAAGCGTAAGGTATATCAACGAGCATTAACTGAGTTTGCACCGATTATGAATATTGCAGTTGATTAGAAACCACTAAGCAGGTTTTTTCTTTAACCAAATAAATATTCCCGTCACTGCCAGTATTATTAATAGTACGGCTGAAATAGACATAATATTTTGCCCCCATTTGCCTATTAGCCTTCCACTGTGCAAATCTAATAGCACTCGTTCGTAATGTATTTCATTGCTGCGTGCATGTTCTTGAATAAGTGTATTTATATTGTCAGGTGTTTCAGTGGGTGCGACCCACTTAGGGTGAGGGCCTTCTAGTGGCTGCCACGCAGAGAGCTCATTGCTGCCTTTCCAATAGGTGTTTATGCCTCGGATAACAGGATGCCCATGGTTGGTAATTGAAATGCCTAAAGGGCTTTCAGGAAGACCAGTGAATTTTCCAATCTCATCGACTATCTGGCCTTCATGATCTATTACCACTAGGCTTGTTTGTGTTGCGAGCAAAATGTATTCGCTAAGATCAAGTGCGCCGACTAAGGCTTCTTTAAGATTAAGTGCATAGTGGCCGTTTAAATAAATGAAATTACTTGCCTGTGAAACGAGATGCTCATTCGTTTGAAATGAGCTAACACTGAAAGCGCCAATATTGTAATGGTCTAGTAACCAAGATGAACTGGTATGAGTTTTATTTAACTTGAGCGTGTCACTGAAATTTAGGAAGAGGCCAGTTGCGGATAAAATTATGACAAGCAACGAAATGCTTATTCCAATATAACGATGCCAGATATGTAACTTTGCCATGGGGTAGTATTTTTATGCCAAATTTGGGCAGTGTGTTAGCCCTGAGCCATTCTAAAATAGCTGAACTTAAAAGTAGGGCGAAATTATTTTTCTAGATTAGTCTTCTAAAATTACTTGCTTATGCAAGTAAAGCGCCATTCTAGACAATTTCTTCATAGCATTCACGGACATTGTGGCGCCAGTGATGTTATCGATGGGTTGATTGAGTTTATTTTTGGGTGTCAGATAAGCGCCATCAAATTGTTCAGTGAAGAAATCATTGCGAATTTCCCAGCCGCGGCTTTCTCTGAAGACGAGTACTTTGAATCGTTCAACTTGATTATTTGAAATGACAAAGCCAGCAGTAATGGGGAGTTCTTTGCCTATTTTTTCAAGAATCCACACGGTTCGATCTCCATCGCGCCAATAAGGGATGCGGATTTTGCTATAACGGTGTCCAAGAATGGCCTTTAATTCTTTACTGAGCGTGCCTTTGACAACCACACGTTCAGCTTTGGGGGGTGTGTTGGTGAAAATTTCGTTGATAAAATCTTCGGGTGGCTGATAAACCCCTTTAGCCAGGATAGCTAAAGGGGTCACCAGTAAGAACAATGAAAAAATGGTTATACGCATGTTTGCCTTAGTTGGCTGAAAAAAGGCAGCATAGTACACCAAGTAATCCATGCTTAGAACTGCCAACCAATACCTAGGTTGTAGCCTTTAAAGTCACGATCTTCTTCTGACTCTTCGTCGTGCTCACGGTCCTGGTAGTCAGCTTTTAATACGACATTTTCATGTAGCCACCAGTTAACACCTAACGACCATTGGTCAAACTCATCACGTTCACGTGCACCTTCAACATCTTCATAACGAACAAAGAAACCAACGTTTTCAATTGGCTTGATGCTAGGCTCAATGTACCAGCCTTTTTGCTCATCATCGTCTGCGGCTTCAACAGCATCCCCATCAAAGTCCCATTCCGCATAATAAGCTCGTAGACCAACACCTAAGCCACCAACGTTACCAGCATAGGCAAGGTGTGCCGCATATAAAAAGCCGTCTTCTAAGCCGTCACCACCTGTTTGAGAAGCGTCATCTTGGTGTTGAAGGGCTAAACCAACTTCTAAGCCTTGAACACCTGTGTAGGTAACTGCACCTGTGTAAGCAACGTGACTACCATCGGCATTAGAAGCTTTTTGACGACCGCTACGCACACGGAATGCACTGCCGCCGGATGTAGGTATTTCTAAACCTGAGTGAACGGCCGCTTCAATTTTAAAGCCTGCGTCAAATACATGGGTTAACTTAGAACCGACAGCCCACCATGTGGCAGGTGTAATAATGTTTTCAACATTATTTCGTTCTACACCATAAAATGTATCTGGCTCGTGAGTTTCGTTGAGGATACCAACAGGAAGTAAGAACACACCACCTAATACACTTGTATTGTTGTTGAAATCGTACTCTATGTAAGCCTGCTCAATTTCAACTTCACCACCGAGTGGGTCACCATCACTTTCTACGCCACCATGCTCAATTTCAAACTCTGAGAAAAAACGCAGATTGTCAGTAAATTGATAACCAAAGAACAATACAAAGCGGTGTATATCAAATTCGTCAAGATCTCTAGAGTCATCTTCCGCATTTAAATTGTTGTAATGAACTTCACCGTATCCACCAATGGATAAGTTCTGTAAGCCTTCTAGTAAAGGATTTTCTACAGCTTCGGCTGCCGCCTCAGCAACTTCTGTGGCTTCTTCTGCATTTTCTGTAGCTACCTTTGCAGAGGCCGCCGCATCTTCTGCGGCTTGTTTAGCTTCTTGTACTGCTTTTTGATTTTCTTCACGTTCAGACATTAAGAATTTCACAGCGGCTTTGAGCTGTTCATATTCTTCTTTGTCGACTGTGACTTGCTCTGCGGCAAATCCATTGCCTGAAGCAAGCATGGTCATGCTGACCAAAGCGCTAAGCGCTAAGTGTTTGATTTTCATAAAATACTCCCTAACTCCTAAAATATAAGGTTGTGTGTAAAAGATCGGAAAGATCAGCAGGCGAGGTTAAAGCAATAGTAATACAAATGCAACTCATTCTTATTTGTACTACTGCAATCTTTTACATAAATTGCATGGTTTATAGAAATTGGGTCTTTGGTCTCTAAATTAAAAGAATTGTCTCGAGTACTTAAAGAAGTTACTAAGGCGGGTAAATTGCTAACTATGAAATATTGGCAGGGTTTAAGTGTAGTGGTTTGTCGCGTGTGAGCAGAAAATAAAAAAGGCCTCTATTATTGATAGAAGCCTTAAAAAGTTATAAAGAAAAATCCTTAATCAGAACTATCGCTAAGCATCATTTCTTGTAAGTAATTTTGAATGCCAACATGGTTAATTCTGTCGAATTGTTCTTCTAACCAGTCAACATGTTCTTCTTCACTCTCTAGAATGTGTTCAAATAGTTCCCTTGATACGTAATCCTTAATGCTCTCACTGTATTCAATCGCTTCTTTTAAATCTGGAATCGCTTCCATTTCTAACTGAAGGTCGCACTTGAGCATCTCTTCTGGGGATTCACCAATATAAAGTTTTCCAAGTGATTGTAAATTGGGAAGGCCTTCTAAAAATAAAATGCGCTCAATCAAAATGTCTGCATGTTTCATTTCATCAATTGATTCATGATATTCATGATCGTTTAACTTCATTAAGCCCCAATTTTTATACATACGCGCATGCAAAAAATATTGATTAATCGCGGTTAATTCATTTTTAAGTGT
Source organism: Gammaproteobacteria bacterium (assembly GCA_045106935.1). Taxonomy (GTDB): domain Bacteria; phylum Pseudomonadota; class Gammaproteobacteria; order UBA4575; family UBA4575; genus UBA1858. The sequence goes on along the minus strand of JBGCFN010000028.1, from coordinate 9,070 downwards.
TTTATTTAAAAATTCGATTACCTTTGCATCACCTTTCATTTGTATTCGTCCATGTGAGTTAGTTATACAGTGAAGTATAAACTAAAAATCACTAAATCATTGATTTGGAGATGGAAATGCAATCGTAGTAACGATTGATTATCATTTGCGGAACTACTTTAAGCGGGTAAATATATTAAACGATGTTAGCAACAAATTCGTTTGGAAGTGTGTTGTCGGAAACAACATTGTTTTGACATTGGTTGCGACAATTTCTCATACATTGGCGAGCATGGTTTTTACACTCCCCACATTTAGTCGCCACACCAAGCTGTGATTGCACATCAGTAAACGAAGAAGCTCCGTTATTAACGGCGTCTTTGATTTGGCCATCAGTGACCTGTTTGCAGATACATATGAACATGGGTTAAAGATAACGCTAATGAGAATGATTGTCAATACCATCCATAATGAGATAGATCGCAGAATGGTATAAATACGAGTAAAGTCACTAACTTATGGACTTTATTCGAATTTTATCCAATGTTGGCGAACTTGAATGAATACTAAATCCCTTCAAACATATGGGTTATGGACACTGTATTCACTTGGGTCATTGTTAATTTGTCTTTGGTTAGCATGGCAATTGTCAGCCCAAGTGAATTTTCTTTATCCGCTTTGGTACTCAACCTTAAAGATTGATCAGACAATCGAGCAAACAGTACCCAATCATTTGTATAAGAGAGAATTTGTTGCCACTGATGTAGAAGAACATCATCGGCTATTTGCTGAAATGGTGACAGCTATTCAGAATAATGGGCGTGGCTTAAAAGAAATACATTTCTTTACCCCATCAGGTAAATCGCTTGGGCCGCTACTGACTGAGAGTGAAATTACTCATCTACAGGATGTTGCTGATCTACTAAATATATTGGGCTGGTTTTGCTTGGTGATGTTGGTCTTTTGTTTAGTTGTGCTTGCAGCGATTATTATTTTTCGAATGGCTATGCCGTCAACTAAAAAATTAATAATCAGTATGTTGAGCCTAGTTGTCGCGACAGTGATACTAATTGTAGTATTAGGCGCAAAGAAATTTTTCTATTGGCTGCATACCGTGGTGTTTCCAGAAAATCATCAGTGGTTCTTTTACTATGAAGAATCACTAATGAGTATGTTGATGAAAGCACCTGATTTATTTGCACCCATTAGCATTCAATTATTGATATTGGGGCTTAGTATATGGTTACTACATATTATGATTTTGCGAAAGTTTGGTCGTTTTAGAACGGTTTAACAACAACAAGAATAACTATAGCAATTAAGGCAAGAACAGGTGCTTCGTTAAACCACCTAAACCAAACGTGCGATTTGGTGTTACAGTCATTTTTAAAAGATTTAACTAGAAAGCCGCACCAGATATGATAAAAAACTAACAGCCAAATTAAGCCTAATTTGACGTGCATCCAATAGCCAACCATATAAGCATCCCAAGCAGGGATGAGCAACCATAGACCAAACGCAATCGTGAGTACCGCGCCAGGCGTCATAATGCCAAAGAATAATTTTCTTTCCATCACTTTGAATCGCTCGTTACTGATTTGGTCTTCAGACATGGCGTGATAAACAAATAAACGCGGCAGATAAAATAGTCCTGCAAACCAGGTGACCATAAAGATAATATGTAAAGACTTAATCCAAAGCATTTGCTTACCTCATATATAACTGTTCAAATTGTTCGCGAGTGAGTATGCCGTATATATAGCGTGGAGCATTTCTATTCCAATGTGTCACACAAAGTGCTTCTGGTGTGTCTTCGATGAATGTTTCTCTTGCCTTGGCGAGTGTTGCGCGAAGATCAATGGATGAAATTTGCAATCTTTTTGCTGGAATTTTCATTAAATCAATATCATCTTCGCCGTTGTTTTCATGTTCTAAGTATTGAATAAGATCAACGCCTCTAATGATTGCCATGGGTACATGACCGTCTTGGATGCAAATCCACTGCGGATTATTTTCTAGCGCACCCAGCGCATGATTTAAGTTGGTCATGTGTGGAAGTAAAGCAAAGCTGCGACTCATGGCTTGAGCGATGCCTGTTCTTTGTAAGGACTGCGTAATTGGGTCTTCTTGAAAATCTAATCCGCGTACTTTTAATAGTAAATCGAATACAGGTGGTTGCTTAAATAACTGCCGACTAATTAATTGTGCAACAACAATAGCTAGCATGCTTGGCCAGATAACTGAATGGTTGGCCGTAATTTCAAACACCGCGGTTAGTGCGGCGAGTGGTGCTTGCAAGCAAGCTCCCATCATGGCGCTCATGCCAATCAATGCATACAAACTAGTATTTTCTAAAGGTATACCCATTGTTTGATGTAAGAAAATGGCCATGAGTGATCCGCAGGTTGCACCAATCACCAAACTTGGGCCAATTAAGCCTGCTGGCATTCCACAGCCAACAGAGATGGCAGTGGCTATTAATTTAGCAAGCATAATGGAGAGTAATAACACTATAGGAATCTGACCTAATACGGCTTGATTCAAAGTGTCATAACCTAATCCCATTATTTGGGGTATAAGCACCGCAATCATACCTGTCGCGCTGCCAGCCAAAATAAATCTAATGTTTAGATTGAAGGGCTGTGACAATTTAGTGATGTAACCAATGAGTGTTGTAAAAGAAGTAGATACAATTCCCACTAATAGACCGATCAATATGACAAAAGGTATTTCGGTTAATGAAATTGAGGGAATGTTGATAAAGGCCACGAGTGGCTCATTGCCTAAAAAACTGCGTGATACGCCGGTGGCTGCAACGGCAGAAATAATAATCGGAATAAAGCTAGCAAAAGTGTATTCCACCATAATAATTTCCATGGCAAAAATAACCCCAGCAAGCGGAGTATTAAATGCAGCAGAAATAGCTGCGGCTGCACCACAGGCAACTAATGTTCGAATAGCGTTATTGGGTAATCCTAAAGATTGGCTAAGCGCGCTACCTACGTAGGCGCCCAAATGAATAGCGGGGCCTTCTCGGCCCATTGATTGTCCACTAACAAGCGCAATGCTTGCGCCGATGAACTGAAGGATAAAACTTCGAAATCTTAGGTACCCTTGGTGGTAGCGAAGTCGTTCTAATACATTGACAACGCCAACCGCAGAGTCGTCTTTTGCGACTAGCTTAAATAAAATCGCCAGTATTATTGAGCCAATAATTGGTGCTATCAGCCTGGAGATGGGAGGTAAAGCTTCAAAGTTTTCTGCATTATTGTTTGGCAGCCAGAAACCAAGTGAATAATCTATGATCAAAATAAACACAACAAGAATGCCGCCAACTAATAATCCAACTAATAAGCCTAATAGAGATGATTGAATTAAGGCGTCGGGTTTAGCGGTTTGTAGACGAAATTCGTCTAAACTATTGTTAATTCTGTGACTTAGCGGCAGCTTGAGCTTCATGCGTGTATTATGCCACGCTAATCACAGATGCGAATTTAAAAGTGATTCACAAAAGCATATGAATTTAATTAGGATTTAGGAACATGATAAAAGTTGGGATTGTTGGTGGCACGGGCTATACCGGAATCGAGTTGATTCGATTGCTGCATGCTCACCCTCAAGTGGAAATTACAGCGATCACTTCGCGTAGTGAAGCAGGCAGATCATTGTCTGAATTAGTCCCAAGTTTTTTTGGCTTGTCTAATCTTACATTTCAAGAACCTTCTCTTGAGGTGTTATCTAATTGCGAATTAATTTTCTTTGCAACGCCAAATGGCACGGCCATGAAAATGACGCCACAATTATTAGCGGCAGGAAAGCGAGTAATCGATCTGGCAGCTGACTTTCGTATTAAAGATGTGGAGACATGGCAGCAATGGTATGGAGAGAAGCATGCTTGTCCTGATTTGGTCGATGAAGCGGTTTATGGGTTGCCAGAGCTAAATAGATCAGCAATTAAAGACGCGCGCTTGATTGCTAATCCTGGCTGTTACCCAACATCTGTAATATTAGGATTTTTGCCATTATTAGAAAAACAGTTAGTTGATCCTTCACGACTCATTGCTGATACAAAATCAGGGGTGAGTGGCGCAGGACGTGGCGCAAATGTTGGCGCATTACACTCAGAAGTGAGTGAGAATTTCAAAGCCTACGGAATTGGTGGTCATCGACACCTTCCGGAGATCAGCGCTATTCTCAGTAGTGTATTACCCGCTGAGCAAGCACAATTAACCTTTGTTCCTCATTTGTTGCCTATGAATCGTGGTATTCATGCAACACTGTATGCGTTTGCTAATAATGATGTTGATGATTTGACGGCGTTGTATCGTCAACGTTATGAGAATGAAGCATTTGTGACGGTATTGGATGCAGGCATGCATCCTGAAACGCGCGCGGTGCGTGCGACAAATCACTGTGTTATTTCAGTGAATCGTGTGTCAAAAGAACAGGTGGTTGTTTTATCTGTGATTGATAATTTAGTTAAAGGCGCCGCCGGGCAAGCCATACAGAATATGAATATTATGTGCGGTTTATCAGAGTCATTAGGCATAGAAGCAATCGGGTTGTTACCTTAGGTGATTGTTGAGTTTGTATGAAAAAAGCTAAAGTCAAAGTTCAAGTTCCGCAACTAGAGAAAATCTCTATGAGTGCGTATCACCCAGGGGTGAAAAGAATTCAAATCCTGGTATCGATCTTGGCCGCAGTATCAGTGGCATGGGCGTTTTATTCAGTCGGTGCTGCTGGGATTGATTTGCCATTTGAGGACAATGAGCAAAGTGTTGCTGAATTGCGCGTTGACTTAACTAAAGCCAATAAAGACTTAAAATCTTTGCGCCGAGAGGTTGCACGTTTAACTCGTTCTACACAGGTCGAGCTAGAGGCGGCAGAGCAAACTAAGCAAACGCTGCGCGAAAAGGAAATGCAGATACTCAAGTTGACTGAAGAACTGGTTTTCTACCGTAGTTTGTTAGCGCCAGAAAAGGCGAAAGTCGGTGTCGAGTTGCGTGATTTTAGTCTGCGATCAGCAGGTGAAAGTGAATATTATTATGATTTCCTTTTAACTCAGTCTAGTCGTAGTAAACGTGTTGCAAAGGGGAAAGTAAATGTCACCATTGATGGTAAACAAAATGGTGAAATGCATAGAATTGAAGTATTTGATATAGACGCGACATCGGGTGACGCAATTAAATATTCATTCAAATACTTTCAAAGACTGAATGGTGCTTTTGAATTGCCTGAAAATTTTGAACCTAAAAAAATATTGGTAGAAGTTGAACCAGAGTCGAAATCAAAGCAACCTATTCAAATATCTTATTCTTGGAATGAACTCATTAGTGGGAGTTAGCATGTTCGGTAAAAAGAAAATAAAAGCAGCACAAATTGATACCTTGATAGGAAAGAACACAGTCGTTAAGGGTGATATTCACTATCGTGGTGGATTGCATATTGAAGGCAAAGTCCAAGGTGACTTGATTGCAGAAAGCAATGAAAAGACTGTGTTGATTGTGAGTGAGAAAGGGCGTGTTGAAGGCGATGTAAAAGGGCCAGTGGTGATATTAAATGGCACGATCGAAGGGGATGTCTATTCCACAGCAACACTAGAAATGGCTCAACATGCGAAAGTGAAAGGGAATGTTTATTACAAGCTCTTAGAGATGGAAGTGGGAGCCGAAGTTAATGGCAGTTTGATTCATCAATCTGTTCAGTCGGTTAAGGCCAATGCAAATCAGTCTTCAGATAAAAAAGCTAAATCTGATTCAGCCGATGTTGGCTCAGGTGCTGATGAAGTCAACTTAACTGCAGGAAATAGCTAAATAAGCTATTTTTTCTATCTCATCAGTAATAGCTAACCCCCGTTTAGAGTAGTTGACCAAAATAGTCGGGTTCTGTAATCTTTTGCTTAGTTATTGAATATAAACGGAGAAGGTCACATGGCGTCTAATCAAACTGCCGCTGATTCAGGGATGCCAGTCCCATTAGTTTTTACTGATGCGGCTGCTGGTAAAGTCAAACAACTTATTGAAGAAGAAAAAAATGATAATCTAAAGCTAAGAGTATTTGTATCTGGCGGTGGATGTTCAGGTTTCCAATATGGCTTTACGTTTGATGAAGAATTACAAGATGGAGACACCTCAGTAGAAAATGGCGGGGTGGTATTGTTGATTGACCCAATGAGTTATCAATACTTGGTCGGTGCTGAGATTGATTATTCTGAAGGCTTGGAAGGGGCGCAATTTGTGATACGTAATCCAAATGCAAAAACAACCTGCGGTTGTGGGTCTTCTTTCTCAACCTAGCGAACAAGATTAAAGAATAAAAAAGCCCGCTTATGCGGGCTTTTTTTTGGATTCATTATTTGTAGTAGATGCCACCTAAAACGCAAGGGTGTTTTGCCCCGGTAGAATGGTGAGCGTTACCTGGTTTCTTTTCTAGCGTCTGTTTGGCAAGCCAAGCAAAAGCGGTCGCTTCTACCCAATCCACATCAATCCCAAATTCCTTTGTAGTTGTTAAGCGTATTGGATAAATGCGTTTTGATAGTTCATGCATTAAGTATTCATTTCGACAACCGCCCCCACAGGCAATGACTTGCTTGGTTCCTGTAGCCCATGCAGACAATGCATTTTTGATACTAGCAATGGTCAGGTCAATTAATGTAGCTGCAACATCTTTAGCTTCAATGTCAGGGAATAAGCGCAAAAAATTTTCTAACCAAGACAAATTGAATTGGCTTATATCAGCAGATTTGGGCGGGACTTTTCTAAAAAAAGGATGCTTCATTAAGCTGTCGAGTAACTGTTGATTAGTTTTTCCTGATTTGGACCACTGCCCATTTTCATCAAATGTTTTGTTTAAATGTTTTCGTGTCCACGCATCTAATAAAGTGTTCGCGGGACCTGTGTCAAATCCCAAACGTGGTTGGGAGCTTTGATCAGCCAACACAGTGATATTGGCAATACCTCCCATGTTAAGTACGGCAGAGTTTGCATGTTTGCCTAACCACGCTTGGTGAAAGGCAAGCACTAGCGGTGCACCCTGGCCGCCAGCAGCAATGTCACGGCGCCGAAAATCGGCGACAGTGGTGATGTTAGTGCGTTCGGCGATAATGCTGGGGTTGCCGATTTGAAGGCTATAGGGTTGAGAACTCGTTGGATCATGCTTGACGGTTTGACCATGACTGCCAATAGCACAAATTGTAGATGGGTCTAATTTATTGCTTTCTATAAGTGCCAGTGCAGCACTTGCAAATGCTTCACCAACTTGCGTATCTAATTCGCCAATCTGTGATAGTGAAATTGAATTTGTTTGGATAGAAAAGATTTTATCTCGCAAGGTTTGCTCAATTGGATAAGCAAGTGAAGCAAGTTCGTGGATATTATTATGATCATCAATGGTAACGGCAACAGCATCTATGGCATCAGTGCTAGTGCCCGAGATTAATCCAATGTATGCGTTGTCCAAACTTGCCTACGCTAGTGTTGAGTCTGAGCGAGTACAGTAGAAGAGTATAAATCTAAGTGAGCAAATTGTTCAGCGGTGGCAGACTTGAATCTAACCATCTCGCTTTTTGGTAATGGGCTGGCGTCAGGAAGTTTTACAGTTAATGGATTTCGATGGACACCATTGACTCTGAATTCATAATGTAAATGAGGGCCAGTGGCCAAGCCGCTCTTGCCAACATAACCAATTATTTGCCCTTGTTTGACACGTTTGCCGACTTGCGTATTTTTTGCATATTTATGCATATGTGCATACAAGGTGCTGTATCGGCTGCCATGTTTAATAATAATTGTTCTGCCGTAACCGCCTTTTTTACCGCGGTGAATGACTTTCCCATCACCTGACACCTTAATTGGTGTGCCTGTAGATGCAGCGTAGTCGACCCCTTTATGTGCGCGAATTCTATTTAGCACAGGATGTTTGCGTTTTAAATTAAAGCCAGAACTGATGCGGGCAAAATCAACAGGCGTGCGCAGAAAAGGTTTGCGCATGCTGCGCCCATCCTGAGAGTAGTAATCTGTATTTCCTTTGCTATCGGTATAACGGACAGCTCGATAACTTTCGCCTGCGTTAATAAATTCTGCTGCGATAATTGCCCCATTTTTAATTTTCTCGCCATCGAGATATTTTTCTTCAAACACCACACTAAATTGATCGCCTGTGCGAATGTCCAAGGCAAAATCAATATCCCAGCCAAATACATTAGCTAATTCCATGATAAGTGCATCGGATAAACCCGCACGTTTTCCGGCAAGGAATAAAGAATTTTCAATAGTGGAGGAGGAGACTTGAGTGCGTGTTTCGAAATCACGAACGACTTCGTCAACAATATAGTCTTGTTCTTGCTTAATAACTTTTAATCGGCGATTGACGCTGGTTTCTAGCTCAATGCCAAGTAAGTTTTCATTCTCTATGTGAAAATGAAGTTTCTGGTTTGGGTAAACTGATTTTAATTCTCTTACCTGATCGCCAAGCAGCATAATTTTATGCAACTCAGTGTTAAGTCCGCGTTTACTGAATAAGGTAGATAAAGTGTCGCCTTGTTTAATGGTGACTGTTTCTATTTTTGCAATTTGCGGCGCGACTTCTTCCTGGCTGGTTTGTATTGACGTGGCGATAGGCTCAATGTTTGGAATAGAGACTTCTTTGGCGCTGGAATTAATCGTGGTAGAAGGGACTGCATATTTAATGTTGTCGGTTTCTGACGATTTACTTGTCAGAGCTAGCGCGATAGTGTCGACTTGAGGTGTGTCTACTTGCTCAGTTTTTTCAACAACGATTGGATCTTGTGAGGGGCTAACATTGGCGATAACAACGCCCATAATAGAGAGCACGACCGCCGCAATGCCTCCGGCGAGGATGTAATGATGTTTATTTTGCGATTTATATGGCGAAGATTGCTTATAATCTACGTCCAATTGTGATCGATATTGCACAGAACTCTTCCCAGTGTTTTTTTACTTAAAAATAGCCGGCACCCAGTAGACCGTCAATTGATTAGGTGTGCAGACGAGGAAGATAACCTACTGAACGAACAAAAACTACAGTTTTTGCTTATAAATAAAGCAGATAATGGAGAATGCTAGAGTGTTAG
>JBGCFN010000027.1:0-18605 GCA_045106935.1 Gammaproteobacteria bacterium | reverse complement strand
CCACCTGGTTTCTCAGTGAGTAAGATCAGTCAACGATTAATGACGACCAGTGATGAGCCTGTCCATCATATGGTGGTATCTGATGGTGTGGCATCAGTGTCTGTATTTATTATTAAACCGCGTAAGCTAAGTACTATGTTTGAAGGCTTAAGCCGGCGTGGGTCAATTAATGCTTTTTCTAGAGGGTTTGATGAACATCAGATAACCGTGCTAGGTGAAGTACCTAACGAGACCGTCAAAATGATCGGTTCGTCTATCGTACAAGGCAATTAACTAAATAGCTTAGAACTTTTGGTTGATCAGTTTTGTCAGTAAAGTGATTCGAGAAAAATGGAATGAATCACGACTCTAATGGAATAAACAAAGAGTCAAACATCGTGAAACCAAATTCACGTGAAACTACAATTACATAAAGCTGCTTTATTGAAGGAGAATAGCTTTGTTGCAAAAAAATAAAACATTATCTTTTTTATATTTCTTAATTTTGTTTTTGGTCGCATCTAGCAGTTTCGCTTATGCCGAGCATGGCTTACCTGATTTCACTAAGTTAGTAGAACAGAATGCAGGTGCCGTAGTAAATATAAGTACTACAAAGCAACAGCCAACACGCCGCGCATTACCACCAAATATGGACATACCAGATATGCCGCAAGACGGCCCGCTTGGAGATTTCTTGGAGAAATTTTTTGGTGGCCAACAAGGACCACATGAAGAACATTTTAATTCGCGTTCGTTAGGCTCAGGATTTATTGTTTCAAATGATGGCTATGTGGTAACAAATCATCATGTAGTCAAAGGTGCTGATGAGATAATTGTCAAGCTTAGTGATCGACGTCAATTAGAAGCAAAAGTGATTGGTAGTGATCCACGTAGCGATATTGCATTATTGAAAATTGAAGCGAGTGAATTGCCTGTTGTGAAGCTTGGCTCAGCAAACGATTTAAAAGTTGGGCAATGGGTGTTAGCGATTGGATCGCCTTTTGGATTTGATCACTCGGTTACATCCGGAATCGTCAGTGCAAAAGGTAGAAGTTTACCAAATGAAAATTATGTTCCGTTTATTCAAACTGACGTTGCAATAAACCCAGGCAACTCTGGTGGACCTTTATTTAATTTGGAAGGTGAAGTCGTCGGTATAAATTCACAGATTTATAGTCGCACAGGTGGTTTTATGGGGCTGTCATTTGCTATTCCTGTAGAAGTTGCAATGGATGTTATTGATCAACTTAAAGATAACGGCTACGTATCACGTGGGTGGTTAGGTGTTTACATTCAAGAAGTGACACGTGAATTAGCAGAATCATTTGGCATGGATAAACCAATGGGAGCATTGGTTGCAAAATTATGGATGGAAGTCCTGTTGAAGACGCCGATATTAAAGTCGGTGACGTAATACTTTCATTTAACGGCCAAGAAGTACAAAGTTCTGCCGCATTACCTCCTATGGTGGGCCGTGTTCGCGTGGGTGAGCAGGTGAAACTTAAGATAATGCGTGATGGTAAGCTGAGTACAGTGAAAGTTAAGATTGGCCAATTGCCAGATGCAGATCAAGCTATTGCTAGTGAGGCAATGGAAAAAGTATCAGAAGGTGTGCTTGGTCTAGACGTGCGTGTATTGACTAAAGATGAGTTAGAAGCAATGGAGTTATCTCATGGTCTACATGTGCTTTCAGTGGCTGAAGGCCCAGCTAAATCAGCAGGAATTCGTAAAGGTGATGTGTTGCAACTCATTAATGGTGAGAAAGTCCAGTCGGTAATGGAATTGAAAGAAATTGTTAAAAAATTACCTAAAGGTAAATTTGCTTCAATTCTTGTGCAACGCCGTCAAGGTCCGCAATTCCTTGCACTTAAAATGCCTACTGCTGAGGAAAAGTAGCGGTTCGCATACACTTCCCTCATAATTGCGGTGTATCATTCAAAGCGGGCTGACTTAGCCCGCTTTTTTATTGTTTTTCGATTATTTTTTGCTCACTCTTAAATGAAACACATACGTAATTTTTCCATTATTGCCCATATTGATCATGGCAAATCCACCTTGGCGGATCGCTTTATCCAACATTGTGGTGGCCTGACTGATCGCGAAATGAGTGCCCAAGTACTTGATTCAATGGATCTAGAGCAGGAAAGAGGCATAACTATTAAAGCTCAGGCGGTATCTCTGCCTTACAAGGCAAAAGATGGAAATACATACGATTTAAACTTTATTGATACGCCAGGGCATGTGGATTTTTCTTATGAGGTTTCACGCTCTTTAGCCGCTTGTGAAGGCGCGTTATTAATTGTAGATGCGTCTCAAGGAGTGGAAGCACAGAGTGTGGCTAACTGCTATACCGCTGTCGAGCTTGGGTTAGAAGTCCTGCCCATATTGAATAAAATAGATTTGCCTGCCGCGGAACCTGAACGCGTCGCTGAAGAAATTGAAGAAGTGATTGGTATTGATGCCACAGATCCAATATTAACTAGCGCTAAAACCGGGCAAGGTGTAGAGGCAGTACTGGAAGCACTAGTGACCAATATTCCAGAGCCCAAGGGCGACCCTGATAAACCCTTAAAGGCTTTGATTATTGATTCATGGTTTGATAGCTATGTGGGTGTGATTACTTTAGTAAGAGTGTTTGATGGGTGCTTAAGACCAAAACAAAAAATTATTTCTATGTCGACTGGGCGCCCTTATTTGGTTGATAAATTAGGTGTGTTTACGCCAAAACGCGAAGACCGAAATGAATTATCTGCGGGGCAGGTAGGTTATTTAATTTGTGGCATTAAAGATATTTCTAGTGCAAAAGTTGGCGATACATTGACTGCGGCTGACGTACAAGCTGAAAATGCATTGGAAGGTTTCAAAGAAGTAAACCCGAATGTATTTGCTGGAATATTTCCTGTAAATGCAGACGACTATGAAAACTTTCGTGATGCATTAGATAAGCTAAAGTTAAATGATGCATCTTTTTTGTTTTTTTTTGAAACATCTCAAGCACTTGGATTCGGTTTTCGCTGTGGTTTTCTTGGAATGCTACATATGGAAATTGTTCAAGAAAGATTAGAACGAGAATATGATTTAGACTTGATTACAACTGCGCCTACCGTTGTTTATCAGATTCATTTAACAAATGGCGAGATCTTAAAAATTCATAATCCAGCCGAGCTGCCACCACCTAATAAAGTTGACTCCATACACGAACCAATTATCACCGCTAACATTTTAGTGCCTCACGAGTTTGTTGGTAATGTCATCACTTTATGTATTGAGAAACGTGGTGTACAAAAAAACCTTGTGTACCATGGCAGTCAAGTCGCTATTACCTTTGATATTCCTCTCAATGAAGTGGTTTTAGATTTCTTTGATCGGCTTAAATCAGTCAGTCGAGGCTATGCTTCGTTTGATTATCATCATTCTCACTTTTCACCATCGCCGCTAGTGAAGCTCGATATATTGATTAATGGTGAAAGAGTCGATGCGTTATCAGTCATTGTCCACACTGAGCATTCTCGAACTTACGGAAATGCACTGGCTGTGAAGCTAAAAGACCTAATTCCAAGGCAAATGTATGATGTAGCAATTCAAGCAGCGATTGGTACTCAGATTATCGCTCGCACAACTATTAAAGCACTACGCAAGAATGTCACAGCAAAATGTTATGGTGGCGATATAACACGAAAGAAAAAATTACTTGAGAAACAAAAAGCAGGTAAGAAGCGAATGAAACAAATTGGGAGTGTGGAAGTCCCTCAAGCTGCTTTCTTGGCAGTATTGAAAGTTAGCAAATAATTTCTAAATTGCCTGCGAAAATGACGTGTGTTTTCTTTTTTCTATCGATGGATAATGAAGGACTGAGTTAACGCTGAATAACATAAGAAATAGAGGCTTTAATATGAATAAATTTATGAGAAGAATAATGAATTTATTGCTTATCGCATTCATTCTATTTAATTCGGTGCAGGCAGATTTTGTTGAAGTGACATTGTTGGGTACGGGAACGCCGCGCCCGAGTATAGAAAGATTTGGTTCGGCGACTCTTGTCAATGCAGGTGGACAGTATTTTTTATTTGATGTTGGCAGAGGCGCCACCATTCGACTGCAGCAAATTGGTATTACTCCTAACCAAATTGATAAAGTTTTTTTAACACATTTGCATTCTGATCATATTTCAGGATTAGATGATTTGTGGATAACTGGGTGGGTATGGCAACGACAGCACTTGCTTAATGTTAGTGGGCCTAAAGGGACGCATCAGTTAGTAAAAGGGTTGAGAGATGCCTATGCCGCAGATATTTCTTATCGAGTAAGTAATGTTAATCTTAAAGATAGCCAAGCCAAAATTGAAAGTGTTGAGCTAAATGAGGGTGTTGTTTATAAACAAAGAGGGGTGACCATTCATGCATTTTTGGTTGAGCATGCACCGGTAAAACCTGCATTTGGCTATCGTATTGAATTTGGAGATCGTGCAGTTGTAATTTCGGGTGATACTACCTATTCAGAGAATTTAATTAAGCATACACAAGATGCTGATTTACTTGTTCATGAAATCACTGATGCGGCACCTTCGTTAATCAAGCGTAATAAACGCTTGGCTAGTATTGTTAAATATCATACTAATCCTGAGCAAATGGCTGCTGTCTTAAATAAAACCCACCCTAGAGCAACAATTCTTAATCATGTATTGTTGTTTGGTGTGACTGAAGAGCAAGTAATTAGCGATATTAAGTCGCAATATTCTGGTGATGTCATAATGGGTCATGATCTAATGAGAATTGGTGTGGGAAATTCGATAGATGTGCAGCATATTAATGTAGAGTAATAATTTATGAGTAGACTTTTAGATAAGCAAAGTCCATTAATTATGGGAATACTAAATGTAACCCCAGATAGTTTCTCAGATGGTGGGCGATACGTTAGTACGCGAGATGCAGTCGCGCGTGGCTTAGAAATGATTGATGAAGGTGCCGATATTATAGATATTGGTGGAGAATCCACTCGTCCTGGGTCAGAACGTGTGGATGCAGTTGAGCAAAAAAGAAGAGTGCTTGATGTGATCTCAACTTTGTCACAAGAGATTAATAGTGATGTCCTAATTAGTATTGATACGACACTGAGTGATGTGGCAGAAGCCGCGCTAGATGCAGGCGCAGGATTTGTCAATGACGTCACGGGTGGTACGGATGATGCTGCGCTTATGGAGTTAGTTGCAGAGCGTAATGTGCCTTATTGTATTATGCATATGCAAGGACGCCCAGGTGATATGCAAAATAATCCCAGTTACCAAAATGCAGCGAAAGAAGTGAAAGAGTTTTTACTAACACAAGCCTTGAAAATGCAAGACTTAGGCTTGTCTAAAAATAATATTATTTTAGATCCAGGAATAGGCTTTGGTAAACGAACTCAACATAACCTTGAATTGTTAAAGCGGTTAAATCAAATATGTGAGTCAGATTATTCTGTGCTCCTAGGGACTAGCCGTAAACGCTTTATGGGTGAGATAAGTGCAACTGAAGATCCTGCTCAACGAATGCCAGCTACATGTGCGACAACAGCATTAGGAGTTGAGGCAGGGGCAAGAATATTCAGAGTGCATGATGTATGGCAGAACCGTCAAGCAGCTGATGTGAGTTATGCGATTAAAATGTGTAAATAATATTTAAATAAAGGCAAACATATTGTTTGCCTTTATTTGTTTGCTATTCGATTGAAGTTTAGTAGCGGCTTCTTCTGTGTCCATAATAACGGTTGCTGTAGTATCGATTTCGATGGCCATAGTTATAGTAGCGTTTGCCATAGTATCGATTCCGATGGCCATAATTATAGGCGTGTTTGTTGTATCTTCTTCCATGATAATGATTGCTATGGCTATATTTTTTATGGTGATAACTTTTATGAGCTAGGTAACCTGCAGCTATTGCAAGAGGAACGTAGCCGTAATGTCCGCTAGCAAAACTATTGTTGGAAAATGAAAGTACTAAAATAATTGCACTGACTTTCGAAATTCTTATTATATGTTTAACCATCTTTTTCTCCTTGCGTGGACTTTTCGTCGACTTGATCTGTGAATGGAGGTTGAAAAATACTTCCTTGTAAATAAAGATCGGAGATAGTGTTTTATTCTTACATTAAGTTAGAAATTATAAATTGAACTTTTTAGTTTATATATTATAGGCTGTACGTGCATAAGGTTTTTTGCTGCACAATTAAAAAAGCCTCTCATTTGCAAGAGAGGCTTAAGAGCTATATTTAATTTGAAATTTAATAGCCTGATCTACAATATCTTCTTGGTGGGTTGTAATGATAAGCTCTGTGTCCATAGTTATATGCACGTCTATGACTGTATCGATGGCCATGGTAGTGTTTCTTGTAATGATGCCTTTTATGTTTGTAATGCTTCCCATGTCCATTATGGCCTATGACTATTTTAACGGGGTATTCATAATAACCAACGCTTCCGTATAGTCCTCCGGCAAAACTATTAGTAGACAAGGATAGTATTAAAACAATACCAGCCACCTTGATTAATTTAGCGAAACTTCTCGACATAGCTAAATCTCCTTAAGCCTTATTCGTAGGCATAAAATTTAAGACTGCATTAAAATAGTATTGTTAACAATTTAATGCACTTAAGAATTAAATCGTATTAAATCGATTATTCCTACTGCTTATAACGAAGAGAAAGCAATTTGGTTGACATCAAAATACCTTATATAAATAAACTTTATATAAGGTGGGGTAATTTCTTGAGGAAATAATTCCAATCTCTGCTGTAGAAGTTACTGCAGAAATTGGAATTTATATGGAAGATTAGTGTTTTTCGACTGGCTTTAATTTGATTGCACAGAATTTAAATTCTGGAATTTTTGCGAAGGGATCTAGTGCATCTGTTGTTAGTAAATTTGCGGCGGCTTCGTGATAACAGAACGGCATGAAGATTTGACCTTCTCTTAGGCCATCGTCAAGTCTTGCGTAGCATTCAATGGTGCCACGACGAGAACTTAAGCGAATCATCTCATTTGGTTTTATCCCTAATTTTTCAAGATCTTTTGGATTAACCGATGCCACTGGTACTGGCTCAATTGCATCTAGCATGGAGGCGTGCCTAGTCATAGCACCTGTATGCCAATGTTCTAATTGACGACCAGTGATCAAGACAAAGCTGTATTCTTCGTCTGGTAGTTCATCCGCATTGGTAAATTTCGCAGGGACCAATTTTCCTTTACCGCTTGCAGTAGGGAAGTCGTCAATAAAAATAATACCTTGACCTGGGTCTTCTGGCGTATCACAAGGATAAGTGACTGAATCATCATTCTCTAAACGTTCCCAAGACATGCCTTTAATTGAATCCATACCTAAACGCATTTCTGCAAATACATCGCTAGGACCGGAATAATTCCAATCGCAATCTAATCGTTTTGCAATTTCTTGAATAATCCACAAATCTTGTTTTGCATCACCTGGTGGGTTAACAGCTTGACGTCCAAGTTGTACACGTCTATCGGTATTGGTGAACGAACCATCTTTCTCAGGGAAAGCAGAGGCGGGAAGAATGACGTCAGCAAATAAAGCTGTTTCAGTCATGAAAATATCTTGAACGACTAGATGCTTAAGCGAGGCTAATGCTTTGCGTGCATGATTTAAATTGGGGTCAGACATGGCTGGATTTTCACCTTCGACATACATGCCTAGTATTTTGCCGTCAGTAATTTCATCCATAATCTCTACCACCGTTAATCCCGGATTTGGATCTAATTTGGTATCCCATAGTTTTTCAAATCTAGCTTGTGCGTCTGGGTTATCTACACGTTGATAGTCTGGGAATACCATCGGAATTAACCCCACATCTGATGCCCCTTGAACATTGTTTTGACCGCGTAACGGGTGTAAGCCCGAACCCGGCTTGCCAATTTGTCCAGTAATTAGCGATAAAGCAATTAAACAACGCGCATTGTCAGTGCCATGAATATGCTGCGAGACACCCATACCCCAAAAGATGATGGAGGCTTTAGAGGACGCATAAACTCGTGCGACTTCGTGTAATGTTTCTGCAGGAATACCACAGATTTTTTCCATTGCTTCTGGAGAGAAATCTTTTAAATGTTCTTTTAATTCTGCGTAACCTTCGGTGCGTTTTTCAATGAAATCTTTGTCAACTAGGCCTTGCTTAACAATAGAATGCATAATGGCATTCAGCATGGCGACATCGGTGTCAGGTTTGAACTGCAATACATAATCGGCGTGCCGAGCAATTTCGGTGCGACGTGGATCCATGACAATTAATTTTTTACCATCACGTGCAGCATTCTTTATGAAGGTAGCAGCTACAGGGTGATTGGTTGTTGGGTTAGAGCCAATAATGACAATGACTTCAGCATCTTCAACTTCCGCGACTTGATTAGATACAGCGCCTGAACCTAAGCCTTCAAGTAAAGCGACCACTGAAGAGGCGTGGCATAAACGAGTACAGTGATCGACATTATTGGTTTTGAAACCAGTTCGAATCAGTTTTTGGAATAAATAAGCTTCTTCGTTTGAACCTTTAGCTGAGCCAAATCCGGCTAAAGCATTGCCACCGAGTTCGTCGCGAATATCTTTTAAGCCTTTGGCAGCGAATTCTAATGCTTCATCCCAAGTGGCTTCTCTGAACATTGCGTTAATTTCATCTTGTGTGAGGTCTTCAATGCTAGTGACTTTTGCGGCACCTTCTTTACGAATTAACGGTTTTGTTAAACGGCGATCATTATGAATGTAGTCGAAGCCATAACGTCCTTTAACACATAAACGACTCTTGTTAGCTGGGCCATCGCGACCTTCCACATAAATAATTTTTTCATCTTTGATGTTGAAAGTTAGTAAGCAGCCTACACCACAGTAAGGGCAGGTTGAGTCTACTTTTTTATCAGGCGCTTGCATCCCTAGTTCTTTAGATGGCATTAATGCGCCGGTCGGACAGGCTTGGACACACTCGCCGCAAGCAACGCATGAGCTATCACCCATTGGATCTGCGATATCAAAGACGATCTCTGAATGTGAACCTCGGTTAGCATAACCAATGACATCATTATTTTGTTCTTCACGGCATGCTCGAACACAGCGCGTGCATTGAATGCAAGCATCTAAGTTAACAGCAATAGCGGGGTGAGAAAGGTCTTGCTCGGGATTGTGGCGTGATTCAAAGCGAGGTAGACCAATCTCAAGTTTTTGTGACCACTGATCTAGTTCACTGTTTAAGGTATATTTCTTTTCAACCACATCTGATTGAAGTAACTCGAGCACCATTTTTTGCGAATGCAAGACACGATCATTGCCTGTGTGAACCACCATGCCTTCAGTCGGTGTGCGTACACAGGAAGGCTGCAATACACGCTCGCCTTCAATCTCTACAACACATGCGCGGCAATTGCCATCCGCTCGCATGCCATCGGTATAGCAAAGATGTGGAATTTCAACACCATTGCGTTTTGCGGCTTGAAGAATAGTTTCATCTTCATACGCATTAATTTTTTCTCCATTTAACGAAAACTCAACCGTTTTTAATTCGTTTAAATCTTTTGGATTAGCTGCCATTGGTTATTACCCCATTTCCTTATTTGAGTTCTTCATTTCAATTCTTCTGGAAAATAATTGATTACACACTGCATTGGATTTGAAGCCGCTTGGCCTAAACCACAAATTGAAGCGTCGTTCATTGTTTGCGAAAGCTCTTTCATTAATGGCTGGTCCCAATCTCCCTTATCCATCAACATCACTGCTTTTGAAGTGCCCACTCGACAAGGCGTACATTTTCCGCATGACTCATGCGAGAAGAACTTCATTGCATTATGTGCAAGTTGTTTCGCGCTATCTTGGTTAGAGAAAATCATCACTGCCGCAGAACCAATGAAACACCCATATTCATTTAGTGTGTCAAAATCCATTGGAATATCACCCATGCTGGCAGGGAGGATTCCACCTGAAGCGCCACCTGGGAAGTACCCATAAAATTCATGGCCATCTAGCATGCCATCACAATATTCATCGATTAACTCTTTCACAGTAATGCCTGCAGGTGCGAGATGTACGCCAGGTTTTTTTACGCGGCCACTCACAGAGAATGAGCGCAAACCTTTGCGGCCATTTCTACCATTGGAAGTAAACCATTCTGCGCCGCGTTCTATTAAATCTCTTACCCAATATAGTGTCTCCATATTGTGTTCTAGTGTGGGGCGCCCAAAAACACCCACTTGCGCAACAAAAGGAGGGCGTAAACGCGGCATGCCTCGTTTGCCTTCAATGGATTCAATCATTGCTGATTCTTCACCGCAAATATATGCGCCAGCGCCACGTCTTAATTCAATATGGGGGAGTTCGTGTGGAGGATTCGCTTTTAGTTTGTCTAGCTCTGTTGTTAATGCTTTACGCACACCGGCATATTCATCACGTAAATAAATATAAATTGCATCGGTACCAACGACATGTGCGGCAATTAACATGCCTTCTAAAAATCGATGTGGATCTTGTTCTAAATAGTAGCGATCTTTAAACGTGCCAGGTTCGCCTTCATCAATATTCACGGCCATAATTCTTGGGGCGGGTTGATCGCCAACAATTCTCCACTTTCTACCGGCTGGGAAACCTGCGCCACCTAAACCACGTAAGTTAGAATCTTCTAAAGTGGTAATGACGTCTTCTTTTGAAAGTGTGCCATTAATTAATTTGTTTAGTGTCTCGTAACCACCATCTTTTTTATAGTTTTCGAAGTTAATGCAATCAGGTGCGACAGCATCTTTTTCATTGTTATCAACGGCAGCAACAATTTTGTCTACGTTGGCATAAGGGATGGCGTTGGTACCAACGACCGCAACGGGTGCTTGTTCACAACGTCCCACACATGGCACAGGTTGAATGCGTATGTCTCCGTTATATTTGCCTTCAAGTGACTGAATAATTTTATTTGCATCGTTCAGTTCACAACTGACAGAGTCACACACTCTGATGGTAAGTTCAGGTGGCGCATGATGACCTTCTTTGACTAAATCAAAGTGGTGATAGAATGATGCCACTTCATAAACTTCTGTGGTGGCAAGTTTCATCACACTAGCAAGTGCTGTCATATGTTCTGCTGAAATATGATTATATTGATCTTGGATTAAATGTAGGTATTCAATTAGCAAGTCACGTCGAATGGGTAAGTCACCCAATAATTCACGAACTTGTTGTAAAGCCAAGGGATTAACGTTTCTTCCACGTTTTTCACCTCGCATTTTATTCCGTTTGCGCTTAACAGCTTTGTCCATAATGTGCCTGAATTCCTAAGTAATTTAGTTTGAGAGAGTGCGACCGCGTTATTTTACGTGATTTCTAATGGAATGCGTATATCATCGTTTTGATTATTTTGATGGATTACGTGGCGAACATATATTGAACGATTTAGATAATGGAGGACGATGATGGCAAAGTGGCGAGATATCCAGCCTGAACAAACATATACCGATGAGCAGATAGAACTGCGGTTAGCCGAAGAGTTGCCTAACTGGTACTACGAAAATGGGTGGATTAGACGTAAATATAAGACAAATAGTTGGAAGGGAACCTTAATGGTGGTCAATACCGTGGGCCATTTGGCTGAAGCCGCCTGGCACCATCCTGATTTGACAGTCTCTTATGCTTTTGTGGTGGTGAAACTGATGAATCATGCCGCTAAAGGTGTCACCAATAAGGATTTTGCATTGGCCAAGAAAATTGAAGAGGTGGTTCAATGGAATCCAGGTAAAAATGAGCCTGATTTGGATGGGGTTCCCGATGACCAGCGATTTGCTTATATCAAGTATGACTAGTTATTGAGCTATCAATTTGCGCACTTGTTGCTCAAATACGGCAAAAGGTGTGCGAGGGAGAATGATGCTGCCAATATCACCTTGTTTATCGATAAGAAACATATTGGCCGTGTGTTCTACGTTATAAATATCCGAATTTGTGTCACCACTAAATTTGACGCTAGCGTTAAATTGCTTCAACACCTTGGCGATGTCCTCTTCAGTACCGGTCAAGCCAATGATATCTTTGTTGAAATAAGCAACATAACTATCTAATTTTTCAGGAGTATCTCTTTTTGGATCCACGCTAATAAAGAGTACTTGCATTTGATCTGATTGGTCCTCGAGCGCAACAATTAATCGCTGAATTTCCAATAATGTATTCGGGCAAACATCAGGGCAGTGGGTAAAACCAAAAAAAATCACTCCGACTTTCCCTTCTATATCACTCAAATGGAATGACTCGCCCGTGTGTGAGGTTAGTTCAAAGTCACCGCCCAATGTTGGTGGTTTAGCCATAGCATTGGAGAGTAGAACGCAAAGACTGGAAATGGCTAAAATACGGGTGAATAGGGTGAGCAATTTAAGCATGTCTCTTTATTTAATTATGTAAGATTGAATTATATAAGGTTAAGACTGTTTTTCTGGGCGGCAGTTTCGTCTTTATTGCCTAATAATGTGGTGTTTAATTAGTAATAATGTATAAATTCTCATCAATTCGGATATATATCCTTATAAACCCAGGTATTTTAGTATCTTACGTGCAATTGATATATGACAACTAGTATCTTATTAGAACTTGATAGTCGGGCTAGATGCGGCATAATGTCGCACATCGAACTGGATTTTGGTTAGCCCATCCGTGGGTGTGTGGTTATGTGGATCTAAGCCGTTACCATGTGTTTTATCTTGATTCGAGATTAGGTCTACTTTTAGTTAAATTTATGGAGTTTAAACAATGAAAAAAATGCTTCCATTTAAATGGGCAAGAGGCGCAGTCGCTTCAGCATTAGTTGGTGCAGTCGCATTAGTCGGTGGCCTGACTACTACAGTACAAGCTGATGAGACATGCATGTCACCTTACATGGCAAAGATTGTTGGCCAAGAAGACTTTGTATATGTATGGACTTTAGGTGTTGAAGGAATGGGTGATGAGCAAGATAAGCTTGTAACTATTTCTGTCAATCCTGATGCTGATGATTATGGTGAAGTTGTCCATATCGTTTCTGTTGGTGGTCGTAACGAAGCTCACCATTCAGGTTTATCTGATGACCGTCGCTTTTTATGGGCTGGTGGTTTAGATAGTAATAAAATCTTTATTTTTGACGTTCATTCAAACCCACGTGAGCCAAGTCTTCACAAAGTGATTACTAACTTTGTAGACAAGACTGGCGGTATGGTAGGACCTCATACATTCTATGCATTACCTGGCCGCATCATGGTGTCTGCACTGTCAAACAATGTTGACCACGGTGGTCGTACAGGAATGGCAGAGTACACAAGTGAAGGTGAATTTGTTTCTGCTCATTGGTTCCCAACTGATGATGACCTTCGTGGTGCTGATAAGACGGGTAACTTTGCTGACGGTTATGGATACGACGTACGTGTACTTCCACGACGCAACGCCATGTTTACTTCTTCATTCACAGGTTGGTCAAACTACATGATGGATTTTGGTCAAATGTTGTCTGACCCAGAAGCCATGAAGCGTTTTGGTAACACAATGGTTGTTTGGGACTTACATACTCGTAAGCCTAAGAAAGTATTTGATGTACCTGGTGCACCTTTAGAAATTCGTTGCGCATGGTCTGGTACTAATAACTGGTGTTTCACTACAACCGCTTTAACTTCTAAGATCTGGTTGATCTTTGAAGATGAAAATGGTGAGTGGCAAGCAGAAGATGTGGCTGATATTGGTGACCCATCAAAAGTACCTCTTCCAGTGGACATCTCAATTACAGCGGATGACCAAGGTCTTTGGGTTCAAACATTCATGGACGGAAAGACTCGTTACTTTGACATTAGTGATCCACACAATCCTAAGCAAACTTATGAGCATGAAATTGGTTCACAAGTAAACATGATCTCTCAAAGTTGGGATGGTAAGCGTGCTTACTTTACAACTTCTTTGTTAGGTAGCTGGGATAAGACAGGTAAAGATGATGAGCAATGGTTCAAGTTATATCACTGGAATGGTGACAAGCTTGATCATCAGTTCACTATCGACTTCTATCAATTGAAGTTAGGTCGTGCACACCAAATGAGATTTGGTGCATATTCGCTTTACTCTCAAAAGCCGAACTCTTCGGATACAATGTTGTCTCAAGTAGATAAATAATTGAACCGAGGTTAGGCTTGCGTTTATTACATAAACGTAAAAGCTGTAAATTAAAAAGGCCGCCTTCGAAGGCGGCCTTTTGTTTATATAGAGGATTAAAAAGGAATCATGAAAAACTTTGTACTGGTTTGTGTTTCAGTATTATTGATAGTGTCGCTGTATGGGTGCGATCAAACAGATAACGAAGCTAAGCATACGGCAGAAGTTGCAAGCTTTGAAAATCAAGTGCTACTTCATGCCCCAGGCTGGGGAGATATGCAATTTGAATTGCCTGAACCTGGTACTTATGAATTGCCACCGTTTGGAAAAGCTGCCGATGGTGATGTTCTAACAGATGAAGGGGAGAAGAAACGTTTATCAGATTTTTATGGTGATAAAGTTGTTCTGCTTAGTTTTATGTTTACGCAATGTTCTGATTTAAATGGATGTCCGCTGGTAACAGCTGTCTACTATAAGTTAAAAGAAGCATTAAAAGATGATCCTGAATTATCCGACCAACTCAGATTAGTTAGTTTAAGTTTCGATCCAAAATATGATACTCCCGAAGTGATGAAATTTTATGGCCAAGGTAGCAAAGACTTTGGTGGTCCTGAATGGCAGTTTTTAACAACAAAATCTCATAAAGAATTGGATCCTATCACGCAAAGTTTTGGGCAATACGTCAATCAAGAATACGATGAAGAGGGAAATCCTACAAATAACTATGCACATGTTCTAAGAGTATTTCTAATTGATAAGAAAGGTAATAAAAGAACTCAGTACAGTGCAAGCTTTTTACATGATCAATCGATTATTTCAGATTTGAAAACGTTAATCATGGAGGAGCAAGATAGCTAGCTTGCAATGAAATTTGATTATTTAAATTCGCACCGCTTGATTCTAATTTTATTTAGTTGCTGTGTGTATGTGTGCGTATTAACTTTTTTTATCGCCAATGCTAGTGATGAAGATATTAATAAAGACGCTATATTCGGGCCTGGCGACCGTAAACACGGATACGATGAAGAAACTTATGTAACCAATTCACTAAGTGTGACTGCACGTAAAGGTAAGCAAGCAGACTTATTACAATTTGTTTATCAAACACCTCTTGGTCTTCCTAAAATGGAACTGGTTGAAGGTCAACCTATTACAGAAGAGCAAGTAAGTCTTGGACGGCGTCTTTTCTTTGATCGTCGATTGTCTTTGAATGACACATTTTCCTGTGCAATTTGTCATATCCCTGAACAAGGCTATGCCAATAACGAACTTGCGACGGCAATTGGTTTTGAAGGTCGTAGTGTGAAGCGTAACAGCCCAACTATTTATAATGTGGGCTACTACGACATATTTTTTCATGATGGTCGCGAAGACAGCTTAGTGCAGCAGGTCTGGTCGCCGCTACTTGCAAGAAATGAGATGGCAAATCCTTCAATTGGTTATGTCATTAATAAAATTAAAGGAATTGAAGAATACCAAGGACTATTTGAAGCCGCCTTTGATGGTAAAGGGCCGACGATGGAAACCGTTGGCGCCGCACTGGCAAGTTATCAAAGAACACTTAATTCAGGTAATTCAAGATTTGATCAATGGTATTACGGCGAAAATGAAGATGCATTAACTGCTGATGAAAAAGCAGGATTTGCCTTATTTGTAGGCAAAGGTAAATGTTCAGCCTGTCATCTAATTAATGAAGAATACGCATTGTTTACAGATCAATTACTACATAATACTGGTCATGGATACAATGTTTCGATGGGGGTTAAGCCCAAACAAACACGTGTGCAATTAGCTCCCGGTGTTTTTGTTAATGTTGACAACGAAATCATTGATTCAGTCCGGCAGACACCTAAACAGAACGATGTAGGTCTTTATACAATCACTCAAAATCCATTTGACCGTTGGAAATTTAGAACGCCAATTTTGCGTAATGTCGAACTTACAGCGCCGTATATGCATGATGGTGCATTTACAAATTTGCGCCAAGTTGTTGAATTTTATAACCAAGGTGGCGTAGCCAATGAATTGTTAAGCCCATTGATCACACCTTTGAATTTAACAGACCAAGAAATGGATCAGCTAGTGAACTTTATGCTTGCTCTGACCGGAGATAATATTCAAATACTCGTCGCTGATGGATTTGCTGCACCCATTGGTGATATACGTACCCAAGATCCAAATTGGGCTCACGATTCCGAATTCGAAGTTAAATAAATGAGTCATATGAAAATTAAATTAATTACGGTGGTTGTCATTATGATGGCATGCTCTTTGGCTAAGGCAGATAGGTTATTAGATGCCATGCCGCGCACCATGCACGCGGAAAACTTTACATTGCCGTATTCAACAGGCGGAAAACTGAGTTTAGAAGAACTGCAGGGAAAATTTGTGCTTGTGAATTTCTGGACAACTAAGTGCACACCTTGTCGTACTGAGTTGTCACTACTTGAAGGCTTGAGAAATCAGCTTGCAGACAAAGATATGCTAGAGATAGTTGCTGTTCATGCCGGTCCTGATGTCATTGGTGTTAATGAGCATCTAGCACTTTCTCCGGTCAATTATCCAGTTGTTATGGATATCAATTTGGAACTCGGCCACTGGGGTATACCTAGTTTACCTACGACATACTTGTTGACTCCTGAAGGTGATTTTGCATATCGTGCAGTGGGCTCAAGGTTATGGAATTCACCACAAATGGTAGATTTTTTGGAAAGAGTTTTTGCAGATTATAAGGAAACTAAAGTAGCTGAGTAATAAGCCTGACAAATGGTTGGCTCAAAGTGGTTAGTTGAGTGCTTAATGTCGAACTTAATTAAATAAATAGACTCTACTAGTTTATATATTCAACAAAGCGGTAATTATGAAATACAGTATTTATAGAATGAGCGATCTTTTGAAATCTGGCATGTATCCAGCCGTATTAGTGACTGCTTTGATGCTGACAGTATCCCTGTGTAATGCTGGGGAATTGATGGATAAAGTTCCTAATACAGAGGCATCAAACTTCACCTTAATGAGTGCACACGGGTCGGATATTAGCTTGTCTGATTATGAAGGTAAGTTTGTGGTACTTAATTTCTGGGCCACATGGTGCCCACCATGTGTAAAAGAGATGCCGGCACTTAACAAATTACACAATAAGTTGAGTGGCAGCAGCCTCGAGGTTGTGGGTGTTCATGTAGGGCCTGCCTTGGCCACTGTAAAACAATTTCTAAAAGATAAACCTGTCGATTTTGATATTCTTATTGATAAAAATATGTCTTTGTCTAGCTGGCAAGTGTCTGGCTTGCCAACCACATTCCTAATAAGTCCATCGGGGAAGGTCATCTATAAAGCCACAGGAGAACGTGAGTGGGGGTCTGACGAAATGGTCAAATTTATACGTGGTGTCATGAAAGAATATGAGCGGTTAGCTTATTTTAACGATACATCTAGCAAGAGCTAATTTAGATACTGTGTCGGAATACCGTGTAGAAATACGTGATGCTGTTTTGTCATATTTAAGAGCGGAATTTGAAGAGTTTGATATTAAAGAAGAGAAAGATAAAGAAAGCTATTGTTTTAGGTTGACTAAGCAGGCCGACTTACATTTTATTCGCGTTATGTATTCAGCAATTCACAACAGTGAAGCTGATGAGATTGGTCTACAGCTAGAACAGTATGCAGTGGCTAGTACTATGAGAAGCCTAGGTGAATTTCCTGTTGTAGTGACAGAGCAAGGTTGTATTTTTGGTTCACCTTAAATACAGAATCAAATAAGTATATAAATCAAAAGACCTATATGATTGATCATAGCTACGGGTATCAAGTTTTTAAGGTAAGCGAAATTTTATGTGTTATGGAGCCTCAAAGGAGATGAAGGTAAAGTCTTCGCTTTTCCAAGCACTGCTGCCATTACGATAGAACGCTCTCCCATAGATGATTGAACCATCGGTGGGTAATGAGTTAACAAGGACACTGTTTGTGGCGCCGATGTTGCCTGATTCATAGATATCCTGTCCGCCCACTGTGGAGCCTAATCTGAACCACCATTCAGTCACAGCATTGCCATTGGCATTCCAGGTAAAGGTTTCACTGTTACTGGTTAATGTAGCCCCATTGGTAGGGCTGGTCATGATCGGTGGTGGAGCATCAAAGGAAGTGAAGGTAAAGTCTTCGCTTTTCCACGCACCGCTACTACCGTTACGATAGAACAGTCGCCCATAGATGGTTGAACCGTCGGTGGGTAATGAGTTAACAAGGACACTGTTTGTGGTGCCGATGTTGCCTGATTCATAGATATTTTTTCCACCCACTGTCGAGCCTAATCTGAACCACCATTCAGTCACAGCGTTGCCATTGGCATTCCAGGTAAAGGTTTCACTGTTACTGGTTAATGTAGCCCCATTGGTAGGGGTAGTCATTATTGGTGACGGAGCATCAAAGGAAGTGAAGGTAAAGTCTTCGCTTTTCCACGTACCGCTACTACCGTTACGATAGAACAGTCGCCCATAGATGGTTGAACCGTCGGTGGG
>JBGCFN010000026.1:0-32682 GCA_045106935.1 Gammaproteobacteria bacterium | reverse complement strand
AATTATTTTTGATAAATTTTTATCAGATAGCTTGTAGTAAATTGTCTGAGACTTTCTGCGGGTGGAAACTATATTATTCTTCCGCATAATAGCAAGATGCTGAGACAACGCAGATTGACTTAACCCGATTTGTTCATTTATCTCTCCAACAGTCATTTCCTGTTTTTCTAACAAACATAAAACCATCAGTCTAGATTCATGCGCAATTAGCTTTAATAGCTTGGCTAGATCTTCACGCTGCTGAAACATTTCTTCATACAGTCTTGGTTGTTTATGCTGTGATTTCATTACTATTTTATAAATTTCTTATTTAATTATATACATTAGAATCATCTAATTTAGCGTGTACTAATTTAGTACAATCTGATATAAATATTTTAGTCCAATAACGATAATTAAGTCAGCATCTTTTCTAGATTTATCTTTAGGAGAAAGTTAATGAAGCCTTTCGTTCAAATTGTTAGTATTTTCTTGCTCAGCCTTTTTTTATTGCCCACCTCTTTTGCAACAAACGGTTATTTTTCTCACGGAACAGGCATTAAAAACAAAGCGATGGCTGGTGCAGGCGTGGCTTTTCCACAAGATGCTATGGCAGGAGCGACCAATCCAGCCGGCATGGCATTTATTGGCAACCGATTTGACATTGGTGCTACCTTATTTTTCCCAGATCGAGATTATTCATCATCAAGCAGTTTGGCGAATGGTAATGGAGGGGCATTCACTGTTGGACCAGATTCAGAAACAAGTGATGATAAATGGTTTCTAATCCCTAGTTTTGGAATTAACAAAGAGATTTCGGATCGCACCTCAATTGGATTATCACTGTATGGAAACGGCGGTTTAAATACAACTTATGATGGAGGTACTGCTTCATTTGACCCCGATGGAATGGGACCTGCGCCCGTAGGCACATTTCCAGGTACATTTGGTGCTGGAACGGCAGGTGTTGATTTGTTTCAAATCTTCTTAAATTTATCCATAGCTCATAAATTTAGTGAAAATGTGTCTGTAGGAATAAGTCCGCTTTTTGTTGTGCAGGGATTCAGAGCCAATGGTTTAGAAAGTTTTGGTGGGTTTACAAAATCATTTGTCGAAAGCGGATTCACGGCTCCTGCAGATAATTTAACAAGTAACGGTCAAGAGTATTCATTTGGTGGCGGAGTTCAAGTCGGTGCATTAGTTAAAAATATTGCTGACGTTGTTGATTTCGGAATTTCATACCGAAGTAAGATTTACATGGATGAATTCGATGACTATTCAGATTTGTTTGCTGAAGATGGAGACTTTGATATACCGCCAACATTTTGGGCTGGTTTTGCTTATCACCCTACCAATAATCTTACCTTGTTATTTGATTTTCAACGCATCTGGTATGAGGACGTAGATGCTGTTAGTAACGATATTCAAAATTTATACGCATGTCCTTCTGCAGGAATGGGTGGCACTGATGTTGAAAGCTGTTTAGGTGGCGATAATGGTGGCGGATTTGGTTGGAGAGATATAAATATTTTGAAGTTTGGTCTACAGTGGCAGCAATCAAAGCAAAATATATTCAGACTAGGTTACAGTCATTCAGATCAACCTATTGCCAGCGATCAAGTGTTATTTAATATTCTTGCGCCTGGAGTCATAGAAGATCATATATCTGCCGGATATACACGCGTACTTAATGATAATAGTGAGATCAGCTTTCTACTCATGCACGCCTTAAAAGAATCGGTTGAAGGAACAAGTGCATTTGATCCAACACAAACAATCGAGCTTGAAATGCAACAATTTGAAATGGGTGTTAGTTGGTCTAAAAAATTCTAACAATTGCAAAGCTGGAATATAACTTGATGTTTGGCTTTTTGGAGTATCAAACTGTGAGTTAATATTATCGCTCACTTATTAATTTACAAGCCAATTAACTCTGCATGAATATTATGTTTTGTGACCACATCAAGTAACTGCTTAGATGAGACTTCATCTGGATCATATTCGACTATCATTAAGTGAGGTTTGTCATCGTGATAAGATGCAGCATCAACCCCATTATGCTTTAAGAGCAAGTCGCGTAAAAATTCACGTTCTTCATGATTGGTTTCAGGATCTATGTGAATTAAAACATCCACCATTTTTGTATCCATATTCTCACCATCTATTATAGTAAACCTGATTCTTAGTATATTCGTCGCTTATGAAATATAAGTTGATGTACATCAATTACGCGTTATCTTATGAATGTCAGCTATTGCGCCGGAAGCTGACGTAAAATATCTATATGACATGCTTCGACAATTAGCGGACATTCCTGTAATGCTGGAAATGTTTGAGTTCATTAAGAATATCTGAGATTTATATTCAGATTTTTTTTATAGATACTGATGACTTGATCGATGAGTATATACCACTGATGTTTTTTACCTTCTGTCATTGGGGCCAGTAAAAATATTGTTAGCAAGGTAGCCATAGAGATAGTCACACCATTTGTCATAAAAGCACCATAGAAATATAATAAAGGCATATGCAATAAATAAATTGCAAATGTCATCCCTGCGAAATATCTGATTGGACTTTCAATCCAATTACTTATTTTGATATATTTTGACAATCCAATAATTCCAGCAAGATTCATGCAGAATAGTGCACCAACTAAATAATCACTTAAAAAACGACGACTCCACTTAAGATCTTCATATACAAATTCACGTCCAAGTATATCTATAGTGATTTGCAGCAAATATTTATGTCCATCCATATCTCTATATAACGCATAAATAATTATTGGAAGTATGGCGAATAAAATTGCCTGTATCTTGCTCATGCTTATTTTTATTCTGAGATGGAATAACCAAACGCCAGACAGCCAAACTGGAAATAACAGCATGATTTTCGGGCCGGCAATGAATATAGTGATGCTAACCAATAAGTATTTTTTTATTCCTTGGAAATAAAATGCGCAAGCAAAAATCACGTAATACCAGAATTCATAGCAGAGTGACCAAAACGGAGCATTAGAGAAGGCTATCCAGGAACTAGACCATAGCTCGTTGACGAAAAATAAGTTTGCAAAAAAACGTAAGACGGGAAAAGAGTATTCGTTGAAATTATCAATAAGGTATATGTCTTGGTTAATTTGTTTCCCAAAATGATCTAAGATAACTGTAATTATTAGTGCTGGAACGACTACTGAATATAGTCGGGCAAATCGTGCCTTAGCGAACTCTTCAATAGTTTCGGATTTCGTTACAGTAATATAAGCAATGACATAACCTGAAATAACAAAGAAGATCATCACTGCATCATGACCATAAGAACCTATATCTTTTAACCAGGCGCCATCAAATTTAGTCAATTTAGCATGAAAAAAGAAGACCAATAATGCTGCCAAGAGTCTAACAAGATCCAAGTATAAAGAAGTGATTCTATGCATCAGTCCCTAGATTGCCTGGCTAGTACAGGCTCAAAATCATCATTAAAACTATATATGGTTAACGATTGTTAGGTTATGTGTCGTATATGAATGGTATTTTCTGGTTAACAAAAGGGCTATGTGTTCAATAAAAGTTTAGGTGGAGCCAATTAAAAATTCTAATTTTGTTAATGATTGGGCGTGTAAACAAGCATTATGATATCGATATAACTGTAATTATTAGTAACAGAGTATTGGTTGTTTAGAGAAGTACTTGGATTTTTATATTTATATTGATTTCACATCAATTGGTGTTTATTTGCTCGAAAAAAATTAATATATTGATATAGCCTGATACAACTAAGTCACATTCTTTTATATATGAAATTGTTAGAATGAAGTAATTGCTCAGAAATTTACTTGAAAATAATGTAATGAATATGCGGATTTAAAAATATGAAATATTATTTCGCTTTAAACAAGCTTGAAAAATCGACTGAGGATGTAAAGGATGCAGTAGAAGCTGCAACAAAGAAGACTACTGAAGGAATTTCAAAAGGAATTGATGGGGTTAAGGGTTGGTTTAAAAAGAAAGAGTAATAGAGATGATGTTGCTTTATACAATGTTTTTAGGCGATCACTTTATTTAATTATACGAATGTCTGCTATCGCGCTGAAAGACGACAACTTAAATTGATTATAAATGAGCACTGAATATAAGATTAATCTGAATTATAAAGATTATTTAGCGATACTATTACGTAGGAATAAGAGATGTCCTATCTGTTCTAATAAAGTTATTCGCAAAAGTAAAAGGACAGTTATTGATAAGGGTTTAGAAATTCAAAGACATGGTCATAGTGTTCAGATCAGTAATAAGAATAATCATTCAGTCAATATTTGGTATGTGTGTAAAATCTGTGAGAAGTCTTATTTACCGAGAGAATTTTGGTGATTAATGTCTGATATTGTGCCAAAAGATGACTTATATTGATATGAAAACTAAATGCAAAGCTTTACTCTTAACTCTCTTCTTAAGTTTTGTGGCCAATGCAGATGCGCCTTACATAGATCCCGCTGAGGACTATAAGCACTTTGGTGATCCAAATAAGGTGCTCTTCTGGACGCCTGAAGAGAAGGTGGCCGGATTCCGCAACTCCGAAAAAATATTCTGGACTAGAAGAATACATGCGGGTGATAGGGTACATTCACTCCCCTATGCAAAGGTTGATCTGGGTGATGTTGAGGTACAAATCGACGGTGCTTCCATGACCGTAAATGAGTATTTCGCAAGGCAGAGTGTTGCTGGCCTGCTAGTTATCAAGGACGGCAAAATTCTTTATGAGCGATATGGCTTAGGCAACACCGAAAACAGTAAGTGGATTTCTTTTTCTGTTGCCAAATCCGTGGTTTCAATGTTGATCGGTGCAGCAATACAGGATGGCTATATCAAAAGTGTTAACGAGAAAGTGACATCTTATCTACCGCGCTTGCAGGGATCACCATACAGCCAATCATCGATTGCTAATCTGTTGCAGATGGCATCAGGCGTGCAATGGAATGAAGACTATGCAGACCCGCAATCTGATGTCGCTACTGCCTCTTGGAAAGATGATGATCTATACAAGTACTTGCAACGCAAACCGCGCGATGCCAATCCAGGGGAGAGATTTAACTACAACACGGCAGAGACAAATCTCGCAGGAATACTACTTCGGTCTGCTATTAGCAGTAATCTAGCCACCTATCTTTCAGAAAAGATTTGGCAACCCTTTGGCATGGAGTCTGATGGCTCCTGGAATCTTACTGAAGATGGCGGTGGTGAATTTGGTGGCTGCTGTATCAACGCGACGTTGCGAGATTACGGCCGTATTGGGATGTTTGCATTAGCCGAGGGCCGTCTTGTAGATGGAACAAATGTATTGCCACCAGGATGGATGAAGAATTCGACCGTTCCGTCAAGAGGCTATAGAGGATATGGTTATTTCTGGTGGTTGATGGAAAAAGGTGCTTTTAGGGCGACTGGTATCTTTGGTCAAGGCATATATATCAACCGTAAGGAAAATGTTGTGATTGCTCATCATAGTGCACGGACCATTGCCTACGATCAAATTGATTCGGTATGGGAGCAGGCATTATATAGAGCAATAACAAATTCAATCAGCAATTAAGTGACTACTTTTGATCCATAAGGCGACAATTTATATGACGTTATGAAAAAAATTCTAGTTCTCATTGTTTCGCACCTCATTGTTGGTGTGTTTGGCTTTATGATTGGTATGTACACTCTTCCCATAATTATTGCCCCTGATGATCCCTCGGTAGAAGAACTAAGTTTGGCAAAAAAACAGGCTGAATTTTCTGGTCAATTCACACGAGAGCTTGCAGGCAGCGATTGGTTACACTGGGGAGAAGGCGAAATTGTCGTGGGATCTAAATTTATTGCGTTGGAAGGTTCAATCGCACCTGGACCCGACTACTATTTATATTTGTCGCCGACGTTTGTTGAAACGGAATCTGAATTTAAACAGCAGAAATCTCGAATGGTGCGAGTCGGACAGGTAAATACTTTTAAAAATTTTGTAGTTTCGGTACCTGGATCGGTTGAACCAAGTAAATTTACTACCGTGGTTGTTTGGTGCGAAACTTTTAACGAGTTCATAACCGCAGCGAAGTATAATTAATGACAGCTAACCACTCATAAACAAAAAATGCATTGACTGTATATATCATCCTTGGCCCTGCGTTAATAATTAGATAAATAAATTTTATCATCCTCCTCTTGAATTTTTTTTCAAAATTATTATAACTATATATGCGGTAATTACCGCTTTCTGTTTTGTGTTTCTTAGATGATTGAATTTGAGTCGTTTAACCAATGTGAGATAGGAGGTAAGTATGGAGCTAAGCGACTTCAAAAGTCATTTATTTCATGAGCTAGCATTGCTAGTTATTGGAATAAAAGCCAAAGTAATTATACTCACGGCAACTAATGTTTGTGCAGCGACAACTTCTACCGATCAATACTCATTAAAAATTTCAGAAGGTCTTAATGATTCGAGTGCAGTTCCATCTCACTTAAACTCTGGAGGCTGTTATGAGTAAATTAAATAAAATAGGATATATTTCTTTAATTGGCGGAGTCGCCTTGGTAGCGATTGCTTTGACAACATTCAATAAGCATGCGGAAGGAAGTCAAATGATAGAAGACTTTTTCTGCCTATCATCCATGTGTTTATCAAGGGCTGAGGTCTTTTTTCCCATATTTATCATTGGATATCTATTATTAGCATTTAGTCTAGCTTTATTAGGCGAGCAGATTAGTAAGAATCTAATGCGCTTTGTCTTTGGCAAGTGATTTTTTAAAAATTAAGGGGTCAGAGCCCTTTATGTAATTAGTTTTTCACTAGACGCCTCACCCATAAAGCTAACCACTAACGCTGACACCGTGTGCAATAAGTTGTTGTGCGCTGCCCTTGCTTAGTCGAACGCAAAGGATGTGCGCACACCATGCATGGCTGTTTAGTTCTTCCATACACCTGTAATTCTTGTTGGAAGTATCCTGGCTTTCCATCTTCTCGTGTGAAGTCTCTTAATGTCGTGCCACCGCGTCGAATGGCATCTGCTAATATTTCTTTAATGGCACTGACTAATAATTCATACCGCGGCAAAGAGATTTTTCCTGCCGCGCGTAGCGGGTGAATTTTACTTGTGAACAAGGCTTCGGTTGCATAAATGTTTCCCACACCAACCACCACATGAGAATTCATAATAAATTCTTTAACGGAAATGCGTCGGTTACGCGACGCATGATATAAATGTTGTGCGGTAAATTCTTCTTCTAAGGGTTCGGGGCCTAATGAGGCTAAGAGTTTATGTGAGAGCGGGTTCTTAGCCGTCCACAGCACGGCGCCAAAACGGCGTGGGTCACGCAGGCGTAAAATATTATTTTTGAACACCACATCCACATGGTCATGTTTTTGTGCAGTTGCGCTGGTATCAGTCACACGCAAGCTGCCTGACATGCCTAAGTGAATTATGAGTGTGCCAGGGTCCGTGTTGAGCAATAAATATTTTCCACGTCGATTAACGGAAGTAATCACCTGCTGGCTGAGTTTTTTGTTGAGTTGGTTGGGGATGGGCCAGCGTAATTTTTTAGCGCGTGTGACTACCGATAACACTTTTTGCCCATTCACATGAGGTTCAATGCCGCGCCGTGTGGTTTCTACTTCAGGAAGCTCTGGCATTAGTGGGGTGTTAGATCACTGGAATAATGGCGAGCGCTTCTATTTCTACTGATAAATCTGAACGACACATATCACCCTGTAGATAATAGACCGGCGCACTTGGGCCTAAGATTTGTTGAATATGTGTACGGACTGTGTCGATATCGTGAGGATTCTTAATGTAGATCTTAAATTGAGAAAAATCGCGTAGCGTAATCGCCGTCATATTTTGTTCGTTCACGGCGGTTGAGATAAGTTGCTCAATGTTGGCTAAACATATTTCGGTTTGTCGATTAATGTCACCGGCATACTGAGTGTCATGCCCAGTAATGCTCGCCGTGCCTGAGACAAATAATATTTCTTGTGACTGGTTGCGATGCAACAGCGCGCGCGAAAATAAAGGGGGGTCTTGGCTATAAATAGAAGGGTAGTCATATGCACTAACCTGTAAGGCATTTTCAATCCCGATGCCCGCTTGTTTGGCAGCAATAAAGAAAATTTGCATATTCCCACTTTGAGTACCGATGACAGTCGCTGCCGGATAAACTTGTTCTATGAGTGAATGTTGCTCGTATGCCCGTGACCGGCCCGAACAAAACAGCTGATAATGATCTGACCCTGCATAACCATCACTGGTGATACCAGGGAAAAAGTTCCATGTGCGCAATAGATAAGGATAGCCAGCGTGATGCATCTGTTCAAAAATAGCGGAGTAAGCCGCCTCAGTAGCTTGATCCATCGGTAAGTGTGCAAATAATGAGGTTGGCACACAAGCTAATAGGTATTGATCATTTTGAAATAACTGCCAACCCTCTGGGTGGCTCGCCTGATTGACCGCCCCTTGCCAGGACTCAAATAGTTGTTCGGACTCTAGTGAAGGTGCGGTGACATTGGCCAGTGAGTGAATAATATTCTCGGCGGGTTCATCGCTGTACCTGACCGTAAAGTGTTCATGCAGGCCACTGACAATATCAGTGCTGACATTAATATTTAGTGCTTCGTTCACAGATCCGTGTGTGTTCGCCGAGGTAGTCATAGTGATTGTTTGGTATTAATGCTTGTGTCGCCGCCAACGTATTCCAAACCCTGTGCCAATTAACACCACCGGCACAACGAGTAATAATATTAGCGCAATGAATGTTACATCCTTGTCTGATAATTCTAAACTTTGATCTGGCGCTGCGCGATGTGTGATAGAGAGTAACTTATCGTCTTCAGTTAGCCAATTTAATATGTGCAAACTGAGCGCAAAATTGGCTCCATAGCCAATATAGCCATTGGCCATAAAATCAGAATCACCAATCACAATGACACGCTGTTGATTTTGTTCAATGTCACGCGATAATGCCAACCCAATAGTCAGCGGGCCTTGGGTATCTCCAAGTTCTTGCTCGTATTTTAACTTATCTGTGTTTATCTCACCAACTTCTGCCCAGGAGCGCGCCAGTGATTTAAATAGTGTGTGTGTTTGCCAACCAGATGAGGTCTGAGGCATCAACGCGCTGGTAAACGGAAATAATAAGTGTGTTTTTAAGGCTTCAGTAATACTGTGTTTATGAAATTCCGTCACTGGAATCACAGCTGCATGTTTAATTCCTAATAATATCCGTAATTTTGTATTGGCATCGATCACTACGCCCGGCACTAAAGATAAGCCTAATAGTTCATCCAGGCTGGAAAAGTAGTTTTGTTGAGCAGGGTCACGTAGCCAAAGTAAATTGCCACCATTATTCACAAATTCCTCGATCAATCTGAGTTCGCCACCTAAGTACGCATTGCGTGCGCCTGCAATAATCAACACTTTGGTGTTATCAGGAATCACGGCTTGTGAGAGTAAGTTGATCGGTTGCACCTTGATGCCTGTTTTATTGAGTTCACTGACTAATTTGCTTAACCCATTGTTGCCAGCATCCAGCGGGTCACGTTCACCATGGCCTTGTATGACAGCGATCCACGTATCTTCTTTTCTCGCCACGTTAAATAACGCACTTGTAATATCTTGTTCGTTAACACGATTGATAAAAGTAGTGTTATCAGCATATGAAATCTTGAGCTCACCCACTTGGCTGAAGCCCATTTCAATCAGCTGGTCACTAGATAATTGATTGTCGACAAACGCTAATGAAATGTCTTGTTTGAAGCGCTTATATTTATCAATGAAACGACTGAGTTGTTGCCGCGTTTGGCTGTCGCTATCAAAGTATGCATGCAGTTCGATAGGGCCATCCATGTTTTGTAATAATTCAATGCTCGATTCATTAATGGTATTACGCGCGCCTGCTGTCCAATCTGATTGCCAGTTGGCTAAACTGTTGAGCCACAACAAACCCCCAAAAATGATCACGCATAAAAAAGAGTATGCGTATAACTTAAGCCTGGCGCGTCGTTTGTAATTAATGCTGGGCAAAATAGTTAGTCTCTTTTATAGCGTAAATGAATAATCGATAAGGTGCTAAACAAGGCGGTGACGATAGTGAAGTAAAACATATCAACGCTAGTGATTAACCCAGACAAAGGCGACAGCAGATGAGTAAAGCTGGACATATGTAAAAACAAATTGCTGGCACTTTGTTCTGACGTCGCTGAATAAAACAAAATAAACGAAAGCAAAAACATGCCTAAGCAACTAAGTAGAGTAAACATAATGTTTTGAGTTAGTGTTGCAATCCACACGCATATAGCCGCATAGCTGATTTGAAATAGCAGCATGCCCACAATGCCTGCGGCAATTTTCCCCCAATCTAAATTAACGATGCCAGACATGGTGAGCGGAAAGATTAAATTTAATAGTGCAAAACCCACCGCAACAGACGTAATAGCTAATAACTTGGTGAGAATGATGGTGGTGCATTTAATCGGCGCGCTGCTAAGTAAAGTATGTTGCTGGCGTATTTTCTCTTCGGTGACCACGCGCAGTGTAAAAATGGGCATCATTAGTGCGCCAATGATTGCGCTCCAAAACAACATGGGATAAAACACAGAATCTGTCACGCCCGGCGCATTATCATTGCCTGCAAATTTGACTTGTATATCTAAGTGAAAATTATTTAGTAAGACTAAAAATAATAACGCAATCACAATAAAGGTTAATCCAAGGACTACCCAGACTAATGGCTGCATCCAGATGCGGCGCAATTCGTTAAGTAAAATGCTGATGCTCACCATTTTAGTGAATACCTCTTAATACTTCAGAGACGAATACGTTTTCTAACGTTTCACGAATATCGTAAATTTCTACCAAACCCCATTGATTTGATTGCGACATAGCTAAGATATCTGTTTTTGTTTTATCTAAGTCATCATTAATAATTAACTCGACGGTGTTGTCATTCAGTTGGTGAACTTTATCAATGGCCTGAATATTATTGAGTGCATCCGCGGGTGGTGCGCCACTAAAACGTGCACGTATTCGTGTGGCTTGCTGGAGGTCATCAATATTTTTACAAAACACAGTGCTGCCTTGTTTAAGCATATGCACACGATCGCAAACTTGTTCAACGTCATTTAGATGGTGAGTCGAGAGTAAAACCGCGGCATCGTTACGCAAATGAAGAATCAGGTCACGCATCTCATGGATTTGAGTCGGGTCGAGTCCATTTGTGGGCTCATCCAGAATAATTGCTTTGGGCTCATGGATAATGGCTTGAGCAATACCAATTCTTTGTTGGTAACCCTTAGATAATTTTTTTATTAATCGATTGCCTACCGATTGTAATTCGCAAAAATTCTTTACTGCTTGCACACGCTGACGTGAATGCGCTCGGCTCATGCCTCTAATGCGTGCGCAGTAACTTAAATATTCATCAACACTGAGGTCGTCATATAAAGGGGCAGTATCAGGCAGATAACCTAAACTCAGCTTTGCTTTAAGTGGATGTAAATTTAAATCGATGTTGTTGATGGTCACTTGCCCGGCATCGGGCGCAAGTTCACCGGTTAATAGACGCAAGGTGGTGGTTTTGCCCGCGCCATTGGTGCCCAGTAAGGCCATGACTTCACCATGTGCTAACGTTAAGCTAAGTGCTGTCACGGAAGGCTGGTGGCGGTAATGATGACTTACATTGGTGGCCTGAATAATCGGTTCCATAATCCTCGGTTCTATTATTATCCGTTCTTGGTAATCCGTCTTGGGTAATCCGTGGTTAGTGAATCAGCGTAATTTAATAGTGTTAGGAACAATATGCCCGAATTAGTTGGTATTGATACAGGTGGGACATTTACAGATTTTATTTTATATAAAAACGGCACCTTTGTGACTTATAAAATTCCTTCTACCCCACATGCGCCAGAGCAAGCCATTGTGGCTGGTTTGAAGCATCTGAACATTGCTCCAGAGTCTGTGCATATTGTCCATGGTACTACGGTTGCCACCAATGCGCTGCTAGAAGGTAAAGGTGCAAAAACGGCATTCATTACTAATCAGGGATTAAAAGATATTCTTCATATTGGCCGTCAGGCCAGGTCTCAACTTTATAGCTTGTGCCCTCAAGCTGATCGGCAGTTAATTGAGCGCACATTGTGCTTTGAGCTTGAAGGACGATTACAAGCGGATGGAGGTGAACTCAATGAGATCAACCCACAACAATTAGCAGAACTAAAAACAACCTTAAATGAACAAGGTGTCGAGGCGGTGGCGATATGCATGTTGTTTTCATTTTTGAATGATAGCCACGAATTGACTATTGAGGATGCACTGCAAGGAGATGCTTTTATCTCTCGCTCTAGCCAGTTATTGCCTGAACAACGTGAGTATGAACGTGCCGTGGTCACCTGGCTAAACAGTTTTTTAGGCCCCGTGACTCAACGTTATTTGCATGATCTGCAGTCCACGCTAACTTCGACCATTCATGTGATGCAAAGTGATGCCACGACGCTACCGGCAGTGAGTGCAGGAAAACAAGCTGTCCGGTTACTGTTATCCGGGCCGGCGGGCGGTGTAGTCGCGGCCACCGAAGTGGCTAAACACAGTGGTCATCGAAAATTATTAACGCTGGATATGGGGGGCACGTCGACTGACGTCTCATTAATAGACCAGCAGCCCAGTTATACCAATGAAGGGAGAATTGCAGAGTTCCCACTTGCGTTACCCATGCTAGATATTCATACCATCGGGGCGGGGGGAGGATCAATCGCGCGCTTAGATGACGCAGGCGGGTTACACGTCGGCCCTGAATCGGCTGGCGCGCAGCCTGGCCCGGCATGTTATGGCCACGGAGGTGAGCAAGCGACTATTACGGATGCCAATGTCGTGTTGGGAAGACTGCCTGTTTCTCAGGCATGGAGCAGTGGCCTGAAGTTAGACCGAGCGGCGGCACAACGCGTCTTACAACCTCTGGCTGAAGGGATGCAATGCTCAATCGAAGAGGCTGCCTTAGGCATTATTCAGTTGGTAAATGCTCATATGGTTCAGGCACTGCGTGTCATCTCAATTCATCGCGGCCATGATCCTAGCGACTTCTGTTTATTTCCATTTGGAGGGGCGGGTGGATTACATATGTGTGCAGTGGCCAAGGAGCTAGGCATTACAAGTATATTGGTGCCCGTGAATGCCGGCATTTTATCTGCTCAAGGCATGTTGGTCGCACCCGTCGGTGAGATGATGTCTCAATCTATTTGTCAGTTATGGTCGCAACTCGATCATGGCTGGCTGGACACTGTGTTTGCACAATTACAAGCAGAAGCCACTCGCAAGCTTGCTGAGGTCAAGATTGACAGCCACCGTGCAAGTTTATGGTTAGATCTGCGTTATCGTGGTCAATCTAGTGTGATTAGTTTACGTGTGTCTGAAGACGTCATTGACGCGCAGTT
Source organism: Gammaproteobacteria bacterium (assembly GCA_045106935.1). Classification (GTDB taxonomy): domain Bacteria; phylum Pseudomonadota; class Gammaproteobacteria; order UBA4575; family UBA4575; genus UBA1858. Next base: position 19,254 of record JBGCFN010000026.1, on the reverse strand, counting down.
TCAACAGATGCATCAACAACGCTTTGGCTTTAGTTTGCCTATCGACAATATTGAGTTAGTCACTGTGAGAGTATGGGTGTATCAGGATGCGCCTGAACTTGAACCTCTGTCGATTAAGCAAGGCACGCCAGCAGAGCCAACGGCAATGACCCAGGTGGCCGATATCCATTCACCTGTGCCGATTTATGCACGTCATGAATTAGTGAGCGGTCAAAAGTTAACTCACCCATGCATCGTGCTGGATGATTCCGGTACGATATATGTAGAGAAAGATTGGCAAGCTGAGGTGACCGAACATGGCCATCTTCATCTGCAATTGAACACAGATCATCCTTAAATTTAGTTAGAACTTGCCGGTTATCCCTAAGCCCACGTATGATTTGTCGATAGAATAAAATGAAGCGCTTGAGGGAAGCATTCTAATGTTAGATGGAATTTTACAATTACCTTGGTGGGGAGATTTACTTTGCGTATTACTTGCCACACATCTTACGATTGTGTCAGTGACGCTATATCTTCACCGTTGCCAAGCTCACCACGCCATTACGCTACATCCTTTTATTAGTCATATATTCCGTTTCTGGCTATGGTTTACCACTGGCCAAAATACTAAAGAATGGGTAGCAGTGCATCGCAAGCATCATGCGTGTACAGAAGGAGAAAATGATCCGCATAGTCCCTATGTGCACGGAATTAAGAAAGTGCTACTTGAGGGCGCCGAGTTGTATCGACTATCCGCCTTTGACCCACAAGTCAGTCAGGAATATGGGCATGGCACACCGGAGGATTGGGTAGAGAAAATTTATAAGCGATATAGCTTCACTGGCATGGGCATTTGCTTGCTTGTTTATCTCACCTTATTTGGGCCGATCGGTCTGACTTACTGGGCGATTCAGTTAGCGTGGATTCCATTTTTTGCGGCTGGCTTAGTCAATGGTGCAGGTCATTATTGGGGCTATCGAAATTTTGAACCACAAGATGGATCTACAAATCTAACGAATATCGGGATTATTATTGGCGGAGAAGAATTACATAATAATCACCACGCTTATCCCAGTTCAGCACGCTTCTCAGTGCACTGGTGGGAATTTGATATTGGCTGGATGTATATACGTCTGCTGAGTGCCGTGGGATTAGCCGAAGTGAAGAAAGTGGCCCCTCGCCCTAATCAAGCCACTGCGCAACATGAAAAAGACTTGTTGGATCTTGAGTCAGTACGCGCCATGTTGACGAGTAAGCTGCATGTCATGTCAGATTACGCCAAGCAGGTCACCTTGCCTGTTTTGAAGGCTGAAATTGGCCAGGCAGAAGGCAGTTACCGCACTGCGCTAAAACGTGTTCAAAAAGCCATAATACGAGAACGCAGTATCATGACTGCGCCACAAATAGATCATCTCAACCAGATTCTGCATGACAATCTTCAGCTTAAAACCGTGTATGAATATCAACAGAAATTAACGGCGCTGTGGACGGCCAAATATAAGAGTAACGAAAGCATGTTAAAAGCCGTCGCCGAATGGTGCCAAGCCGCAGAAGCGACAGGGATTAGAGTATTAGAGGAATTTGCTAGGTCGCTGAGGAGTTATTCGTTGCAACCAATATACAATCACGCCTAAGACCTTAGGCGTGTTGAATAAACTGTCTTACTTAATTTTAGCTTCTTTGTAGAGCACGTGCTTACGAACCACGGGATCGTATTTTTTGATCTCCATTTTATCTGGCATGGTGCGCTTGTTCTTAGTGGTCGTGTAGTAATGACCAGTATCGGCGGTAGAAACTAATTTAATTTTATCTCGCATGACTATATCTCGATTGTTTAGCGGGCTGCTTAAGCAGTTTCACCGCGAGAACGCATGTCTGCAAGCACAGCATCGATCCCTTTTTTATCAATAATCCGCATTCCTTTAGTAGAAAGGCGCAATTTGACCCAGCGGCCTTCGCTCTCTACCCAGAATCGATGGGTGTGTAAATTTGGAAGAAATCGTCGGCGCGTTTTATTATGCGCGTGCGAAACGTTGTTTCCTGCAACAGGTCGCTTTCCGGTAACTTGGCATACTCTAGACATTGTAAAATTTCTTGTGTTTGTATATTACGTATGGGCGGCGTACCTTAACAGAAAGGTATATGGTAGACAATATATAGAGGCGATCGAATGTCGGTTAGCCGGTTAGATAATCAAAATAGGAAACTCAGCTCGACTATGGACACAGTATTTATACGTGATTTAAGCATGGATGCCGTCATTGGTGTATTTGGCTGGGAGCGCCAGGTTCGCCAGAAAATTACTATTAATCTAGAAATGGCCACGGATATATCAAAGGCTGCGGAGACCGATGATCTAGAGTATACCCTTGATTATAAAGCGATTTCTCAGAGAATTCGTGCCTTAGTGGACGAAAATCAACCAAAGCTAGTAGAAACACTCATTGAGTTGATTGCCACCACAGTGATGGAAGAATTCAATATTCCTTGGTTGCGGATTTCAATTGCGAAACCAGGCGCCGTAAGAGGATCGGCGGCTGTTGGGGTGATGATAGAGCGCGGAAAAAGAGATTAGTTAATGGAAAAGGTCTATATCGGGATCGGTAGTAATATCGATAAGCACATCCATATTCCCCAGGTTCTCGAAGAATTAGCAGAAAAATTTGGTGATTTAGATATATCACCCATATATGAAACTGCGGCTGAGGGGTTTAGTGGTGATGATTTTCACAATCTAGTCGTGGGCTTGAAGACAGATATCTCTCCCCCCGGGATGCGCCAGTATTTGCGTGATCTGGAAGCGCACCATGGGCGCGTCAGAGATAGTAAGAATCAATATATTTCACGCACCATCGACTTAGACCAATTGTTATACGGGAAATCAAAAATTAACAAAGATGGCGTGCACGTACCAAGCTCAGATATTACTAAATATGCATTTGTCTTGAAGCCTTTGGCAGACATTGCCGGAGAGTTGCGTCACCCAATCTTAAGAACGTCGTTTGCTCAGCTATGGAAAGAATTTGATAAAGATAACCTCGAAATGAAACAGGTTGAATAATCCCATGCAGTAAAATGACCCTACCTGTCAGACAAGTATTTTTTAAGCCACTTAAAAGGCTCTTTGAAAATTCAAACTGATCGTTCTTGATAGGAGAATTTGTGTCAGGCGGATTGTGTTCTGCCATCAATAATTACAGACTCAAGTAGAGTCATAAACAATCAATTACCTAAGCAGTTTCACAATGCTGCCAAAGTTAATTGCTTAACGTGCGGCCACCATCAACTGCAATAATTTGCCCGGTAATATAATTTGCCGAGTTGACTAAGAACCAAACAGTATCAGCAATGTCAGCTGGGTTACCTTCTCGTTTTAAAGCCGTTCGATCAATAATTTCTTGATGCATCGGTTCATAGTCTTCAACTTCAGGCCACATGATCGCGCCTGGCGAAACACCATTAACTCTAACATCAGGCGCTAGTTCTCGAGCTAGAGACTTAGTTAGCATGGCTAATCCTGCTTTAGCAATGCAATAGATTGTGTAGCCTTTCAGAGGGCGATCTGAATGGATATCGACAATATTAATTACACAACCTTTGTGAGTGGCTAATGACGGTGCTAATGCCTTAGTTAAAAATAAAGGAGCTTGTAAGTTAACGCCAATCAAGCTATTCCATTGATCAAGGTTTATGTTTTCAAGAGGGGTAGGATAAAACGTGGAAGCATTATTGACTAAGATATCTAATCTGCCCCATATAGCTAATATGTTAGTTGCAAAAGCATCTAGTTGTTCAATGTCGAGCAAATTAAACTGGATAATGGTTATGCTGTCTTTACGTAGTGCGTTGAGTTCGTCAGCAATTGCCTGGGCAGCATCCTCAGAACCGTTGTAATGTAATATTACGCGCAAACCTTCCGCGTGAAGTCGACGTATGACTTCGGCACCAATCCGTTTTGCAGAACCGGTAACTAATGCGACTCGGCTAGATGAGTGTTCCATAAATTATTCCAACGTTTTAAATTTTGTTTAATGTACCATATCGGCATGAAATTATTTTTACTGGCACGAGCGTGGGTTGTACAGAATGAATGTTGACATGCCAATCCCTTCAGAGGAAGAGCAGCAACGTAGCCAGCAGTGTGCGCAATTGATTGCGGATGAGATTAAGCAGCAGAAAGCCCCAATTAGTTTTGAGCGGTATATGCAATTATCTTTATACGCCGACAAAATTGGCTATTACGAAAGTGCGAGTGAAATCTTTGGAGGAAAAGGTGATTTCACTACAAGCCCTGAACGAAGTAATTTTTTCGCTGCCGCGTTTGCTGAACATATAAGTAAAATAAAATCCCAGCTTGGCAAGTTTTCTATCATTGAAATTGGTGCGGGTAGCGGCAAGTTTGCAGCCGATTTGTTACAAGCGATGGAGCAAATTAATTGTTTGCCTGCATGTTATTACATTGTCGAAAAAAGCGTCGCACTTAGGCAGCGACAAAAATTATATTTATCTAAGTTGCAATTAGGCTGTGATATTCAATGGATAGAGAAAGTCACCCCTGCGATTGACTCTGCGATAGTAATTGCTAATGAAGTATTAGACGCATTGCCAGTTAAGTTGTTGTCAGTTGAGAAAAATAATATTTTTGAGCGCTGTGTGACACTTGATGATGACGGAAATTTTCAGTTTGTTGATGTTGCTGCTGACGAGAATCTCTCTGCAGTGATGCGTGAAAGATTGCCTTCCGCAGTGCTAAATAACAACAAGAGTGTTTATCGATGCGATGTCAATCTGTTATTGGATGATTTCATCGAGCAAATTGCTTCATTTGTGAATCAGGGAATATTTTTTTATATCGACTATGGTTATGCTCGCAGTGAGTACTATCATGAACAGCGTTCAATGGGGACATTGATTTGTCATTACCGCCATGTCGCCAATGAGCAACCGCTATTATGGCCTGGGCTACAAGATATATCGTGTAATGTAGATTTCACGGCAGTGGCTGAATCCAGTGTAAAGTGCGGGTTAGGTATTAATGCTTATAGTACACAAGCACACTTTTTGTTGGCGAGTGATGCGCTTGAAAAAATTAACACACAAAATCAAGACGCGCAGACATTCGCACAGCAAGCAGAAATTAAGCGTTTAATGATGCCTGCGGAAATGGGTGAGCGATTCCAGGTGATGGTGTTAACCAAGAATATTGAAATTTCAGCAAACCAATTTACTAATCGAGATTTGCTTCACCGATTATAGAGAACTTTGAAAGTATGGATTTAATACAAATAATTGCATTAGGCATTATTCAAGGATTAACAGAGTTCCTGCCAGTCTCAAGTTCAGCGCATTTAGTGCTGATCTCCATTGTCATGGGCTGGAAAGACCAAGGCTTATTAATGGATGTCGCCGCTCACGCAGGCAGTTTGCTGGCAGTAGTGATTTATTTTAGAAAAGAGCTACAAGAAATGGTGCGCGCCATGCTTAATCCTAAAGCACCCGAGAACCAGGATACATTGCGATTGATTAAAGCCATTATTGTGGCGACGATTCCCATCGTGCTGACTGGATTATTAATGGCAGACTTTATTGAGCAATATTTGCGTAGCGCTCATGTGATAGCCACGACAACTATTGTCTTTGCATTACTTCTAGCTTATGCAGATAAAACAGCGAGAGAAATGCACGATGAATATAAACTTTGTTGGAAAGGCATGTTGTTTATTGGTGCGGCACAAATTTTTGCCTTAATTCCTGGTACGTCGCGTTCAGGTGTGACAATGACGGCAGGTTTAATGATGGGGTTAACTAAAGTTGCCGCGGCACGTTTTTCATTTTTATTATCAATTCCAACCATCCTAGCGGCAATTTCTTATAAATCAATGCAACTTATGTCGTCTGAATTGAATGTGGATGTTGTGGCAGTGTTAATAGTATTTGTTTTATCTGGTGTCGTGGCTTACTTGTGTATTAAAGCATTTATTCGGCTGGTGAGTATTATTGGAATGATCCCTTTTGTCATTTACCGTCTAGTACTGGGCATACTTCTTTTTGCTTTTATTTAAAATTTTATTGATTCAACGCTTGTTCAATATACTGTTTGCGTGACGCGATGAGCGCATCACCAATTTCTTTCCCTGAGAGTGTTTGTTGATGTTGCGGCGTTAATTTGATGTCATTTAATGGTGGCACCAGACTAATTAGAAAATCAAACGAAGCTGAATGCGGCCTATCAAACAATCCTGACATCGCTTTCATGCAGTTTAATATTTCAAGACAACGTGATTGACGGCGGAAAGCATCTAAATTATGCAGAAGCGTATAAACATCATCATGATTACTAGAAAGTACATTATAACCTTCCGTAAAATAGCGAGTAGTGATAGCTGCCAGTGCTTGTAACGAAGTTGGGCAGGCAAAATGCTCGTTTATGTCATTCGCAATAGCATCCTTAAAGGTACCTTCTTGTTCGCTTGCTAGCATGACTAAACCTGCATATCTAAATTCAAAGCTGGTGATATCGCGTAGTTTTGATAAATTGAGTAAGGCAGCTTTGGTCTGCAATGCTTGGTGCAAACTGGGAGCAATTTTTTCAAGGGCACCAATTTGCAACAGAATGAGCAAGTAAATTTCAGGGTGCTGTGTTTCTAATGCACGTTTGGTTTCTTGCCAGACGCGCTCCTTTGACAACTGTTCTAACTCGTCACTATGACTAATAGATGACATTAACGCTAATGTCTCAGCTTCAATAGTGAATCCTAAATGCCAGAATCTTGCAGCAAAGCGTGCCACTCTTAGGACGCGTAAAGGGTCTTCAGAAAATGCCGGTGATATATGGCGTAAAATTCGCTGTTCAATATCACGTTTACCGCCGTAGGGGTCCGTCAAATTGCCATGCTCGTCTTGTGCAATGGCGTTGATGGTTAAGTCGCGACGTTGTAAATCTTCTTCTAAAGAAATATCAGGCGAGCTAAACACCTGGAAACCTTGATGGCCTTTTCCAGATTTGCGTTCTGTGCGAGCGAGTGCGTACTCCTCTGCAGTTTCAGGGTGTAAGAATACCGGGAAGTCTTTGCCAACTTGACGAAAGCCTAAGCCAAGCATTTCTTCTGGCGTAGAGCCGATCACTACCCAGTCTTGTTCATGTACTGGTAGACTTAATAAGCGATCTCTAACTGCGCCGCCAACCAAATATTTTTGCATTTTTTATGGCCAACTAGTGTGTGTATTAAAACCATTCTAACTCGAATTCTTGTCTTGAGTGCGATATTGCAGCTAAGTGCTTGTTCAACACTTGGCTATATCGCGCATACCAGTAGTGGGCATTTAAAGCTCATGTGTGATCGTCAGGAAATTTCAGATTTGTTAAGCAATCCAGAATTAGATCAAGCGCAAATAAGCAAATTCAACAATCTCTTAAAAATACGCAAGTTTGCTTCAGATAAACTGCTTTTGCCGAATAATGAAAGTTATACCAGTTACGTTGACCTCGATCGTGACTATGTCACGTGGGTTGTATTTGCAGCGCCGACACTATCGCTCCAAGCCAAAAAGTGGTGTTTCTTGATTGTGGGCTGTGTGCCTTATCGCGGTTATTTTAGCGAGGCCAAAGCTAATCAATTTGCTGAGCAAGTAAGGCAGCAGAATTTAGATGTCTATGTGGCACCAGTGCCAGCCTATTCGACTTTGGGATGGTTTAGTGATCCGTTGCTAAGCAGTATGGTGGATAGGGGAGAATTAGTAGCCGCAGAATATATTTTTCACGAACTCGCACACCAGCAACTCTACATAAAAAATGATACGAGTTTTAATGAGGCGTTTGCTACTGCGGTGGGTCGCTTGGGTGTGATTGCTTGGCTTGAGTCTGAAAATAAAACAACTGAATTGAAACGATATTTGAAATCAAAGCAAGAGAAACAAAATATCTATCACATGGTTGATGAATTTCGTCAACAGCTAATGAAGATTTACCAATCAGAAGAAAGTGATGAAGCAAAGTTGCGTCACAAGCAGCAGGCATTTTTGTCTTATAAGCAGCAAGTCACCGCCAAACTTAAACAGTGGGATAAGCTTGAGCATTATCAACAATGGTTATTAGAGGATATAAATAACGCAAAGTTAAATGCATTTTCAACTTATCAAGCGTTAGTGCCTGAATTTGTCTCTCTCTATAAAAATTGTGATAACCGTTTTGATGAATTTTATCGTGTGGTGGCAAGTATGCAGCGTCTTAATAAAGAGCAACGCCTAGAATTGTTGCATAGTGGAGAGTGTCACGTGGGTGTGGCTCAACAATAAATTATTTTTTGCCTAAATACGTGGGAGCGATTGCGGATAATGAAGTCGTACATGCATCGGACTGGGTACAAACACTGTCTAATTTAAGTGAATTAAAATTATCTACTGAAAAAGGTTTGCCAGGAACGTGTTCAAACACCGATGCTTGAAGCCTAGACAAAAACAAAGGTAATCCAAGAACCGCGCGCTTGTAGCCACAAATGTTAGCTGTGTATTGGACTAATTCTTTAAGGCTATAAATATGTGGGCCACATAATTCATAAGTTTGGTTATAGCTATCTTTATCATCAATCGCAGCTACCATTTTTTTGGCAACATCACCCACATAAACAGGAGCAAACTGTGCATCTGCACATGCGAGTGGGAACACACCAGGAACTGTTTTCAACAGCGCGGCAAATCGATTGAGGAAACTATCATCTTTACCAAATATGACTGAAGGCTTAAAGATAGTGTAGTGCACCTGTGAGTCAGAAAAAGTTTTGAGATAGTTTTCCGCCTTACCTTTGCTGCGCAAGTAATGGCTGGGGCCATCAGCATGTGCATTGAGTGCACTCATTTGAAGCAGACGGGGTATGTTGGCTTTTTCGCATGCATTTAGGGCTGCGCGAGTTGTACCCACATGAATTTGATGGAACTCTTTGCCATCCCTGCCTTTTTCATTAAGTATTCCGATCAAATTTACTAAGGCATGGCAACCTTTGAGGGCACTAGTTAATGTGTTGGCTTGGTAGTTTTCAATTTGCACAATTGAAAGCGAAGGTAATACCTTGAGGTGACGGCATTTACTAGTGTTACGCGTGAGCAGTCTCACCGAATATCCAGCCGAAACGAGTTGGGCGCACAATTCGCTACCAACAAAACCACTTCCGCCAATAACGCCGATTAATCCTTTAATTGCCATAATGGGTAGTATAACTTGGTAATTGTCCCCGAGTCTGTGAATAACCACTGACTGTGTACAGGTAAAACTGTGCTTGTTTTCACTTCAAATATGAGTTAAATATACAATTAAATTTCACCAATGTCCGAATAATTCCAGCATAATGATTACACTAGGGAGCGTCCATCAGTGAGTGACAATATCACGCACATAACAGATACATCGTTTGAACAAGAAGTATTACAAAGTGACGTGCCTGTCCTTGTTGATTACTGGGCCGAGTGGTGCGGACCATGCAAAATGATCGCCCCTATACTTGATGAAATCGCCGCCGATTATGAAGGCAAACTAAAAATTACTAAGCTGAATATCGATGATAATCCAGCAACCCCACCTAAGTTTGGTATACGTGGTATCCCAACATTAATGATTTTTAAAGGTGGAGATGTGCAGTCAACTAAAGTGGGTGCGCTATCAAAATCACAGTTAACTGCGTTTATTGATCAGAGTATTTAAAACACAGACTGAAGGGCTTTAATTATACTAGACGCCCTTAAAAAATAGTGCTAACTTGACTGCTATTACGCTACCAAGTAGCGCCTTGCCCAAGACAGACCGATTCCGATTCCAAAACTAATACATAATCAAAAACAGTATTCTATCGCCAAAAAACCGACCGAAAAGTACTGACTGATTTCGGCAAGTAAACAAATTTCTAATCATCTAGAGACCAGGCATTGCTTAATCTAGGTGTTACCCCAAACCCTAATTGAAACACCCCTAATAAACCACTCAAATTAAAATCATCATTTATGAACCTCACCGAACTGAAAGTTAAATCCGCCGCCGAGCTCGTCGAGCTAGCCGGATCCATGGGCATCGACAATATGGCCCGCATGCGTAAACAAGACATTATTTTTACGATATTAAAGGCTCATGCAAAAAGCGGAGAAGATATATTTGGTGATGGAGTGCTTGAAATCTTACAAGATGGCTTTGGGTTTTTAAGATCAGCCGATTGCTCTTATTTAGCAGGTCCGGATGATATTTATGTTTCACCCAGCCAGATAAGGCGTTTTGGTTTACGCACGGGTGATACGGTTGCCGGTAAAATTCGGCCTCCAAAAGACAGTGAGCGATACTTCGCAATGCTCAAGGTCGATCAGATAAATTTTGATACACCAGAAAATGCTAAATCTAAAGTCCTATTTGAAAACCTAACACCATTACACCCAGATGAGCCGCTAAATTTAGAAAGAGGTAATGGGAGTACTGAGGACATTACAGCGCGAATTATTGATGTCTGTTCCCCCATAGGTAAAGGACAACGTGGCTTAGTTGTTTCACCCCCTAAAGCGGGTAAAACAATCATGCTGCAGAATATTGCACAGAGTATTACTGCCAATCATCCAGAATGTTATTTAATTGTACTGTTAATCGACGAGCGTCCTGAGGAAGTCACCGAGATGCAACGGATGGTTCAAGGCGAAGTGGTATCGAGTACTTTTGATGAGCCGGCCAGTCGACATGTGCAAGTGGCAGAAATGGTCATCGAAAAAGCCAAGCGGCTTGTTGAACATAAACGTGACGTGGTTATTTTGTTAGATTCGATTACACGACTAGCACGTGCCTATAACACGGTTGCTCCTTCATCAGGCAAAGTTTTATCTGGTGGTGTTGAAGCTAATGCATTAACGCGACCAAAGCGATTCTTTGGGGCAGCAAGAAATATTGAAGAAGGTGGCAGTTTAACAATTTTAGCCACCGCACTGGTAGATACAGGTTCTAAGATGGATGAAGTTATCTACGAAGAATTTAAAGGAACAGGCAACATGGAGATTCATTTAGATCGCCGTGTAGCAGAAAAGCGTATTTACCCATCAATGAATATCAATCGATCTGGTACGCGTCGTGAAGAGCTCTTGATTGAGCCTGAAGTGCTACAAAAGATGTGGATCTTGCGTAAATTCTTACACTCAATGGATGAGATCGAAGCGATGGAATTCATGCTAGGTCGCATGCAATCTAGCAAAAATAATGTTGAGTTCTTTGATGCAATGAAGCGATAGGAATAACTAAGCGCTAAATTCTAATTTATTATTAACGTGACTTTATGGCTTTAAATCCAATATCGTCACGGTAATAAACATCTTTCCAATGAATCGCTTTAACACCTTGATAAGCAAGCTGTTGAGCTGACTTAATATCATCTCCCAGTGCGGTGACACATAACACTCTGCCACCAGACGTAGCAATCGCATCATTTTTTAATGCGGTACCCGCGTGAAATACTTTTGTGTGTTCAGCGCTGATCGTATCAATACCAGTGATGGTCTCACCTTTAGCGTAATCAAATGGATAACCGCCGGCTGCCATCACCACTCCAAGAGCAGTTTGTGGTGTCCAAGCTAATTCTTTTTCTACTAATTGATTGCGAGCAGCATCCCAACAAAGTTCTGACAAATCACTTTCTAAACGCATTAGGATAGGTTGTGTTTCTGGGTCACCAAATCGGCAATTAAATTCTAGTACTTTCGGTACACCTTGTTGGGTAATCATCAAACCGGCATATAGAAAACCTTGATAGGGATGCCCTGCTTTTATAAAACCATCTACAGTGGGTTGTATAACATCGGAAATTATTTTGTTGTGTAACGTGTCAGTGACTAGTGGTGCAGGGGAATATGCGCCCATACCACCTGTGTTAGGACCTAAGTCGCCATTATCTCGAGCTTTGTGGTCCTGGGAGCTTGCTAGTGGAATAACCGTGCCATGGTCCACTAGGCAGATGAAACTAACTTCCTCGCCTTCAATAAATTCTTCAATTACAATTTTTCTTCCAGCCTCTCCATGCGCACCGTCAGTGAGCATTGAAGTCACAGCCTCAACAGCTTCTGACTCGTTTTGGGCAATGACAACGCCTTTACCAGCAGCGAGTCCATCAGCTTTTATCACAATAGGAAAAGTTTGTTCTGATAAGTAAGTAGTCGCTTTAGTTACATCAGTAAACTCTTGATAACTTGCAGTTGGAATATTGCAACGGTGCATGAATTCTTTAGCAAAACTTTTAGAGCCTTCCAGTTGAGCATTGAATTGCTTGGGTCCAAAAATGGTTAAGCCTTGTGAACAAAATTGGTCAACAACGCCTGCCACTAATGGCGCTTCGGGACCGACAATAGTTAGATCAATACCATTATTTTTTGCGAAATTAATTAACTCAGGAATATCATCACTAGAAATATTAACATTCTCGACACCTTTTTCTAATGCTGTCCCCGCATTGCCAGGTGCGACATAAACTTTTTCTGTATGTGCCGATTGCATGAGTTTCCATGCCAACGCATGTTCTCGCCCGCCACTCCCAATGACTAATATATTTTTCATAACATTCTCAAGCGTCAACTAAATCGTGGTAATACAAATAATAAGGCTAATGGCAAAGTGATAATGCCCAGTAAGTTGCCGACCAATACTATAGCAGAAACTTTTGTTGGTTCTTGCTGGTAGCGTTTAGCAAATAGAAAATTCATCACTGCCGGTGGTAATGCACCAAATAAAATGAGTGCGCCTATTTGGGTTTTTTCCAGAGGGATAAAAGTTGCAATGATGAGTGCTAAAGCAACACCAATCACTGGAGTGATCAAGCCCACTAAGACACCTAGTTTCCAAAAATCAAAATTTGCTTTTGTCAGTTGCACGCCAAGAGAAAATAACATTAACGGCACTGCAATACTGCCTAGCATATGGATTGGAAGAATTATAAATTCTGCCACAGGGATAGCTAGCGCTTGTAACAGCAGTGCCAGGATTGCCGCGAGAATGGCTGGTGAAGTTAGGCTGCGAATCCATTTAGCATGTTGGTCTAGCATGTAAGAACCTAAACCGAAGTGAGTAATATTACCCACTAAAAAAAGGATCAAACCGGCTGCTAAACCCTTGGGGCCTAAGGCGAGACTCATTAATGGTAGGCCGATGTTTCCTGCGTTATGGAACATCAATGTTGGCGCCATCGTCAAGTATTGAATATTTAGTAGTCGTGCAAGAGGAATGGCAATGACTGCCGTCATCAGCACAAGCCCTAATCCGCTCAAGCCTAAAAAGGCAAACTCTTTGAATTCAAATTGTTGTTGTACTAATGAAGCAAATACTAAGGCTGGAATAAACACGTGTAGATTGATGTCATTGATTGTATCCAGCTCAGGATGTTTGCGAATACCTATTAAGATACCAATGCTAACAATAGCAATCAGAGGAAACATGATTTGTCCAATTTGAATGGCGATGGACATATGTTTTGTTTAACGTGACTCGAAGAGGTGAGCTTAGAGAGAAAGCCTTTTAATGACGGAAGTGGCGAATGCCAGTAAATACCATCGCCATCCCGTGCTCATCCGCTGCTGCAATTATGTCTGCATCATTGCGTGAGCCACCCGGTTGAATGACTGCGGTAATGCCAGCTTGATTAGCTGCATCTAAACCATCTCTGAATGGGAAGAATGCATCTGACGCCATGACGGAACCTGCGACTGTTAAATTTTCATCACTTGCTTTGATGCCCGCAATTTTGGCTGAGTAAACTCGGCTCATCTGGCCTGCGCCAATGCCAATTGATTGTTCATCGCGTACGTAAACAATGGCATTTGATTTGACAAATTTTGCAATTTTCCATGCAAATAAACAATCCCGTATTTCTTCTTCACTGGGTTGTCGCTTAGTGACAATTTTCAAGTCAGACGCTTCGACAACAGCGCTGTCTTGATCTTGAACTAAAATGCCTCCACTAACCTTGCGTAAATCAAAGCCGCTATTGCTTGAACTTGTATTATCGCAATCAAGTACACGTGTATTTGGTTTGGTGCTGAGAATCTCGGTCACACCTGAGTCAATGCCTGGCGCAATAATGACTTCAACAAATTGTTGGTCAAGTATTTGTTTAGCAGTGACTGCATCAAGTGGACGATTGAAAGCAATAATGCCACCAAATGCAGAGGTTGGATCGGTTGTGTAAGCTTTTTGATATGCCTCAGTGATTGACTCTGCCACGGCAACACCGCAAGGGTTGGCGTGTTTAACAATGACACAAGCGGGTGCGGTAAATTGTTTGACGCATTGAAGTGCGGCATCCGTATCTGCAATATTGTTAAAGGATAATTCTTTGCCTTGTATAAATTTGGCCGCAGCCACTGAACCTTCGCTAGGGTTAGGTTCCGCATAGAAGCTTGCATTTTGATGAGGGTTCTCACCATAACGCATTGCTTGTTTTTTATTGAAAGCTAAATGCAGCGTTTCTGGGAATGCTGTCTCGTTCTGTTGACCAAGGTAGTTAGCAATCATGCCGTCGTATTCCGCGGTATGACTAAACGCCTTGCGAGCGAGATTAAAACGCGTTTCATGCGTAAGACACCCATCATTTGCTTTGATGTCAGCTAATAACTGGTCATAGTCGGAAGGGTCCACAACGACACCCACACGCGCATGATTTTTTGCGGCGGCGCGCAGCATGGCTGGGCCTCCGATATCAATATTTTCAATCGCGAGATCTAAGGTGCAGTCTGGCTTAGCAATGGTTTGAGCAAAAGGATAGAGATTGACAACGACTAGGTCGATTGCATCAATACCATGTTCATCCATTACAGCATCATCAACATCAGCGCGACCGAGAATCCCACCGTGTACTTTAGGGTGCAGGGTTTTTACTCGCCCACCCATAATCTCGGGGAACTGCGTGTGTTCGCTGACATCAGTCACAGGGATACCCGCTGCACTAAGTTGTGCAGCGGTGCCCCCTGTAGAAAGAATGTGAATACCTGCTTTATGTAACGCTGAGGCAAACTGCTCTAGACCAGACTTATCAGAAACGCTGATTAAAGCGCGCTGAATCCGTCGTCTAGCATCTGACGGCATACGACTAGCGGACGTCGTAGTGCTTAAGTTTTTTGCGTAGTGTTCCGCGGTTTAGACCAAGGCATTTGGCTGCCTTAGTTTGGTTGCCGCCACAGTAATTCATGACAGACTCTAATAACGGCTTTTCTACTTCTTCAATCACCATGCGATATAAATCATCTGGCGCATGTCCATCTAACTTACTGAAATAACTGCGTAATGAATCTGCAACAGACTCTCTAAGCGTTTGTGTCGGTGTAACTGGGTGTAACTCTGATACATTAAGATTTGTAACTGGGTTATTCATGCAACGTTCTCCATTTTTAATTCTGCGTCTTGCAAATAACTGCGTACCATATTGAACTGAACATCTGCCTCGGCTACAGAGAACACTTTCTGTTTGAACTGTTTTGAGCCCAGCATATTATCTAAGTACCAGCCAATATGTTTACGCGCAATTCGCACTCCTTGTTGTTTCCCGTACAAGGAATACAATTCTTCTAAGTGATTCAATACAATAGTACGCATCTCCGCTTGGGGCGGATTTTCTAATTTTTCATTGAATTTTAGATAGTGGTCAATTTGGCGAAAAAGCCACGGCTGACCCTGTGCCGCGCGTCCGATCATAATCGCATCTGCGTTAGTAATTGCCAAGACCTTTTTTGCTTTTTCTGCAGAATTTATGTCTCCGTTTGCAACCACAGGGATTTTAATTGATTTTTTTATGTTGCAAATTGTTTTGTATTCTGCTTGACCAATGAAGCGACAAGCACGAGTTCGGCCATGAACCGTCAACATTTGTATTCCACAATCTTCAGCAATTTTGGCAATTTCAACGCCGTTGCGATTATTCACATCTGAGCCGGTGCGAATCTTTAAGGTCACGGGAACGTCAACAGCATTAACCACTGCGTCAAGAATTCTTTTAACTAAATCTTCATCAGCAAGTAATGCTGAGCCTGCCAACACTTTACATACTTTTTTCGCCGGGCAACCCATGTTTATGTCAATAATATCTGCACCATGTTCGACATTAAAAGCCGCGGCATTGGCGAGTCGTTGCGGGTCTGAGCCAACAATCTGCACAACGCGTGGGGTGGGTTCATCCATGTGCAGGCGTCTTAATTTAGATTTATGGGTATTCCAGAGTCGACTGTCTGCGCTGATCATCTCAGTCACTGAGTAACCTGCACCAAACTGACGACAAAGTTTGCGAAAGGCCAAATCCGACACGCCTGCCATTGGAGCAAGAAATAAATTATTAGATAAAGTGTGTGGACCAATTTGCATAGTTGTTCTTATTTGAGCGCTACCTGGCTATAAAAAGTCAAAGTCATAACTGACAACTTCTTCACCCACATCATGGACTTCAAGCTTGATAGAGAGCGGTATGTTCTGTTCCATGAGTAGCTCAGGGTTCCATTTTTCTTTCAAATAGTGATTGGCAGCGAATTGTCTTGCGGCAATCACATCTCCTGCGATATTTAGAAAACGTAATTGGATTAATGGATAGGGCTGAGGGAAATCAGCTCTATTGATAATCGTCACCGTCACCATGAGTGCTTGTTTTTCAGTCGGGTGAGTATAAATACTTCGGTTCAGGACTTCTATTTTATTTAATGCACGAGGGGTCTCAATCGTGCAGGTTATCCACTGGCATAGCTGAGTATGATAATGAGCAGGAATCAGCTCTAGCTTGAGTGCTGCAATTACTTGCAATGAGAAGGCAGCGACAAGCGCCAGCCCGATCAGAATGGTCAGCCATCTTAGTGGATGAACACTGGATTTTTCATCTTCAAGATTTGACACATCATCAGCAATGATTTTTGGAACAATTGTTTCCTCTGCCTCAGCGAGTGGGGTTTCTTGCTCATCTTGTTCGGCTTCATCGCGATTATTTGCGCCATCAAAAGCCGGTGGGAGTGTCATTTGGGGTGGATCAGGAATATGTGGATGAGTGCCATGTAACTCTCTATCCAAAAATTCTAGATCGATCGCAGATGCTTCTTCGCTGCCTAGTTCAACATCGACTGTCTCGTACATATCATTATGAGGTTGGTCGAACAAGTATAACTGAGCGTCAAACACGTGCTCACACATACCGCAGCGCACCATACCGGCAGCAATTTCTAGCTGTTGATTGTTAATGCTAAATGCGGCGCGACAACTTGGGCAACGAGTAAACATAGGAATAGTTTACCAGTTCATACTCAGATTCGCGTAAACGATATGCATGCCCACTCTTCTTGTTGATATATCTGCTGGCAGTGGAAGAATTCCGAGTAATGTTGGCAAATTGACTCGGCTTGGGTATGTAAAATTCCAGAGACAACGAGTGTGCCCTTGGCTTTTAGATGTTGTAGGAATGTATCGCGCAGTTCTATTAGCGGGGCCGCTAGGATATTGGCAATAATAATATCTGTCTTTATGTCAGCCAAACTCTCGTTAGTGCCAACGGTAAATTTCTCCACATCAAGTTCATTGCGGCCGATATTGTCATGAGTGGCAATGACGGCTTGTGGGTCTATGTCGACAGCGTACACATGTGCTGCGCCCAACCGTGATGCTGCTAAAGCAAGAATGCCGCTGCCACAGCCAAAATCGATCAAGGTTAGATTGTTCAGCGCGGCATTTCCTAACCAACCTAAACATAAACTTGTGGTGGCATGATGCCCGGTGCCAAACGCCAAGCCTGGGTCTAGCTGAAGGCTAATTCCGTTCGGATCGGGATTATCTTCCCAGGAAGGATAGATCCATAAAGGGCCAAACTGCATGGGGCTAAATTGTTGCTGAAAGTTGGCTTGCCAGTCTTGATCTTCAATTTGTGCCAAAATAATTTGTTGGCTGACAGATGAATCATTTTCTAATGCTTTGGTGACAAGTTGAATAGACTCTTCTGAAGTAAAGTGGCCTTGTAAAAAAAGAGTCGACCATAAGGGATGATCGCCAATACTTGGTTCAAGGATCGGTTCGTCAGCAGCATCTTCGTAAGAAACACTGACGGCGCCACAGCTAAATAATAGTTCTTCTATATGCTCAGCCGCTTGAGCATTTACTTGTACACGGAGTTGGTGCATGTGCTGTGAAAGCTATTTTTGACTTTCGAGCAATCGTTCCAGGTAGTGAATATCCACTTCTCCTTTGCCAAATTCAGCATCTGCCATCAGCCTAAGTTGCAAAGGAATATTGGTTTTGATTCCGTCAATAATCATTTCTTCTAATGCACCTTGCATGCGTTTAATCGCCGTTGCACGGTCTTCACCATGAGTGATTAATTTACCAATCATAGAATCATAATTAGGCGGAACGGTGTAACCTGAATAGATATGTGAATCTACGCGAACACCAAAACCACCTGCGCTATGGTAGCGAGTGATCTTGCCTGGGCTAGGAATAAACGAATCTGAGTCTTCAGCATTTAAACGACACTCCATAGCATGACCGGTAATTTTCACATCATCTTGAGTGATGGCTAGTGGTTCGCCTGCCGCAATGAGTAATTGCTGCTTAACAATATCAATTCCCGTGATGTACTCGGTGACCGGATGCTCAACTTGAACACGCGTATTCATTTCAATAAAAAAGAATTCGCCATTCTCGTATAAGAATTCAAATGTGCCAGCACCACGATAGCCAATTAGTTTGCATGCGTCAGCACAGCGTGTCCCAATGAATTCTCTTTCTTCATCGGTGAGACCGGGTGCGGGGGCTTCTTCAATCACTTTCTGATGTCGACGTTGCATAGAGCAATCGCGTTCTGCAAGATAAATAGCATTACCGTGAGTATCTGAAAGCACTTGTATTTCAATATGACGAGGAGTTTCTAAAACCTTCTCCATATACAAAGTACCATTATTAAATGCCGCGGTGGCTTCTGCTCGAGTCAGAGAAACGGAGTCAGCTAGTTCGTCATCACCGCGCACAACTCTCATGCCGCGACCACCGCCACCGCCAGCTGCTTTGACAATCACGGGATAACCAATTTCATTGGCTAGTTTTGAGTTAGCTGAAAAGTCATCAGTCAATGGTTCTGCTGAGCCTGGCACACAAGGGACACCGGCTTCTTGCATTGCATTCTTTGCGGAAATTTTATCACCCATGCGGCGAATGGTATCGGCGGTTGGGCCAATGAATACGAAGCCACTGGATTCGACACGTTCAGCAAAGTCATCGTTTTCAGATAAAAATCCATAGCCAGGGTGTATGGCAGA
>JBGCFN010000025.1:0-34131 GCA_045106935.1 Gammaproteobacteria bacterium | reverse complement strand
TGCATTGCCATTCGCATTCCAACTGAATGTCTCACTGCCACCGGTTAACGTTGCCCCATCTGTTGGCGATGTCATCATTGGTGACGGTGCATCAAATGACATAAACGTAAAGTCTTCTCGCTTCCAGGCACCACCGCCACTGCGGTAGAACAATCGGCCATGAATCACTGATCCATCAGTCGGTAATGTATTCACGGTGACACTGTTAACTGAACCAATGTTGCCAGACTCATAAATGTCCTGACCGCCCACAGTTGTGCCCAGCCTGAACCACCAATCCGTCACGGCATTCCCATTTGCATTCCAACTGAATGTCTCACTATTACTAGTTAATGTTGCCCCATTTATTGGCGCAGTCATCTCAGGTGACGGCGCATCAAAGGCGGTAAACGTAAAGTCTGCATTCTTCCATACCATGCTTGCACCACGATAAAATAATCGTGCATGTATCGTAGATCCATCCGTGGGTAGGTTACTCACTGTTTTACTTAATGTGTCACCATCGATAATCCCACTATCTAGAATGTTCTTTGCCCCGACGCTATCGCCCAGGTACAACCACCAGTCAGACACAAAATTACCATTCGCGTCCCATGCAAATGTCTCATTACTGCTAGTGAGTATTGATGCATCTGCGGGCGCTGTCAGTACAGGTAACGGCAATGCGGTTGTTTGATAGGAATAATCGACTGACTTCCATCCTGCAATATTGGTTCTGAAAAAATGCCTGACGTACACCATGTTGCCATCGGTAGGCAAAATATCTGAGGTATAACTCGTTGCTGCGCCAAGAGACTGCGTATTGATAATATCTTGTCCCCCTGGTGTCGTGCCTATATGCATCCACCATTCAGTCACGGGCGTATTATTGTTAACCCAGTTAAACGCTTGAGAAGCATTAGGTAACGTAGCTCCATTTGTTGGAGAGATGATTGTCGGCGCAACACCTGCTGTTTGAAGTTCATACGTCTCTGTTTCTGAAGTACCAAATGAACTCTGCGTAATGACTTGTCTCACAACCCCAATACCTTCTACAAGCCAATATGTTATATCTTCAATCAGCTCGATCTGAAATCCTCCAGAAAAACCAGAAACACTACTATTTACATCCACTATCAAAGCATCAAATGTACCTGCAGGCACAGTGATACTTTCAATCCCAACCACTCGTGACTGATAAGAATAAGGAACAGTAAACGTTCCCAATTCTGCTGTTCTAATAGTAGCGATGCCATTGGTTGAAACAAAATCGCCAAATGCTGGAACTGAGTTCAACACTTTCGCGGGCGGACTGTAAGTAATGCTGTCATTAACCTGATCCAATTCCTGATGCAAAAATAGTCCTGACTGATTATTAGTGAAATATAACGGGCCTATACCTGTGCGCAAAAACTCGGTTGCTTGAACTCCTCCAATAGTTTTTGTGTCATCAGAAACAAAGGTACTATATTGATTAAGTCCACTATCTAGATAGTGATTGTTATTGAAATGAGTTAGTGGAAAATAAGTCTGAGATGTAGGAAGTAAATCTATAATTCCATCACCAATAAATTCAAATGCACCTATATCATAGGCAACCATTCCATCATCATTCCCATCCATAGGTCTAGAATTATTATCAAAATCATCACTTGGGGCAATTAATGAATTTCCTGAATCAATCGCTGGAGAAAAAGTAGATAATCTAAAATCATTGTTTTGAATATTTGCGAAATTTGGATCAGCAGATAAATTACTATTGGTCCCTGTTTGATCTGTAAGACCGATATAATTCTGAGTGTTCCCATGAACAATATTATTCTCAATTACAGGATTAAGCAGCTCAGATGTATTCCCTCCTACCTCAAACCCATTATCATTATTTGAAATTATATTGTTGCGAAAGATATGAGATGTCGGATCGTTTTGTGCTGCTGACGAACGATAATAAATAATCGCAGTTTGGTTATTATAAAATGTATTATTGTAAACAGATGCGGGCGCAAATGTATTTATAATAAGTGCTCTACAATCTCTATCAATTGCATTTCGATTATTATAAAAAACATTATTTATTGCTCTAACTGGACCAGAAAATACCGCAATTCCAACATTGTTTCCTACGGCATTATCTCCGCAACTATTATTTCTGAAAATATTGCGTTCTAGTATCACCTCAGCAGCAGTAGCACTTGATACTATACCTGGTTGAGCGCCATGATTATTTTCAAAGATGTTTTCAGCAATTACCACACTAGACGTATTCACCCCCACCTCAATTGCTGTGCCAAACGAAGAAACTTGAGGATCACGACCAGCCCCACTTAATGTAAACCCTACAAATCTACTATTGTTTGCTTGCAACCCAAATGTAACAAATGCAGGTGGAATTGTATTTGATAATTGATCCGGAGATTCACTGATAAATGTCTGAGCAGCACCATCGCGACTACGAACTTCTATCTGCTTATTTATTACTAGCGTTTCTGCATAAGTACCTGGTGCAACAAGGACAGAATCACCATTAATAGCCGCATCTATTGCTTCTTGTATCGTTAAATAGTCTGCAGGCACATTTAAAGTTGCAGCAATTGAATCCACAGAAGCACATAGCGAAAGGATCAGAAGTTTTATAATTAACGAATGACGCATTAATACCCACAAAACTATAATTAGGAATTTATTCTTATAATTAAATTATTACAGCTGCCAAGCTAATTAACAACTAGTTGACGTAACCATTGAGCATTAAGTTCTTACTAGAACCTATTGAATTAACATAATCTTTTGATCGACATCAAAGAAGAATAGCATTTATTTGAATAATTTTTCTAAACTGTCTAGAAATTCACATAATCGGCACAGTCACTGTTTCCAAATCAACTTTACTCCTCTTCCATTTTGAAACGCTTATAAGGATGACATTGCAATTGGATCTTGTCGCAATTTAACTTTCACAACTATCATCATGCAAGTTCACAATATAATATACACTTGATTCCTGAGTTTGTTTATCCCCGACCAATTTCAACTAATTTTGCGACACAGATTCACGCACAAATTACATGCTCTTATATACAATTTTTGATTCTTTGACTTGAAGTTTTAATAATTTAATTTACTTAAGAATGACTAACATGACTATCGCTAGTATCGCTCTCATACAGAGTGGAAGGAATAAGCATCCAACACAACAACATACCAATATAGCGTAATGCTTTATGCATAATCATTCTTCTTGCTGAATTTTTCACAAGCAAATCTAAATATGACAACACCCTTAATTGTTATTTACAAATAATACTATTAGCAATTAATCACATATTTAGTGATTCAGTTAACTCTTTGTAGAATTAACATAATTTAATATGTGTAGAACGAGTATTTTCTTAGTCAAATAAAGAGACAAATAATTATCCCGACCATTCTATTACTAGCTTTAAATCCCATAACGCAAAAAGCCAGGACATGCCTGGCTTTTTTACTATTTCAAATACTTATTATTTATTCTGGACGATCAACTAATTCCACTAACGCCATTGGCGCATTATCGCCGCTGCGAAATCCACACTTAAGTATTCGCAAGTAACCCCCTGGGCGCTCTTTGTAACGCGGGCCAAGCTCTGTGAATAATTTACCTACTGCAGCCTTATCACGTAAGCGAGCAAATACTACTCGGCGCTGTGAAACCGTGTCATCTTTTGCTCTTGTGATTAATGGCTCAATTACTTTTCGTAATTCTTTTGCTTTTGGTAATGTAGTTTTAATTACCTCATGCTCAACTAACGACACGGCCATATTTTGAAACATAGCGTTACGGTGTGCGTCTGTACGATTTAATTTTCTACCTGAATGTCTGTGTCGCATATCTTTATTCCTGCAAACTTATAGCATTGGTTTGCGTTCGTCTTTCATGTGAGCTGGCGGCCAATTTTCTAATCGCATACCTAGCGATAAGCCATGTGAACCCAGCACGTCTTTAATCTCAGTGAGTGATTTCTTACCTAAGTTAGGTGTTTTCAATAACTCAACTTCTGTACGTTGGATCAAATCACCAATGTAGTAGATGTTTTCTGCTTTTAAGCAATTAGCTGATCTCACAGTTAATTCTAAGTCATCAACAGGACGCATTAGAATTGGATCAATCTCTGCTTCACTCGGCGCTTGCTCTTCTTGCTCGTCACCTTGCAAGTCAACAAATACGGTTAATTGTTGTTGAAGAATGCCTGCGGCTTTACGTACAGTCTCTTCTGGATCAACCGTGCCATCTGTTTGTAACTCAATAATCAACTTATCTAAGTTAGTACGCTGCTCAACACGTGCACTCTCGACAGAGTAAGCAACGCGTCGCACTGGGCTAAAGCTAGCATCTAGCATAAGTGATCCAATTGGACGATCTTCGTCAGTCGCTCTTTGAGTAGATGGAACGTATCCACGTCCCTTGGCTACTTTCAGCGTCATATTGAGTGAGCTTCCAGTCGTCAAATGAGCAATAACATGATCAGGATTAACAATTTCAATATCGTGATCACCTTGTATGTCAGCCGCAGTTAATACACCAGGGCCACTCTTGTTAACTGTTAGTGTTGCTTCATTCTTGTTATGCATTTGAATTGCCAAACCTTTTAGGTTTAGCAAAATATCGACAACATCTTCTTGAACACCCTCGATTGCCGTATATTCATGTAATACACCTTCAATCTGTGCTTCTACAACTGCACACCCTTGAATAGATGAAAGTAGAATGCGGCGTAGTGCATTGCCAAGCGTATGTCCAAACCCTCTTTCGAGTGGTTCTAATACAATTTTTGCGCTCGTTGGGTTAATAACATTTACGTCAACTAACCGTGGCTTGAGTAATTCGTTTGAACTTGCCATATATGACCTCTTACGCCGTGTTTACTTAAATTAATAATTACTTAGAATAGAGCTCGACTACGAGTGATTCGTTAATATCAGAAGATAAATCTGTTCTTTCAGGTGGTGCTCTGAATGTTCCAGTCATTTTCTTGGTATCAACGACTACCCAATCTGGGAAACCAAATTGCTCTGCAGTATTAAGTGAATCTTGAATACGCAACTGCTTCTTAGCTTTTTCACGCACTGTAATTACATCTTCAGCCTTCACCTGATATGAAGGAATATTCACTAATGATCCATTAACTTCAATGGATTTATGACTGACTAGTTGTCTGCACTCTGCACGTGTAACGCCAAAGCCCATACGATACACAACGTTATCTAATCTGCACTCTAAAAGCTCTAATAAGTTTTCACCGGTTGAGCCTTTCTTTAAATTAGCTTTCTTATAATAGTTACTGAATTGCTTTTCCAACACGCCATACATGCGACGTAATTTTTGCTTTTCGCGTAACTGCAAACCATAGTCTGAAGTTCTTCCTCTTTTATCGCCATGCTGACCAGGTACTTTGTCAGCTTTACACTTTGAGTCTAATGGGCGTACACGACTCTTAAGAAACAGATCCGTTCCTTCACGACGACTTAACTTACACTTTGGTCCTAAATATCTAGCCATAACTACTTACACTCTTCGCTTTTTAGGCGGTCTACACCCATTATGTGGGATCGGGGTAATATCTGAAATATTTGTGATCTTGAAACCCAATGCATTCAATGAACGTACTGCAGATTCTCGACCTGGCCCTGGGCCTTTCACCAATACATCTAAATTTTTCATTCCATACTCAAGCGCTACATTGCCACATCTCTCGGCAGCGACCTGTGCAGCAAATGGTGTACTTTTGCGTGACCCTCTAAATCCAGATCCACCTGATGTTGCCCATGCTAGTGCATTGCCTTGGCGATCTGTGATGGTAATAATCGTGTTATTGAAAGACGCATTAATATGAGCGATACCGTCAGTAACAACTCTTTTTACCTTCTTTTTAGTACGACCTGTGCTTGATGTTGCCATAAATAATAACCTTGCTTATTGCTTATCTCTTAATAGGACGACGTGGACCTTTGCGTGAACGTGCATTGGTTTTTGTTCGTTGCCCTCTGAGTGGTAAACCGCGTCGATGACGAATTCCACGATATGTTCCTAAATCCATCAATCGTTTGATGTTCATAGAAATCTCACGACGTAAATCACCTTCAACCTGAAATTTTGCGACTTCGGTGCGAAGCTTTTCTACTTCTTCTTCAGTTAAATCTTTAATCTTAGCTGAAGGACTAATGCCTGACGCTGAACAGATATCTCGAGAACGAGTCCGTCCGATGCCGAAAATTGCTGTTAACGCAATTTCAGTATGTTTATGTACAGGGATATTTATTCCGGCAATACGTGCCACATTACACTCCTAACAAAGTTTTCAATTGCGCCCGTCGAGCGCAAGGAAGCCGCGAATTTTACCAATAAAATCACGGGTTTCAATCATAATCTCGTAACCAACTAGCCTTGTCTTTGCTTGTGTCTTGGATCCGTGCAGATCACGCGTACTACGCGATTTCTTCGAATCACTTTGCAATTACGACATAGTTTTTTTACTGAGGCCCTAACTTTCATTTCTATTTCCTATCAATTGACCTAATACACCAATTAGCGTAATTAATTAACGCAATTGGCCAGCGCGGCCACCTTTTAAATTCGCTTTTTTCATCAGTCCTTCATATTGATGCGACATTAAATGCGATTGTACTTGCGCAATAAAATCCATCACTACGACAACGATGATTAATAATGATGTCCCACCAAAGTAGAATGGCACATTCCATTTAAGTATCAAGAATTCTGGCATTAAACATACTAATGTAATGTAGATTGCACCTACGGCTGTCAATCTAGTTAATACTGAATCTATGTATCTAGCACTCTGATCACCTGGTCTAATGCCAGGGATAAAAGCGCCAGAGCGTTTTAAGTTATCTGCTGTTTCACGTGAATCAAATACGATCGCGGTATAGAAGAAACAGAAAAATATGATTGCTAACGCATAAAATGTCACATACAAAGGCTGTCCTGGTGCCAATGTTGCTGATATATCTGCTAACCAACCCATCCCTTCTACGTTGCCAGCCCATTGTCCCAATGTAGCTGGGAACAAAATTATGCTTGATGCAAAAATAGGCGGTATCACACCTGCCATATTCAGTTTAAGTGGTAAATGGCTAGACTGAGCAGCATACATTTTTCGGCCTTGCTGACGTTTAGCATAATTCACTGTAATTCTACGTTGACCTCTTTCAATAAAGACAACTATCGCTGTGACAACAATCGCCATAACGAATAATAGTAGAACTAATCCACTAGAAAGCTCACCTGTGCTTGCTAATTCTATCGTTCCTGCTACTGCGGCTGGTAAGCCTGCGACAATTCCAGCGAAGATGATAATTGAAATACCATTGCCGACGCCTCGCTCTGTAATTTGTTCACCTAGCCACATAAGGAACATTGTTCCTGTCACTAAGCTGATTGCTGCAGTGAATACAAAACTTGGTCCGGGGTGTAAAGCAACCCCTTGATTTTGCAGCGCGATACCAACACCAATGGCTTGGAAAGTCGCTAATACTACTGTTCCGTATCGTGTGTACTGAGTGATCTTTCGACGACCCGCTTCACCTTCTCTTTTCAATTCTTTAAGTGACGGTATAACTGCACTCATTAACTGCATAATAATCGATGCAGAAATGTAAGGCATAATGCCTAAGGCAAATATACTCAGTCTTTCTAGTGCGCCGCCTGAGAACATATTAAACATGTTCAAGATAGTGCCACTTTGTTCCTCGAAAAATCTTGCCATTGCTTCAGGATTAATCCCTGGCGTTGGTATAAACGTTCCGATTCTATAAACAATCAACGCCATCAATACAAACAATAGGCGTTGTTTCAATTCTGTTAATTGCCCCATCCCACCAAGTTGGGCGGCCATTTTTTCGCGGGATGCTGACATAACTTATCTACTAATCTTCTATTTTTCCGCCTGCAGCTTCCACTGCAGCACGTGCGCCTTTAGTAAAGACTAATCCACGTGTGGTCACTGGCTCTTTAATTTCGCCAGATAGAATCACCTTCACTCGCTTAGCGAATTCAGGAATTATATTTGCATCTTGTAAGGCTTTAATATCAACGACTGCAGCATCTGTCATCAGTAATTCATGCAATCTTACTTCGGCAGTTAATTTAGCTTTAGCTGAGCGGAAGCCAAATTTTGGTAATCGTCGTTGTAAAGGCATTTGACCACCTTCAAAACCAACTTTATGAAAACCACCCGAGCGAGACTTTTGTCCTTTATGACCACGCCCGCAGGTTTTACCTAGACCAGAGCCGATCCCGCGTCCAACACGTTTAGCGTTTGATTTGCTTCCTTCGCCTGGTTTGATCGTGTTTAATCGCATCCTAAATTTCCTCAACTTTCAGCATGTACTGAATTTTATTAATCATGCCGCGATTTTCTGGTGTATCAATCACTGTCACAGGATTATGTATACGTCGAATTCCTAGGCCACGTGCACATGCTTGATGTGACTTAAGTCGCCCATGAATGCTTTTAATCATTGTTACTTGTAATTGCTTGCTCATGTGTTTAACCCAGTATGTCTTCTACTGATTTACCACGCTTTGACGCGATAGATTCAGGTGATTGCATGCTTGTTAAGCCTTGCATTGTTGCTCTTACAACATTAATTGGATTTCTTGACCCAATACATTTAGCTAATACATTTCGTACGCCAAGCACTTCAAATACAGCACGCATTGCACCACCAGCAATAATGCCAGTACCTTCAGAAGCTGGCTGCATATGTACTTTTGCTGCTCCATGAATTCCCACTTTTGGGTAATACAAAGTGCCATCTTTCAATGGAACGGTCTGCATATCACGACGCGCTTTTTCCATTGCTTTTTGTATAGCAATTGGAACTTCTTTAGCTTTTCCGTAACCGAATCCAATTTTGCCTTCACCATCACCAACAACTGTTAGCGCTGTAAATCCAAATTGGCGACCACCTTTAACTACTTTAGCCACACGATTAACGGCGACTAATTTCTCTTGTAGTCCATCAGCAGTTTTATTTGTTGTTTCTTGTCCGGCCATTATTTACCCTTTAAATTCCTAATCTAGCTTCTTAATTAAAACTCAAGCCCAGCTTCTCTTGCTGCATCTGCTAGTGCTTGTACTCGACCATGGTATCTGAAGCCAGATCGATCAAATGCTACTTTGGTGATGCCTTTATCTTTTGCGCGTTCTGCAATTAATTTACCTACAGCTTTTGCAGCTTCTACATTACCTGTGTATTTCACACTTCCGCGCACGCCTGAATCTAATGAGGATCCACTTGCTAATACACTTGCAGTCGCATCATCAATCACTTGAGCATAGATATGCTTTGATGTTCTAAAAATACATAGTCGCGTAGCTCCTTGAGCACGAATATTACAACGTGTCTTTTTACTACGACGAATTCTTGATGCTTTCTTATCCATAATCTTAGATCAGTTACTTTTATTTCTTTTTGCTTATTTCTTCTTAGCTTCTTTGCGAATTATTCGCTCATCAGAGTACTTAACGCCTTTGCCTTTATATGGTTCAGGTGGTCGGAATGCTCTAATTTCTGCTGCTACTTGACCGACTTTTTGTTTATCAAACCCTTTAATCAGTACTTCTGTTTGGCTGGGTGTTTCAATCGTAATTCCTTCAGGAACTTGATATTCAACCGGGTGCGAAAATCCTAAAGATAAATTTAATACTTTGCCTTTAGATTGAGCTCTATAACCCACACCAACTAGCTCAAGCTTACGCTCAAATCCTTGTGACACACCGAGTACTAAATTGTTTAGTAGTGATCGCATTGTGCCAGCCATGGCTACCGAACTTTTATCATCTGCCTTCACAGACAGAGTTGCATCTTCTTGCACCAACTTCACAGCTGGATGAAGTGCTAATACCATTTCACCTTTCGCACCTTTCGCGCGCACGTTTTGCCCATCGACTTTGATTTCTACGCCAGAGGGTATTGCTACCGGTTGATTTGCGATTCTAGACATAACTAATTCTGTGTTTACTCAACAGTACAAATAACTTCGCCACCCTGCCCATTCTCACGTGCAGTTCGGTCAGTCATCATACCTTTTGATGTTGAAATTATCGCAATTCCCATTCCACCAATCACTCGTGGAAGTTCTTCTGCGCTCTTGTATATACGTAACCCAGGACGACTGATTTTTACAATCTTCTCTATCACTGGCTTACCCATGTAATATTTTAGGTCTACGACTAATTGCTTTTTAACGCCGTCGCCTTCTACTCTCCAATCTGAGATGTAACCTTCATCTTTTAGCACTTCAGCAATAGTTTGCTTATATTTTGAAGACGGCATACTAACGCTAACTTTATCAGCGCTTTGCCCGTTTCTAATCCGGGTTAGCATATCTGCAATTGGATCACTCATACTCATAATTAGTTACCTTTACCAGCTTGCTTTAACTAAGCCAGGAATATCTCCTCGCATAGCTGCTTCACGCAGTTTATTTCTACCTAGGCCAAACTTACGGTAATAACCGTGAGGTCTTCCTGTAATATTGCAGCGATTTCTTTGTCTCACTGGCATAGCGTTACGTGGTAGCTTTTGTAGTTTCAATGCAGCCAATTCTTTTTCTTCATAGTCAGCTGTAGCACTGTTAATAATTGCTTTTAGTTCTGCACGTTTTTTTGCATATTTTGCCACTGTACGTGCACGCTTCTTTTCGCGTTGAACCATTGATTCTTTTGCCATCAGTAATGCCTCAATTCTTCTCGTTAGTTTTACTTAATTTAATTTTTAAAGGGAAAACTAAACGCAGTTAGCAATGCTTTTGCTTCTGCATCGGTTGGTGCACTCGTTGTAATGGCAATATCCATTCCACGAATAGCATCAATTTTATCGTAATCAATTTCTGGGAAAATAATTTGCTCTTTAACACCCATGTTGTAATTTCCACGGCCATCAAATGCTTTACCACTGATACCACGGAAGTCACGAATACGTGGTATTGCAATATTAATTAGGCGATCTAAAAACTCATACATACGTACATTACGTAGCGTTACCTTACATCCGATCGGCCACTCATCTCTGATATTAAAACCAGCAATTGATTTGCGCGACAAAGTCACGACTGCTTTTTGTCCTGCAATCTTAGCCATATCTGATACTGCATGCTCGACGACTTTTTTATCTTTAGTCGCTTCACCTAAACCCATATTAAGCGTAATTTTCTCTATATGTGGTACTTGCATTACGTTGTCGTAAGAGAACTGCTCCATTAACTGAGCACGTACTGTGTCGTTATAAAATGCTTGTAATCTGGCCATTATAAATCCACCACTTCGCCGTTAGATTTGAAATAGCGCACTTTAGTATTATCCTCTAATGTCTTGATGCCTACGCGATCACCTTTACCTGTAGCCGGGTTAAACATCATTAAATTTGAGCGATCAATTGCCATTTCTTTATCGATAATTCCACCAGTGACGCCTGCATTTGGATTTGGCTTTTGTGCTTTCTTAACCATATTAATCCCATCGACGAGTACACGACCGTCTACTAGCACTTGCATAACAGTTCCACGTCGGCCTTTATCTTTGCCGGCATTTACTATTACTTCATCACCTTTTTTAATCTTATTCATAATCTGTAATTCTTATTACACTTTCGTCTTTATAATACTTCTGGCGCAAGAGAAATTATTTTCATAAATTTTTCTGTGCGAAGCTCTCTTGTCACAGGGCCAAAGATACGTGTACCAATTGGCTGCAATTGCGCATTTAACAATACGGCTGCATTACCATCAAAACGTATTAATGAACCATCAGGACGACGTACACCTTTAGCTGTTCTAACTACAACCGCGTTATATACTTCGCCTTTTTTTACTTTTCCACGTGGAATAGCATCTTTAATACTGACTTTAATTACATCTCCGATACCTGCGTAACGACGATGTGAACCACCTAAAACTTTTATACACTGAATTCTTTTTGCGCCACTGTTATCAGCTACATCAAGATTGGATTGCATTTGTATCATGGTTAATCCTTATTTATCCCGCCACACCTGGAACAACTACTTCCACTAATGTCCAAGATTTAGTCTTAGAGATAGGGCGACATTCTTTAATTGTTACTACGTCACCAATCGTGCATTTATTATCTTCATCATGCGCATGTATCTTTGAAGACTTGCTCATAAACTTCCCATAAATAGGATGCTTAACTCGTCGCTCAGTTAGCACAACAATGGACTTATCCATTTTATTGCTAACGACTTTACCCTGAACTGTTCGCAGTTTTTTATCTTGTTTTTCCATAGTCTTCTATTTGCTAGCTCGCGCTTTTACTTTGCTCATTAAGCACGGTCTTGATACGTGCGATGTCTTTACGAATTCTAGAAAATTCATGGTTACGACTTGCTTGACCCATTGAATATTGCATACGTAATTTGAATTGCTCTTTACGCAACTCAATTAACTCATCTTTTAAATCACTCTCGCCTTTGGCACGTAAGTCTGATGCTTTCATTACATTAATGTCCTTGTGACGAATACTGTTTGAATAGGAAGTTTTGCAGCAGCTAATTTAAATGCTTCGCGAGCCAACTCTTCTGGCACACCTTCCATTTCATATAACATTTTACCTGGTTGAATTTTAGCAACCCAATATTCAACGTTACCTTTACCTTTACCTTGACGAACTTCTAGTGGCTTTTTAGTTACAGGCACATCTGGGAAGATTCGAATCCAAATCTTTCCTCCACGTTTTACGTGGCGAGTCATTGCACGTCGTGCCGCTTCAATTTGTCTTGCAGTTAATCGTCCTCGACCGACCGCTTTAAGCCCATAATCGCCAAAGCTTACTTTGTTACCATTTAACGCAAGACCACGGTTGCGGCCCTTCATTTGTTTGCGGAATTTGGTCTTCTTTGGTTGTAACACGTTTTAATCCTTCTCTTTAGGCCTTATTACTTATGCTTTAGCGCGCTTAGCGTCTGGCAATTCTTCTTTGTTCTTACTCTCAAGGTCAAATACTTCACCTTTGAAGATCCATGTCTTGATACCAATGATTCCGTATGTGGTTGCAGCTTCTGCTGTTCCGTAATCAATATCGGCGCGTAATGTATGCAATGGCACTCGACCTTCGCGATACCATTCTGTCCGTGCAATTTCAGCACCATTCAAACGACCTGAAACATTAATTTTTACGCCTAAGGCACCTAAACGCATTGCATTACTTACTGCACGTTTCATTGCACGTCTGAACATAATGCGGCGTTCTAATTGTTGCGCAACACTTTCAGAAACTAACTGTGCATCAATTTCTGGTTTACGAATCTCTTCAATATTAATTTTTACATTATTAATATTTAAATCCATGCGGCGAGCAATTTCTTTTCTTAACGCTTCAACGTCCTCACCTTTTTTACCGATAACTATCCCTGGGCGTGCAGTATGTATCACAACAAATGCGGCACGAGCTGGTCTATCGATCTGAATTCTACTTACCGATGCTGCTGAAAGTTTATCTTTTAAGTATTTTCGAATTTCTAAATCACTATTTAAAAATTTTGCGTAATCTGTTCCTTCTGCATACCACTTAGAAGTCCAGTCAGTTGCAATACCTAATCTAAAGCCAGTTGGATGTACTTTTTGTCCCATCGGATCTATTAACTCGGTTAATGTCTATTATTAAAATGTAGTACTCAGACTACCTAATTATCTATTATCGCCAACAGTCACTGTCAGGTGGCTGCTTCTCTTTAAAATCTTGCACGCACGACCTTTAGCACGTGGCTGGAATCGTTTTTGCGTTCTGCCTTCATCAACAAATATCTTTGTTACTTTTAATTCATCGATATCAGCACCTTCGTTGTGCTCTGCATTTGCAATGGCAGAATCTAAAACTTTTTTCACGATGCCAGATGCTTTCTTAGAGCTAAATTCTAATATCTCAACTGCACGACTCACTTGAAGTCCACGAATCTGATCTGCTACCAAACGACATTTTTGTGCCGAAATACTGATATCTGTTAATTTTGCTGAAACTTCCATAATTTAACTCGTAATTATTTAGCTTTTTTGTCGCCTGAATGACCTTTAAAAACTCGGGTCGCCGCAAATTCACCTAACTTATGCCCAACCATATTTTCTGAAATCAAAATAGGAACATGTTGACGTCCGTTATGAATGGCAATTGTTAATCCCACCATTTCAGGTGACACCATTGACCGTCTAGACCAAGTTTTAATTGGCTTACGATCGTTATTCTCAGATGCCACTTGCACTTTCTTTGCAAGATGGTGATCTATATGTGGGCCTTTTCGTAGTGATCTTGGCACGTAATTTCCTTACTTCTAGTATTTATCTATTTTTTGTTACGACGACGCACAATCATATTATCTGTACGTTTGTTTGATCGTGTCTTAAAGCCTTTAGTTGGCATACCCCATGGCGATACTGGATGTCGTCCACCTGAAGTTCGTCCTTCACCACCACCGTGTGGGTGATCAACCGGGTTCATAGCGACACCGCGGACGGTTGGTTTAATTCCGCGCCAACGACTCGCACCGGCTTTACCTAACTTACGCAAATTATGTTCTGAGTTACCCACTTCACCGATGGTTGCACGGCAATCTGATAATACTTTTCTCATTTCACCCGAACGTAATCGCAATGTGGCGTGTGCACCTTCTCTTGCAACTAACTGAATCGCAGCACCTGCACTTCGGCCAACTTGCGCACCTTTACCAGGTTTCAATTCAATACAATGCACAATTGTACCTACCGGGATACTTCTTAATGGCAATGTGTTTCCAGCTTTAATGGGTGATTGCGCACCGGA
The DNA here is from genome assembly GCA_045106935.1 of Gammaproteobacteria bacterium. Lineage (GTDB taxonomy): Bacteria > Pseudomonadota > Gammaproteobacteria > UBA4575 > UBA4575 > UBA1858. The sequence continues at coordinate 19,318 of JBGCFN010000025.1, read as the reverse complement.
CATAATCGTATCGTCCGCTTTGACTCCCTTCGGCGCGATAATGTATCGGCGCTCGCCATCTGCATATTTCAATAATGCTAAATGTGCTGTTCTATTTGGATCATATTCCAGTCGCTCTACAACTGCAGGAATACCATCTTTGTTTCGTTTAAAGTCGACAACTCTATAACGTTGCTTATGTCCACCACCACGGTGACGTGTAGTAATACGACCAACGTTATTACGTCCACCTGATTTTGACTTCTTCTCTACTAACCCTTTAACAGGCTCGCCAGTATGTAGATCTTTTGAGACGATTCGTACTTGGAATCGACGTCCTGGAGAGGTAGGTTTTGATTTTACGACAGCCATGTTTATTCCATTCCAGTTAGATCGATGTCATGCCCGGTTTCGAGCCTAACATATGCTTTTTTCCAATCGCTTCGCTTACCCATAATGCGACCAAAGCGTTTATTTTTACCTTGAACATTGACAGTGCGAACAGAGGCTACTTTGACTTGAAATAATTGTTCTACTGCATTTTTTATTTCTTGTTTACTCGCACTTGGCAACACTTTGAAGACATGCTGATTTGCACTATCTGCTAACGTTGCTGACTTTTCTGATACATGCGGCGCGACCAATACCTGTGTGAGGCGTTCCATATTGATTGACTGACTCATTGCAACCACTCCTCAACTTCTTTAAGTGCTTCTTCAGTGATGACAACATGCTCAAATTTAATCAGGCTAACCGGATCAATACTTGATGCTTCATCAACATCAACCTGATGCAGATTGCGCGCTGATAAATATAACTTCTCATCAGATTTCTCACTTCCTACAATAATATAGGCTGAGTTCACACCCAATTTACCTAGTCTCGCGACCATATCTTTTGTTTTTGGTGTGTCAGCTTGGAAATCATTAACGACATGAAGTCTTTCTAATCTGATCAATTCTGAAAATATTGATGCGTAAGCTGCGCGCACCATTTTCTTGTTCATTTTTTGCTTAAAGCTACGCGGTTGTGCGGCAAATGTTTGTCCACCACTACGCCATAAAGGTCCGCGAGATGTTCCAGCACGTGCTCTACCTGTGCCTTTTTGTCTCCAGGGCTTCGCGCCACCACCTCTGACTGCCGAGCGATTTTTCTGAGCTTTGGTTCCAGAGCGTGCACCGGCTAAATACGCGGTGACTGCTTGATGGACAAGCGCTTCATTATAATCACGGCCAAATGTGTCATCTGACACATCTACTGAGCTACCGTTAGTTACATCAAGTTTCATAATTTATTCGATTACGTTTATTCAATGATTATGCAGTGATAACCGGCTTAACGATGACTCGTCCGCCTTTTGCACCAGGGATAGCACCCTTAATTAATATTAAATCTCGATCAGTATCGACTCTTACCACTGTAAGATTTTTAGTACTGACTTGCTCGCTACCCATGTGGCCAGCCATTTTCTTACCTTTAAATACTCGGCCAGGGGTTTGACACATGCCTGTTGAGCCAGGAACACGGTGTGAAATTGAGTTACCGTGAGTTGCGTCTTGGCCTCGGAAGTTATGTCGCTTAATGGTTCCAGCGAATCCCTTACCTTTAGATATCCCAGTCACTTGGACCTTTTGGCCTTCTTCAAACATATCGGCACTGATCGCAGCACCTAATTCTAATTCAACTTCTTCTGAGTCTGATAAACGGAACTCATACATGCCTTCTCCTGACGCCACTTCCGCTTTTGCGTAGTGTCCTGTCAGCGCTTTATTGACACGTGATGGCTTTCGCGAGCCATAAGCGACCTGAACGGCGCTGTAACCATCATTTTCTTGTTGTTTTAGCTGAGTAACCCGGTTGCTATCTACGTGCAGCACAGTGACTGGTACTGAAGCACCATCTTCTGTGAACACACGGGTCATACCCACTTTTTTTCCAACTACACCTAAAGGCATCGATTTAATCTCTATTTTACTTGTTCAACTGCTTCAATTACGCAAAATGCTTTAATTCTGCTTTTTTCAAGGCATCGCGAATGTGGCCCGAACAAGCAATGCTTGTCCGGGCCACAGGAAGCCGCGAATTATTACAGAATTTGTCGCAATAGGAAACCGCTTTTTTTAAAATTTATTCTTTTATTTCAGTAACAAATAAAAGCTAAGCGGTCGCTATATTACAAATCAATTCAATTTAATCTGAACATCCACCCCAGCAGCTAAATCTAGCTTCATGAGGGCATCTACTGTTTTGTCTGTCGGGTCTACAATATCCATAATTCGCTTGTGTGTACGAATTTCATACTGATCTCGAGCATTCTTATCTACGTGAGGAGATACTAAGACTGTAAATCTCTCCTTTCTCGTTGGTAAAGGGATTGGCCCTTTAACGCGAGCGCCAGTGCGCTTTGCAGTTTGCACGATCTCGCTTGCAGAACGATCGATTAAGCGATGATCGAACTCTTTTAATCTAATTCGAATACGTTGACTGTCTGACATTAGTTACTCTTTTTGTTATTCAATAATTTTAGAAACAACGCCCGCACCCACGGTACGGCCACCTTCACGAATCGCAAAGCGTAAGCCTTCTTCCATCGCGATTGGCGCATGCATACTCACCACCATCTTCACGTTATCCCCTGGCATGACCATCTCAACGCCATCTGGCAAGTCACATGCCCCGGTCACATCCGTTGTTCGGAAGTAAAACTGGGGTCTGTAGCCATTGAAGAATGGCGTGTGTCTTCCGCCCTCATCCTTTGAAAGAATGTAGACTTCTGCTTCAAATTTAGTGTGTGGCGTAATCGTGCCTGGCTTACATAATACTTGCCCACGCTCCACTTCATCGCGCTTCGTACCACGTAACAAAATTCCCACGTTATCCCCTGCGCGACCTTCGTCTAACAGCTTGCGGAACATCTCAACGCCTGTACATGTTGTTTTTGTGGTTTCCTTGATGCCGACAATCTCGACTTCTTCACCCACTTTCACAATCCCGCGCTCAATTCTGCCGGTCACGACCGTGCCTCGACCTGAAATTGAGAACACATCTTCCACTGGCATTAAGTAATCACCATCAATTGCGCGCTCTGGCTCTGGAATGTAGGCATCCATCTCTTCTAATAACTTGATCACTGATGGCACACCAATGTCTGATGTGTCGCCTTCTAGTGCTTTCAGCGCTGAACCCGTTACGATTGGCGTATCGTCGCCTGGGAAGTCATAACTCGAGAGAAGATCACGAATCTCCATCTCCACTAATTCTAATAACTCAGCATCATCCACCTGGTCTGCTTTGTTCATATAGACCACGATGTAGGGCACACCAACCTGGCGTGACAACAAGATGTGCTCACGTGTTTGTGGCATTGGGCCATCTGCTGCTGAACAAACTAAGATCGCGCCGTCCATCTGAGCCGCACCCGTAATCATGTTCTTCACATAATCCGCGTGTCCCGGACAATCAACGTGTGCGTAGTGACGACCATCTGTCTCATACTCAACGTGCGCCGTTGCAATTGTAATCCCGCGCTCGCGCTCTTCGGGCGCATTATCAATGTCGCCGTAATCCTTGAACTCTCCGCCTTGGGCTTCCGCTGACACCTTCGTTAACGCTGCCGTTAACGTTGTCTTACCGTGATCCACGTGACCAATAGTACCCACATTCACATGTGGCTTATTGCGTTCAAACTTCTCCTTCGACATCGACCTTTACCTCTTAAATTTTTTAAAACATTAAATTAAAAACAAACTCTACTTAGTGATCTTACTTAGTGACCTTTGGTAATCGCATCAACGACCATTGAAGGTGCTTCACTATATTTCTCAAACTGCATTGAGTACGTTGCTCTGCCTTGAGTTGCTGAGCGCAAATCGGTGGCATAACCAAACATCTCTTTTAGTGGAACGTCTGCACGAACAATCTTTCCTGCAGGCGCATCATCCATACCACTAACGATCCCTCTGCGACGATTAAGATCTCCGACCACATCGCCCATGTAATCCTCTGGCGTCACTACTTCCACGCTCATAATGGGTTCCAGTAAGACAGGGTTAGCTTCTCGACTACCCTCTTTGAAACACATTGAGCCGGCTATTTTAAATGCCATTTCTGATGAATCTACATCATGAAACGAACCATCATATAGCGTGACTTTAATATCAACCATTGGGTAACCAGCTACAACACCGCTCTCCAGTGATTCTTTAACGCCTTTCTCCACTGACGGAATGAATTCTTTTGGAATTACACCACCGGCAATGTCGTTTACAAATTCAAATCCGCCACCTTCTTCAAGGGGCTCTATCTTCAGCCAAACATGACCGTACTGACCACGTCCGCCTGACTGCCTGACAAATTTATTCTCATGTTCAACCGTGGAACGAATCGTTTCTCGGAAAGATACTTGGGGAGCCCCCACATTGGCATCTACCTTAAACTCTCGCTTCATGCGATCGACAATGATATCGAGATGTAATTCTCCCATCCCAGCAATAATTGTCTGACCAGACTCTTCGTCTGTTCTAACCCGGAAAGAGGGATCTTCTTGCGCTAACTTCTGCAAGGCCACTGCCATTTTTTCCTGGTCGCCTGTTGTTCTAGGCTCTACCGCAACCGATATGACCGGTTCCGGGAATTCCATTCGTTCTAAAGTGATGACATCTTTAGGAGAACATAATGTTTCACCTGTGGTGACATCTCTTAGCCCGACTGCCGCAGCAATATCGCCTGCCTGCACTTCTTTAATCTCTTCACGAGAATTAGAGTGCATCTGTAACAATCGCCCAATGCGCTCTTTTTTGCCTTTAATTGGGTTGAAAACTGTATCCCCGGTTTTCATTACGCCCGAGTAAACCCTAAAAAATGTTAGCGTGCCAACAAATGAATCTGTGGCAATTTTAAATGCTAACGCAGCAAACGGTTCTTTATTAGATGGCTTTCTAGTGCCTTCTGTTTCTTCTTTATCATCAAGTATGCCGGTAATGGGTGGCACATCTAATGGAGACGGCATATATCTCACTACCGCATCCAACATTGCCTGCACTCCTTTGTTCTTAAAGGCAGACCCGCAAAATGCCGGAACAATTTCTCCAGCCAGTGTGCGTATACGAATTCCTTGATGAATTTCGTCTTCAGATAAATCACTCTCTTCGAGATATTTATCCATTAATTCTTCTGAAGCTTCTGCCGCGGCTTCTAGCAATTGCTCACGCCATTCTCGACAGATTTCTAGCAACTCACCTTCGGGCAGATCTTGTGCCTCGTAGGTTGTGCCCATATCAGATTCATTCCAATAAATGGCCTGCATCCGAACCAGGTCAACGACCCCTTTAAAATCTTCTTCTGCGCCGATAGGTAATTGCATCGGTATCGCATTGGAGCCTAATCGATCTTTAATCTGCTCAATGACTCTAAGAAAGTTCGCACCGGTGCGATCCATCTTATTCACAAAAGCCATCCGTGGAACGTTGTACTTATTTGCCTGACGCCAAACGGTTTCAGACTGAGGTTCCACCCCTCCTACCGCACAGAAGACAGCGCATGCACCATCTAATACACGTAATGATCTTTCGACTTCAATCGTAAAATCCACGTGACCAGGCGTATCAATAATATTGATTCGATGTTGATCGAACTGCTGGTCCATCCCTGTCCAAAAACAGGTTGTTGCTGCAGATGTAATGGTGATGCCGCGTTCTTGCTCCTGCTCCATCCAATCCATCACGGCAGCGCCGTCATGCACCTCACCTATTTTGTGAGAAACACCGGTATAAAATAATATGCGCTCGGTGGTCGTTGTCTTACCAGCATCAATATGCGCCATGATTCCGATATTTCGATACCGTTCGATGGGCGTTTTGCGAGCCATTTTGGTCTTTCTTTTGTTGTCTTCTTTTCTAGTCTATTAGCCTGGCCTGTTAATTTGCCTACTTAATTAGACTCATTCACTACCAACGGTAGTGAGAGAATGCTTTATTTGCTTCTGCCATTCTAAGCGTGTCTTCGCGCTTCTTGATCGCTGACCCTTTACTCTCAGCAGCGTCAATCAGTTCGCCGGCTAGCTTATTCACCATAGACTTCTCACCACGCTTACGAGCTGAATCCACTATCCAACGCATGGCTAGTGCCGCTTGGCGTACAGGGCGAACTTCTACTGGTACTTGATAAGTAGCGCCACCAACTCGGCGTGACTTCACCTCAACGGGCGGTCTTACTTTTTCTAATGCTTCTAAGAATACATCTAGACCGTCTGTACCTTTCTTACCAGTAATTTCATCAATAGCTTTATAGACAATCTTTTCAGCCACCGATTTCTTACCGCTCACCATAAGAATGTTTACAAATTTAGCGAGTTGGTCATTACCATATTTTGGATCTGGTAATACTTCACGTTTAGGGACTTCTCTACGTCTAGGCATGTTTTCTCTTCGCTTTACTTGTAATTATGGTTACTTATTAAAATTAACGACTTAGCTTACGACTTTGCGCGCTTAGTACCGTATTTTGATCTCGCTTGCTTACGATTCGCCACCCCTTGGGTGTCTAAGCTGCCTCGAACCGTATGGTAACGAACACCAGGTAAATCTTTGACACGACCACCACGGATCAATACTACCGAGTGCTCCTGTAAGTTATGACCTTCTCCACCTATATATGAAGACACTTCAAAACCATTAGTAAGTCGCACACGAGCGACCTTACGTAGCGCTGAGTTAGGCTTTTTAGGCGTTGTTGTATATACACGAGTACACACACCGCGGCGCTGAGGGCAAGCGGCTAACGCAGGCACATTACTTTTTTCTATTTTTCTTTTTCTCGGCTTGCGTACAAGCTGATTAATTGTTGCCATTCTTAAATTTTCTCCGGCATAAAATAAACGACAGGCCGAATCTTGGCTCGGCCTGTCGTAGGGTGGCGAGATTTTACGGAGTTGGGCTGCACCCTGTCAAGGAGAACAGAACCCAACAACACTATGTTTCTACAGTATTATCTTCCTGATCGGTTGATTCTGGATCAGCGGCTTCCGCAATCATCGCCGGTTCTTCGGTATTGTCTGTGTTCATTTCTGGCATATCTGGCATTTCAGGCATACCCAAGTTCAGTTCTTGACGAGTTTTACGTCGTTCTTGGTGATATGTCAGACCCGTTCCAGCCGGGATCAAACGACCCACAATGACGTTTTCTTTCAAACCGCGCAGGTAGTCATTGGATCCACGTACCGCCGATTCCGTCAAGACACGCGTTGTTTCTTGGAAAGAAGCCGCTGAAATGAATGATTCTGTCACCAATGATGCCTTCGTAATCCCTAGTAAGACATTCTCAAAGGCCGCAGGCTCTTTGTTTCTCGCCTCCATATTTTCATTGACCTCATACAAACGCGCTCGCTCGACTTGCTCGCCTCGAAGCATATTGGTATCACCACGATTTGAAATCTCAACTTTACGTAGCATTTGGCGAATAATAACCTCAATGTGCTTATCGTTAATTTTCACACCTTGTAAGCGATAAACATCTTGAATCTCTTGCACAAGATATTCAGCTAATGCGCTGACGCCCAATAATTTAAGAATATCGTGAGGACTACGTTCACCTTCAACAACTACTTCACCCTTATCAACATGCTCACCTTCAAATACATCCACATGTCTCCATTTAGGGATAAGCTCTTCAACTGTTTCGCCATCATCCATAGTGATTACGAGACGTTGCTTGCCTTTTGTTTCTTTTCCGAAACTGATAATCCCTGACTCAAGCGCCATCACTGCAGGCTCTTTAGGTTTACGTGCTTCGAACAAATCAGCCACTCGTGGCAGACCACCGGTAATATCTCTAGTCTTTGAAGACTCTTGCGGAATACGCGCGATAATGTCACCAACACCGACTTGTGCGCCGTCTTCTAAACTCACAATTGCCTCTGCAGGTAATACATATTGTGCAGGGAAATTCGAATCTGGTAGCGTTAATTCATTATCGTTCTCATCAACCAACTTCACCATTGGGCGCAAATCTTTGCCAGCTGCAGGTCGACTCTTAGGATCAGCAACAACCGTTGAACTCAAACCTGTGACTTCATCAAGGCGCTTATTAACAGTGACACCATCTGAGAAATCGACTAGTTTCACACGGCCACCCACTTCAGCAATGATTGGATGAGTGTGCGGATCCCATGTCGCGATGACTTGTCCTGACTCAACAGCATCACCTTCGTTTGCAGAAATTGATGCGCCATATGGAAGCTTATAACGCTCACGCTCGCGTCCATGCTCATCGATCAAACCAATTTCACCTGAACGTGATGCGGCAACATTATGCCCATCATGATGTTTCACAAGTTTAATGTTGTGGAAACGAACTGTTCCTGATGCTTTTGGTGCGATGCTATTGGTCGATGCTGCACGACTAGCTGCCCCACCAATATGGAAAGTACGCATCGTTAACTGTGTGCCTGGCTCACCAATGGATTGCGCAGCCATCACACCTACCGCTTCACCTTGATTAATCAAGTGACCACGTGCCAAATCTCGGCCATAGCAGCTAGAACACACACCATATCGCGTGTCACAGGTAATTGGTGTACGGACAAGAATTTCATCCACACCTAATTCTTCGAATTGAGAGACCCATTTTTCATCAAGCAAGGTGCCTTTAGGAATGACTGTCTTCTTGCCTGCCGTATCCAATACGTCTTTAGCTACGACACGTCCAAGTACACGTTCACTTAGTGGTTCAACAACATCACCACCTTCAATAATAGGATTCATAACAATCCCATTCTCTGTACCACAATCATACTCAGTGATCACAAGATCTTGTGCCACATCAACCAAACGACGTGTTAGATATCCTGAGTTCGCTGTTTTTAATGCCGTATCAGCTAATCCTTTACGAGCACCGTGTGTCGAAATGAAGTATTGAAGTACGTTTAAACCTTCGCGGAAGTTTGCAGTAATGGGCGTTTCAATAATTGAACCATCTGGTTTAGCCATCAAGCCACGCATACCTGCTAATTGTCTAATCTGTGCGGCAGAACCACGAGCGCCTGAATCAGCCATCATGAAAATCGAGTTGAAAGAAGGTTGAGAGACCATGTTGCCCTCAGCATCTTTAACTTGTTCTTTACCCAGCTTATCCATCATTGCCTTAGCAACTTTCTCATTAGTGTGCGACCAAATATCAACAACCTTGTTGTAACGCTCACCCTTTGTTACTAGACCTGACGCATATTGCGTTTCAATGTCTTTAACTTCTTGCTCTGCAGCACCGAGGATATCAACTTTCTCCGGTGGAATTACCATGTCATCAGCACAGAAAGACACACCAGACAGTGTTGCAAACTTAAATCCGGTATACATTAATTGGTCAGCAAAGATAACTGTTTCTTTCAAGCCAACACGACGATAACAAGCATTGATTAATCTTGAGATGGCGCGTTTGTTGAGATCTTGGTTGATCAAATCAAACGGTAAGCCTTTAGGTAAAATATCAAACAACAAAGCACGACCAACAGAAGTCTCTCTAATGCCTGTACTTTCTGTGACTTCACCATCCTCATCCGCTAACGTTTCTGTCAAACGGACTTTGACTTTCGCGTGTAACTCAGCAGCACCGTTTTCGAATGCGCGTCTAACTTCATCAACACCAGAGAAGACCATGCCTTCTCCTTTTACATTAGTGTTTTGGCGTGTCATGTAGTACAAGCCAAGCACGATATCTTGCGAAGGTACAATAATAGGTTCGCCATTCGCAGGTGATAAAATATTATTTGTCGACATCATTAATGCGCGACCTTCTAATTGCGCTTCAATCGACAATGGTACGTGTACCGCCATTTGGTCACCATCAAAGTCAGCGTTAAATGCTGCACACACTAATGGGTGTAACTGAATCGCTTTACCTTCAATTAACTGTGGCTCAAAACACTGAATACCTAAACGGTGAAGTGTTGGCGCACGGTTTAACATAACAGGATGCTCACGGATAACTTCTTCCAAGATATCCCAAACTTCTGCACCTTCACGTTCAACAATTTTCTTACATGCTTTAATTGTTGGCGCAATTCCACGTAGCATTAATTTACTAAATACAAATGGCTTAAATAATTCCAAGGCCATCTTCTTTGGCAAACCACATTGATGAAGTCTCAATGTTGGCCCACACACAATCACTGAACGACCCGAATAATCGACTCGCTTTCCAAGTAAGTTCTGACGGAATCGTCCTTGCTTACCTTTAATCATGTCAGCAAGTGATTTCAATGGACGCTTATTCGTTCCGGTGATCGCTCTACCGCGACGTCCGTTATCCAATAACGCATCTACAGATTCCTGAAGCATACGTTTTTCGTTTCGGACAATAATGTCTGGCGCATTTAATTCTAATAGACGCTTAAGACGATTATTTCTATTAATTACACGACGATATAAATCGTTAAGATCAGATGTGGCAAAACGGCCGCCATCCAATGGCACTAATGGACGTAAATCTGGTGGCAATACTGGCAATACGAGCAAGATCATCCACTCAGGCTTGTTACCTGATGAAAGAAGATACTCAACCAATTTTAAGCGCTTTGAAAAACGCTTTAATTTAGCTTCTGAACGTGTATTTTCAATCTCTTCACGCAATTCAACTTTTTGCGATTTAAGATCGATTTTAAGCATTAACTCATAAATTGCTTCCGCACCCATGACGGCTTTAAATTCATCACCGTGCTGCTCAATTGCATCAAGGTAAGCTTCTTCAGAAAGGAGCTGCTTGGTTTCTAACGTTGTCATGCCTGGGTCAATCACAACAAACGCTTCGAAATAAAGAATACGTTCAATTTCACGTAAGGTCATATCTAATAGCAAACCAATTCGTGAAGGCAATGACTTCAAGAACCAAATATGCGCGACAGGACAAGCCAATTCAATGTGGCCCATACGCTCACGACGTACTTTAGTCTGGGTAACTTCTACACCGCATTTTTCACAAACAACACCACGATGTTTTAAGCGCTTATATTTACCACAAAGACATTCGTAATCTTTAGTTGGCCCAAAAATTTTGGCACAGAACAATCCATCACGCTCTGGCTTAAACGTTCGATAGTTAATCGTCTCGGGCTTTTTAACTTCACCGAATGACCATGATCGAATCATGTCAGGTGAAGCAAGTCCTATTTTGATTGAATCAAAATCTTCCGACTGGCCTTGTTGTTTCAGTAAGTTTAATAAGTCTTTCATCGTGTCTCCTACAGAGTCTACGAACGTTTCAATTTAAATCGCGATAATTCGTTTTGTTCTAATCGTCTAGCGCTGTTCTTCCAGCGCTAGTCATTCTGCTCTAGCTCAATATTAATACCGAGCGAACGTATTTCTTTCATTAGAACGTTAAATGATTCCGGCATGCCTGCTTCCATTTGCTGATCGTTATCAACGATGTTTTTATACATCTTGTTACGTCCAGCTACGTCATCAGACTTCACAGTCAACATTTCTTGCAATGTGTATGCAGCGCCATAAGCTTCCAGCGCCCAGACCTCCATTTCACCAAATCGCTGGCCACCGAATTGTGCTTTACCACCTAACGGTTGCTGCGTGACTAAGCTATATGGACCTGTTGATCTTGCATGCATCTTGTCATCCACTAAATGGTTTAGCTTCAGAATATGCATGTAACCAACCGTCACTCTGCGTTCGAATTGTTCGCCTGTGCGACCATTAATCAATTCTGTCTGACCATCTTCTGGCAAGTCAGCCAATTTAAGCATGCGTTTTATTTCATGCTCTTCAGCACCATCGAAAACTGGGGTTGCCATTGGCACGCCACCTGATAGGTTTTTCGACATAGTCATGATCTCATCATCATTCCATTGCTTAAGATCGACTTTGGTGCCTTCATCTTGATTATAAATCTGATCAAGGAAGTCACGTAATTCTGCAGGCTTTCCTTGATTGTCTAGCATGCCTTGAATTTTCAGTCCCAAGCCTTTTGCTGCCATGCCTAAATGAATCTCAAGCACCTGCCCGACATTCATACGAGATGGAACACCTAACGGGTTCAAAACAATATCCACTGGTGTACCGTCTGGCTTATGCGGCATATCTTCTACTGGCACAATCATTGAGATCACACCTTTGTTTCCATGACGACCAGCCATCTTGTCACCCGGCTGCATACGACGCTTAACAGCCAAGTAAACTTTAACCATTTTTAATACGCCTGGCGCTAAATCATCACCAGCAGTGATCTTTTCTCGTTGCTCAACTAAACGCTCTTCAGCAATTTCACGTTGATTCGCGATACTCTGAGAAAGCTGTTCTAGATTCTCATTCACTGCTTCATCGCGCATACGGATTTCAAACCAACGATCACGAGAAAGGCCTTGCAAGTAGCCTGCTGACACTTTCTCGCCTGACTTCAATCCATCTGGACCACCTTCAGCAACTTTATTGGTAATCAATCGCTCAACACGACTAAAGATATCTTCCTCATGAATTCGCAACTGATCGCGCATGTCTTTTTTGACTTGCTCGATTTCTGCTTCTTCGATTTGCAATGCGCGGCGATCTTTTTCTACGCCATCACGTGTAAACACACGTACATCGATAACCGTCCCTTCCATGCCGGATGGCACTCTCAATGACGTATCTTTCACGTCAGAAGCTTTTTCACCAAAAATTGCACGTAGTAGCTTTTCCTCAGGCGTCAATTGGGTTTCACCTTTCGGCGTCACTTTACCAACTAAGATATCGCCTGGTTTTACTTCTGCACCAACATAGACAATTCCAGAATCATCTAATTTAGCCAATAAGCTCTCACTGACATTTGGAATATCGGCGGTGATTTCTTCTGCACATAATTTAGTATCACGTGCAACACAACTCATTTCTTCAATATGGATTGTTGTGAAACGATCTTCTTCAACAACACGCTCAGAAATAAGAATCGAATCCTCAAAGTTGTATCCATTCCAAGGCATGAAGGCCACTAGCATATTCTGACCTAATGCTAACTCCCCCATATCGGTTGAAGGACCATCGGCCAATACATCACCACGCGCTATTACATCGCCTGGTCTCACTAATGGCTTTTGGTTGATACATGTATTTTGGTTTGAACGCGTATATTTAGTGAATGCATAGATATCTACACCGGCTTCACCTGGTTGTGTTTCAGCGTCATTCACTCGAACAACGACACGTCCCGCATCCACGGTATCGACCACACCACCCCGCTTTGCAACGACCGAGGCGCCCGAATCAATGGCCAGCGCTCGCTCAATTCCTGTCCCCACTAACGGCTTGTCAGCACGAAGTGTTGGCACCGCTTGACGTTGCATGTTTGACCCCATCAATGCACGGTTCGCATCATCATGCTCCAAGAATGGAATCAACGATGAAGCAACAGAAACGATCTGCTTAGGTGAGACATCCATGTACTCGACTTTATCTGGTGTAGACAAGGCAAATTCATTGAGATGACGACATGAAACTAATTCATCAACCAAATTGCCTTTTTCGTCCAAACTAGCATTAGCCTGAGCGATGACATACTGACTTTCTTCAATTGCAGAAAGATAATCAATATCACCAGTTGCTTTGCCTTTAGTCACTTTTCGATACGGTGTTTCTAAGAAACCGTAATCATTCGTTCGTGCATAAATTGCTAATGAGTTAATGAGACCAATGTTTGGACCCTCAGGTGTCTCAATCGGACATACTCGACCGTAATGAGTTGGATGTACGTCACGCACCTCAAAACCAGCACGCTCACGCGTTAAACCACCTGGGCCTAATGCAGAAATACGACGTTTGTGCGTCACTTCTGACAATGGATTATTTTGATCCATGAATTGTGACAACTGGCTAGAACCAAAGAATTCCTTAATTGCCGCCGCCACAGGTTTCGCGTTAATCATTTCTTGTGGCATCAACCCTTCTGACTCAGCAAGAGTTAAACGCTCTTTTACTGCACGCTCGACTCGAACCAAACCGACACGGAATACGTTTTCAGCCATTTCACCGACGCATCGCACACGACGGTTACCGAGATGATCGATATCATCCACCATACCGTTACCGTTACGGATATCGATTAGTACTTTCATGACATCAAGAATATCTTCTTTACTTAATGTGCCTTCACCCGTAGTTTCTTCACGGCCCAAACGACGATTGAATTTCATTCGTCCAACAGGTGAAAGATCGTAACGATCTGAAGAGAAGAATAAGTTATTAAATAGTGATTGCGCAGCCTCTTTTGTTGGCGGCTCACCTGGGCGCATCATGCGATAAATTTCTACCTGAGCTTCTAATTCAGTGGTCGTTGAATCGATAGCTAAAGTCTGTGAGATGTAAGGCCCTCGATCGATTTCATTGGTATATAGAATTTCGAAATTCTTAATACCACTCTCTTCAAGTTTGTGAATATTTTCTTCACTTAACTCTTCGTTAGCATGGAAGATTAGCTCACCTGTCTCCTCATCGACGATATCATGTGCAATGACTTTGCCCATGAAATACTCTTGAGGAACGACTAGGTTTTTTATTTTTGCCTCTTCTAGCTGGCGCACATGACGCATAGTGATGCGACGACCTGCTTCAACCAACACTTCACCTTTAACCTCAATATCAAAGGCTGCAATCTCACCGCGCAAATGTTCAGGTGTTAATGCTAATTCAAATCCTTTCTTTGACACTTTGATTTTATGCGTGTCGAAGAACATAGAAAGAATTTCTTCGGTGCCATAACCCAATGCACGCATTAAAATTGTCGCGGCTAATTTACGACGACGGTCAATACGCACAAACAAACAATCCTTAGGATCAAATTCCATATCCAACCATGAACCACGGTAAGGAATGATGCGCGCGGAATATAGTAATTTTCCAGACGAGTGCGTCTTACCTTTATCATGATCAAAGAACACACCTGGTGAACGATGTAACTGAGAAACAATGACTCGCTCCGTACCATTTATGACAAAGGTGCCGGTGTCTGTCATCAGCGGAAGTTCGCCCATGTAAACTTCTTGCTCTTTTACGTCTTTAACTTTTTTCTGGCTAGCAGGTGCGTCCTTATCGTAAATCACTAAACGCACTGTCACACGTAATGGTGCGGCGTAAGTTAACCCACGTAACTGACACTCTTTGACATCAAATACCGGCTTACCTAATCGGTAGCTCACGTATTCCAAGATGACATTTCCAGAATAACTTTCAATTGGAAATACGGTATTAAAAGCTCCATGCAAACCGGTATCTGCTCTATTGTCAGCACTTGCATCTAATTGCAGAAATTGTCGATAAGATGCCAATTGAATCTGAAGCATGTATGGCACTTCAAGAATCTGTGGTCGCTTACCGAAGTCCTTACGAACTCGTTTCTTCTCGGTGAAACTGTATTGCATTTAGCCTCCTCGTATCCGGGCTTTAAACTGATTACTGAAAAACATTTGTAATACCTAAAGGCATAACTGAATGCTTTTCAGTAATCTTTGACTAATTATAAAAAGCGCCACGAGCGAACACATGCTATGGAATTAGCCATAACATGTGCTCGCATCGCGATGCGTTTAAGCATGTAAAGTTAAAGTAGAATTACTTAAGTTCTACTTCTGCACCAGCTTCTTCAAGCTGCTTCTTCACATCTTCTGCTTCATCTTTAGTTGCGCCTTCTTTAACAGTTGAAGGTGCGCCTTCTACCATTTCTTTCGCTTCTTTTAGTCCTAAGCCTGTGATAGCGCGAACTACTTTAATAACAGCAACTTTGTTGCCGCCAAAACTTTTCATTACAACATCAAACTCGTCTTTCTCTGCTGCTGCTTCGCCGCCAGCTGCTGCTGCCGGTGCCGCTGCGACTGCTGCCGCCGCAGATACGCCGAATTTCTCTTCCATTGCAGAAATCAAATCAACGACTTCCATAACAGTCATGTTGGAAATAGTTTCCAAAATATCTTCTTGTGATACAGCCATTTCTAAATACTCCTAAAAATTTTAAAACCGTTAAGTGACTTAAATTTAAGCTTGCTTTTGGTCGCGTACAGCAGCCACAGTTCGCACCATCTTTCCGTGCGGTTCTGCCAAAGTGCGGACGAATTTCTCGACCGGCGCCTTCATGACTGCCATTAACATACTTATTGCTTGATCCTTCGTCGGTAAGCTTGCCAATCTGTCCAACTCCGATGATTCTAGAAGCTGGCCACCAATGGATAGCATTTTGACATTAAGCAATTCGTTTTCTTTACTGAAGTCCTTGATAACGCGAGCAGCTGAGCCAGGATCTTCTTGCGAAAACGCAAGAATCATTGGGCCAACTAAACCATCACGCATGCACTCGAATTCCGTTCCTTCTAATGCGCGCTTAGCAAGTGTGTTTTTAACCACTCTTACATACACACCACCTTGGCGTGCTTTCATGCGCAAATCAGTTAGAGCTTCAACACCGAGTCCTCGGTATTCGGCAGCAACGGCCGAATGTGCTTCAGCAGCAACCGCAGCAACCTCAGAGACAACTTGTTTTTTGTCTTCCAGGTTTAGTGCCACAGTATGGTCCTCCTAAGTTGTTCTTAAACATGACCCAAGCATAGGCTGAGCCAATTTAAGAGTTACACTCGTTGATAATTACTTACCAACACAATTGCAGCGTTCCAACTCAGAAGTAATTTCTGAATGGAGCCACCGTCTACGTAGGAAATTAAGCAGTGTAAACACCGCACCTACGGTCTTTGACGGCCGTTCAAAATCAACAAACAATTCTGAAACAGCCCAAAGTCTTTTTATGATGTCTTAATATGATAAGACATCTGTCAAGTTCTACTAAATTTATACTTATGCTAGTGCTGATTGATCAACCATCACGCCAACACCCATCGTCGACGACACTGACACTTTCTTTAAATACACACCTTTCGCAGAAGATGGCTTCGCTTTGACTAGGTCACCAATTAAGGCTTCAAGGTTTTCCACTAGCTTTTGCGCATCAAAATCTACTTTACCGATACTGCAATGGACGATACCTGTCTTATCTGCACGATATCGAACTTGTCCAGATTTTGCGTTTTTAACCGCATCTTCAACATTTGGTGTGACCGTGCCTACTTTTGGATTAGGCATTAATCCACGTGGTCCTAGAATTTGTCCTAACTGACCTACCACTCGCATTGCATCGGGTGTCGCAATCACGACATCAAAGTCCATTTCGCCTTTTTTAACTGAATCAGCTAGATCATCAAATCCGACGATGTCTGCACCAGCAGCTTCTGCTGCTTTTGCCTGATCACCTTGTGCGAATACTGCTACACGGACTGTTTTACCCGTCCCATTAGGTAAGACGGTTGAGCCACGAACAACTTGATCAGATTTTTTAGGATCTATTCCTAAATTAACGGCAACATCGATCGATTCAACAAATTTTGCACGTGCATTATCTTTAACTAACTGCATTGCATCTGTTGGTGCGTAAGCTTGCTCTGGATTGACTTTTTCGCGAGCCGCTTTAATATTTTTACCTGCTTTAGCCATGATTAAACTCCCTCTACCTCAAGCCCCATACTACGAGCACTACCTGCGATCGTACGTACTGCTGCATCTAAATCCGCGGCAGTTAAATCGGGTTCTTTGGTTTTAGCAATTTCTTCAAGCTGTGCTCGAGTCACTTTGCCGACTTTATTTGTATTAGGGGTACCAGACCCTTTTGGAACACCAGCTGCTTTCTTCAGAAGAATTGACGCAGGTGGCGTCTTCATAATGAATGTGAAACTACGATCGTTATAAACCGTAATCACTACTGGGACAGGCATACCTTTTTCTAAGCTCTGTGTTTGCGCATTGAACGCTTTACAGAACTCCATAATATTCACGCCATGTTGACCTAGTGCAGGTCCTACAGGTGGGCTAGGATTAGCATCCTGCGCCGGAACCTGAAGCTTGATATAAGCTTCAATTTTCTTCGCCATGTTTAGCTCCTTACGGGTGCAATCGTGATGGCTCTAGTCCAACACTCCCCGTGAAATGTTTTAAATTTAACGTAACCCAATTCAGCGTTACGCCTTACTGCTTTACTTCAATTGTTAACGCTTACTTCTTAACCTTTCTCAACCTGGCCGAATTCTAATTCAACTGGTGTTGAACGACCAAATATTTGAACCGCCACTAGCATACGGCTCTTTTCATAATTCACTTCTTCAACGATACCATTGAAATCGTTGAATGGGCCATCGGTGACTCGAACCACTTCTCCTGGCTCGAATAGCACCTTCGGACGCGGCTTATCGACACCATCTTGAATACGTTGCAATATCGCATCCGCTTCACGATCTGGGATCGGTGCTGGCTTATCAGTTGTTCCCCCGATAAAGCCTAAAACTTTTGGTACATCTTTCACTAAGTGCCATGAATCATCATCCATATCCATTTGCACTAATACATAGCCTGGAAAAAATTTACGCTCACTGCGCTTTTTCTGGCCTTCGCGCATTTCTACCACTTCTTCCATCGGCACTAAAATCTCACCGAATTTGTCCTGCATTTCTAAACGCTCAATTCGTTCATGCAAATAACGCTTTACCTGATTTTCAAACCCAGAATAAGCGTGGACTACATACCATCTTAACGCCATATCGCTTCTCCTCGATTATCCAATGATCATGCTCATGATCCAGCCCAGAAACGTATCTAGCAACCAGAGAAATAATCCCACCAGAATAACTACCACCAATATCACTAATGTTGTTTGTAGCGTTTCTGCACGGGTCGGCCATACCATTTTGCGAACTTCTGTTCGCGCAGACTGCATAAAAGCCATTAACGCACGGCCTTTTGTCGTGGTTAATGCGATTCCGGCAGCCACAACCACAAATAGCAGTATACCAAGCACACGGTATAACAGCGGCTCGGCTGCGTATTCATAAAACCCGTAAAAACCAACTAGCACTAGTATGGCAGCCAACGCTAATTTGACTTTATCCATCCCGCTATTTGTTTGTTCAGCCGTTTCGGCCATTTTATTATTTCCTTAAATTCTTCTGCCAATCATGGCAGGCCAGGAGGGACTTGAACCCCCAACCTACGGTTTTGGAGACCGTCGCTCTGCCAATTGAGCTACTGGCCTATTTTACCCTGTTTATTAAACAACGTTGTTATTCAATAATTTTAGAAACAACGCCCGCACCCACGGTACGGCCACCTTCACGAATCGCAAAGCGTAAGCCTTCTTCCATCGCGATTGGCGCATGCATGCTCACCACCATCTTCACGTTATCCCCTGGCATGACCATCTCAACGCCATCTGGCAAGTCACATGCCCCGGTCACATCCGTTGTTCGGAAGTAAAACTGGGGTCTGTAGCCATTGAAGAA
>JBGCFN010000024.1:0-74003 GCA_045106935.1 Gammaproteobacteria bacterium | reverse complement strand
CTAGTGCAATGATTGCGCTGACAAAAAAGAATCCTTGGGTGCCGTACTCTTTTGCATCCCACATTACTTTCCATTTGGTATAAAGATCGTCCATTGTTCCTCCCGTGTTATGGCAGTCTATTATCGTTATTATAAATTTTGGGCATTATATCAGCCACTTAAAATTAATTCTTTGTTTATCTAAGCAAGCCTGATAGATAAAAGTAATTATAACAATTACTTATATTTCATATACTTATGATTACCTCATGTTCAAATAGGCACGTTCAGACAAATTGTACCAAGCTTTAGATTTTGCCAAAAACCCCTGATAAGAATCAAATATCTCACGCGCAAATGGATCATTTCCCACTACTTCAGCCACAACCTGCTCGGATAATTCACGCAGCTTCTCTATCACATCAGCAGGAAACTCCCTGACATCTACTTGGTGTTCATTGACCAAAGTCTCTAACGCATCATTATTACGCGCAACATATTCCAACATCATATTTTGATTGGCGACTCTTGCCGCATTTCGGACAATGCTTTGCAAATCTTTAGGAAGACGATTGAAAGCTTCTTCATTAATAAAACACTCTAATGTCGTACCAGGTTCATGCCAGCCGGGCGAATAATAATATTTCGCTGCTTTATGCAAACCAAATGCAAGATCATTATATGGGCCGACCCACTCAGTGGCATCGATAACCCCTTTTTGTAAAGATACAAATAGATCTCCACCAGGAATATTAACAGGCGTTCCTCCCGCAAGACGTAACACTTCACCACCTAATCCGGGGATTCTCATTTTCAACCCCTGCAAATCATCCAGCGAGTTAATTTCTTTATTGAACCAGCCACCCATTTGCACCATGGTATTTCCTGCTGCCATGGGTACCAATCCAAAGGGTTTGTATGCTCGCTGCCATAATTCCATACCTCCGCCATGATACAACCACGCATTCATCTCATTGGCCGACATACCAAATGGGACTGTTGAGAAAAATTGTAACGCAGGATTCTTCCCCTTCCAGTAATACGCTGATCCATGACCCATCTCCGCAGTTCCCGCAGTCACAGCATCAAAGATTTCAAGTGCAGGAACAATTTCACCTGCACCGTATACTTTAATATTTAATCGACCATTAGACATTTCATTGATGGTCTGTGCTAAAAATTCTGCGCCAGTGCCTAAGCCTG
This sequence comes from Gammaproteobacteria bacterium, assembly GCA_045106935.1. Classification (GTDB taxonomy): domain Bacteria; phylum Pseudomonadota; class Gammaproteobacteria; order UBA4575; family UBA4575; genus UBA1858. The sequence goes on along the minus strand of JBGCFN010000024.1, from coordinate 72,821 downwards.
GAAAGTTTTTAGGCCAAGTCGTTATCATTTTCCAATTGAACGTTTCTTCACTCGCTGGCGCAAGTGAAGTTGCTTGAGTCGTTTCTTGCTCATTACATGATGCAACTGTACATCCTGCTGCACCAACGCCAAGGTATTGTAAAAATTTCCTACGTGAATTTTTTTTGTTCACCTTTGACCACCTCTCACATGACTATTTTTATTTTTAACCTAGCACAGTTAAATTGGCATATGCCAACACCAACCATTTACTGCCACTGCCCTCAAATTTAACCTGTACACGCGCACTGCTGCCATTACCTTCCTGGTCCATCACTACGCCTTCTCCAAACTTCTTATGAGATACACGTTGCCCTACACGGATACCACCTTCACCATCATCTATTCTTCTTTTTACTTTAGGCATAGGTTCAGGACTATGTACTGTTTGTGTCACACGTGCTCTTGGCCTAACCTCCACCATAAGCTCAGCCGGAATTTCATTTATAAACCGTGAGGGTGGATTGTAATTTTCATTTCCATAGTGTCGCCGAGACTCGGCAAAACATAACATTAAGTGTTCGCGTGCTCGAGTGATACCGACATAACATAAACGTCTTTCTTCTTCGACGCGCCCAGGTTCATCCATAGACATGCTGCTAGGGAACAGACCTTCCTCCATTCCTACCAAGAAAACCAAAGGAAACTCAAGCCCCTTAGCCGTATGTAACGTCATTAATTGTACGCAATCTTCCCACTTTGATGCTTGCCCCTCACCAGACTCTAATGCTGCGTTAGATAAGAAGGCATCGAGTTCTGTTAACTCTTCACCATCCTCACTCTCATAACGAAAACCGCGAGCGGCTTCTATTAATTCATGCAAGTTTTCTACACGTGACTGCCCTTTCTCACTACGGTCTTTTTCAAAATGTGCTTGAAGCCCCGACAAGCCAATCACTTGTTCTACTTGCTCTTCAAGTTCTTTATCTTTTATTTCATCAGACAGTCTTTCAATCAAAGTAATAAATTGAACCAATGCTCCTTGCGCTCTTGCAGCTAATGAACCTTGAGAAACAATGGTATTCGTTGCCTCCCACAATGGCACAGACTCTGCGCGTGCATAATCACGAATCACTTGTAATGTTCTATCACCAATTCCACGAGGAGGATGATTTACTATGCGTTCAAATGCTGGATCTGCAATGCGACTGGAACTTAAACGCAAGTAAGCTAATGCATCTTTAATTTCTGCACGTTCAAAGAAACGTAAGCCGCCGTATATTCGATACGGCATTTGTTGAGCAATGAGATTTTCCTCAAACACACGTGACTGTACGTTAGAACGATAAAGTATTGCTATCTCACTGTACTTTCGATTCTGTTGATTGACCCATTCTTTAACTCTTTCAATAACAAAGCGTGCTTCATCATGTTCATTATATGCCGCGTATAATTGAACTGGAGAGCCTTCATTCCCATCAGTCCAAAGTTTCTTACCGAGTCGGCCTTGGTTATGATCAATTAATCCATTCGCTGCAGATAAAATAGTACTGGTTGAACGATAATTTTGCTCTAGACGAAATGTTTGTGTATCTGCATAGTCTTTACTAAAGGAAAAAATGTTTTCTATTTTAGCGCCACGCCAACCATAGATAGATTGGTCATCATCACCGACAGCAAACACGGGATTGTTATTTCCTGCAAGCAATTTCAGCCAATCATATTGTATTGAGTTTGTATCCTGAAACTCATCAACTAAAACATGACGAAATCGATTACGGTAATGGGTAATAATATCTTCATTGTTACGCAACAACTCTAAAGACCGTAACAATAATTCAGCGAAATCAACAACACCGGCCCGCTCACATGCTGCCTCATAGGCAATATATACTCTCAATAATTGCCGCGTGGTTAGATCGCCGCCATCTTGAATTTGGCTCGCGCGCAACCCTTCATCTTTGCGTGCGTTTATAAACCATTGCGCTTGCTTGACTGGCCATTTAGATTCATCCAATTCAAGACCTTTCATAATTCGCTTAACTAGACGATGTTGGTCATCGGAATCTAATATCTGAAACGCTTGCGGTAAATTTGCTGCTTGCCAATGTGCCCTCAACATACGGTGAGCAATCCCATGGAATGTGCCTACCCACATACCTGATAAGTTTGCTTCGAGCAGACTTTCAACTCTCGAACGCATTTCCGCTGCTGCTTTATTGGTAAACGTCACGGCTAATAAGCCATAAGGCGATACACCCTCAACATTACATAGCCATGCAATTCGATGCACGAGCACTCGAGTTTTACCACTACCTGCACCTGCCAAAACTAATGCCGGGCCAGGTGTTGCAGTCACCGCATTACGCTGTTCTTGATTTAAGCCATCGAGTATAGGAGATACATCCACAATATTTTTTCACTAGTTATAGAGCTCTCATACTCATACAAAGAGCTATTAAGTTATTTGAAGTATTTAAAAATAAAATGCTATTGCTGCGGCAGATATCACTGCAAGTAACGCAGTTAGAAACGATATTTTTCTTTGTTGTTTATACTTATGCTCTAATTGTTGCACTGCTAATTTAAGCATTTCATTTTCATGTTTAGGAGCTTGTTCTGCACGAGCAAAGTACCCATGTACTAATGCGGGTAGCTCGGGCGCTTGTTCTAACACTTTTGGCAAATGTTTTCGCATCCCTTTAATCAGCGCATGCACGCCTACCTGCTCACTCATCCAACGGTCCAAAAATGGCTTTGCAGTCTTCCACAAATCAAGGTCAGGGTCTAACTGACGGCCCAGCCCTTCTATGTTCAATAAAGTTTTCTGCAATAACACCAATTGTGGCTGTACTTCCATTTGAAATCTTCGCGCCGTTTGGAATAAGCGCAGCAATAAATTTCCAAATGATATTTCACTAATCGGCTTCTGGAATATTGGTTCACATACTGTTCTTATTGCCGATTCAAAGTGATCAATTCTTGTATTGGCGGGCACCCAGCCTGATTCTAAATGTAACTCAGCCACTCGGCGATAATCTTGATTAAAGAACGCCAATAAATTTTCTGCCAAGTATCGCTGATCTTCTACGGATAATGTTCCCATGATGCCAAAATCTACACCTAAATATTTAGGATCTTCTGGTGTTTCATAAGACACAAAAATATTGCCTGGGTGCATATCGGCATGGAAGAAATTATGCTCAAACACTTGGGTAAAGAAAATATTAACGCCGCGCTCAGACAACTTCTTCATGTTGACGTTATTTTCAGCCAACGTTTTAACGTCATTAACTGCAATGCCATGAATGCGCTCCATCACCATGACATTGACACGACAATGATCCCAATACACTTCTGGCACATATAAATCGGAACAACCTTCAAAGTTTCGTCGCAATTGGCTAGCATTTGCTGCTTCACGCAATAAATCTAACTCATCCATGACTGTTTGTTCGTAGTCATCAACAATCTCGCGCGGCCTCAATCTAGGTCCGTCAGCCCAGTAACGGTGTGCCAAGTCTGCTATCAGATGCAGCACTTCAAGATCTCTCTTTATATGTTTTCGCACATCTGGTCTTAATACTTTAACCACCACATCTGCACCATTATGCAATGTGGCAGCATGTACCTGTGCGATTGACGCTGACGCTAACGGGGTTTCATCAAATGCCGCAAATATCTCACTAACATCACATCCATAAGCAGTTTCAACTATCTGTCTTGCTTCATCTCCTGGGAAAGGCGGCACACGATCTTGTAGTTTGGTCAACTCATCTGCAATATCATCAGGCAACAAATCTCGACGTGTTGATAAAGCTTGGCCAAACTTGACGAAGATTGGACCAAGATCTTCTAGTGTTCGACGTATTCGCACTCCATGTGAAATATCTACTCTTCGAAACCAGTGCCATGGCAGCAATAACAACAAGAATCGAACTGGCCGAAATAAATGGATTGCAAAAATTACTTCTTCTAGGCCATGACGTACCAGAACAATATTGATCTGAATAATGCGAAAGAATTGTCGAAGTAAGCGCATAATATATAGTTTGGTTAATGGCGATTTTGCAATCGATTTAATCGTGCTTCTAAACGATCGGCTTTGGCACGCACATTATCAACATCTTGTATAAACTGATCTACTTCATCCTGAGTTGCTGAGGCTTGTATATTGTCTTGCAAATAGTCACGTATATCTTGATGTAAATTTTGGCGTAGATTGCGTCCAAATGAATGAAGTGCTTTTGCACCTTTTCCCACCTGATGGGCGACCGCATCACCTGTGTATTTTGATAACAACTCTTCCCAATCTATTTCAATTTCTCGCAAAGTATTTTGGAATACACTTGCAATATGGGCATCACCTTTAATTTCAATGCCGCCATTTTTAATCAATTTATCTTGATCAGCACCCATTAAGAATTCGGGTAGTATTTTAAGCGAAATTGAAATTTCCACATCTGCTTGAACATCTATATCTGCGTCTTCAATATAACGCTGTTGAATTCGCAACAATAATTCCTTTTCAATCTCACGAACATATATTCGGATTAGCTTACCTTTAATCGAATCCAATCCTGCTGCACGCTCTTGATCAGCTTCAAGATAGCGATTTAAGCCAGCAATAATTACATCCTTCATATCAATACTTATATCCGATATGGGCAGCCACAATGCCTGCGCTCATATTCACGTAACTGCAACGATCAAATCCTGCCTGAGCAAACATTTGCTGAAGTGTTGGTTGATCGGGGTGCATTCGAATTGATTCAGCCAAATAACGATAACTCTCTTCATCTTTGGCAATCCATTGACCCAGTTTAGGTAATATTGAAAATGAATACATATCATACATTGGCCGCAACCAAGGTGCTGGCTTGGAGAATTCTAATACAATGAATTTACCGGCAGGTTTAAGTTTGGCATATGCTGATGCCAAACATTTTTCTTTATAGGTAACATTCCGCAACCCAAATGCCATAGTAATACAGTCAAAACTATTATCTGCAAAGGGTAGTGCTTCTGCATTGGCTTGCACGTAATTCAAATTATTTAACAAGCCACGATCAATCATTCTTTCACGACCAACCCCGAGCATACTGGCATTAATATCACAAAGAACTACCTGCCCTTGCTCACCAACTCTTTTATGTAACTCAGCTGCTAAGTCGCCTGTGCCTCCGGCCAAATCAAGTATCTTTTGCTTTGGCCTAACACCTGCAATATGTAATGCAAATTTTTTCCATACACGATGCAATCCCATCGACATTAAGTCGTTCATGACATCGTAATTATCCGCAACAGATTCGAACACCTGACGAACACGCTGGGTTTTTTCTTTGGGACTTACATCAGTGTAGCCAAAGTGTGTTTTTTCTTGGTTGCTCATAAATAAACTTTAGTGAGTATTTCGTTTATGCCCTGCCGCTTCTAATCTATCTAGATAATTTTTCCATTTCTCATCTTTATTTGCGCCAAGATCATGTAGGTGCTCCCAACTATATAATCCTGTGTCATGGTTATCATCAAACACAAGCCTGACAGCATAATTTCCTACTGGCTCTATTGCGCTAATATTGACGTCCTCTTTACCCACTTGCAGCACTTCTGTGCCTGGCCCATGCCCTGTGACTTCAGCAGATGGAGAATACACACGTAACAGCTCACAACTTAACTCGTAGCGCTCACCATCATCAAATGCTATTTCTAGCACTCTAGACTTTTGGTGTAATTGTATTTCTGTTGGAATAACCTTAGCCATACTTTAATCCTTGCTTAATAATTATATGTTGTCGATCTAGTTTTACTTACAAGATATATCGACTTAGATCTTCGTCTTTACTTAACTCTGAGACATTATCGCCAACATATTGTTGATCGATCACTATCTTCTGACCATCTTTATCAGGGGCTTCAAAAGATAACGACTCTAATAATCGCTCCATAATAGTATGCAAGCGTCGCGCACCAATGTTCTCCGTGCGCTCATTAACATCATATGCCGTTTGGGCAATGCTTTGAATGCCTTCCTTCGTGAACTCTAATGTCACCCCTTCAGTTGCCATCAACTCAACATATTGCTCAGTTAAAGATGCTTTAGGCTCTACAAGAATGCTAACAAAGTCTTCAACCTTTAATGCATTTAATTCAACTCTAATTGGCAATCGCCCTTGCAGCTCTGGTATTAGGTCAGTTGGCTTAGATAGATGAAATGCACCCGATGCAATAAACAGTATATGATCTGTTTTAACCACACCATGTTTTGTTGATACAGAACTTCCTTCCACTAACGGCAATAAATCACGCTGTACTCCCTCGCGTGATACATCTGTACCACTGTACTCACCTCGTTTAGCGACCTTATCTATTTCATCTAGAAATACAATTCCATTTTGTTCAACTTGTCTTAAAGCACGTGCTTTAACATCATCTTCATTAATTAATTTCTGTGCTTCTTCATCTACTAATATTTTAAACGCATCTTTCACTTTCAACTTGCGTTGATTTGTTTTCTGCGTGCCCATATTTTGGAACATCCCTTGCAACTGACTTGCCATATCCTCCATGCCGGGTGGCGTCATAATTTCTACACCCAGAGGATTTGCTTTTATGTCAATTTCAATTTCTTTATCGTCTAAATCACCTTCGCGTAATTTTTTCCTAAACTTCTGACGTGTCTCACTCGCAAACCCTGAATTACTATCTTCATTAGATTCGAAACTATCGGACTTTGGTGGCGGCACAAACACATCAAGTATGCGTTCTTCAGCCGCTTCTTCTGCACGAAATTTAACTTTTGTCATTTCAACTTCGCGCGTTAAATTGATTGCGCTATCGGTTAAGTCACGAATGATCGATTCAACATCACGACCGACGTAGCCGACTTCTGTAAACTTCGTCGCTTCTACTTTTATAAATGGTGCATTAGCTAATTTTGCTAATCGTCGTGCAATTTCAGTCTTACCTACACCTGTAGGACCAATCATTAAAATGTTTTTTGGGGTTACCTCTACTTGCAATTCTTCTGGTAGTTGCATTCTGCGCCATCGATTACGCAAAGCAATCGCGACAGCTCGTTTGGCATCATCTTGCCCCACAATATGCCGATCTAGCTCTTCGACAATTTCACGCGGTGTCATACTAGACATAAATAATTCCTTTTAAAAAACTAAAGTTCCTCTACAGCAACATTGTTATTTGTGTAAATACAGATGCTCGACGCGATGCTCAGCGCATTATCTACAATTTCACGTGCACTTAGTTGGCTATGATCTAGCAAAGCACGTGCGGCTGCTTGAGCAAATGGCCCGCCAGACCCGATAGCAATCAATGAGTCTTCAGGCTCTATAACATCACCATTCCCTGAAATAACTAATGATGTCGTCTCATCCGCCACCGCTAGTAATGCTTCTAAACGACGTAACATTCGGTCTGTCCGCCAATCCTTAGCCAGCTCTACAGCCGAGCGAGTGAGGTGACCCCCGTGCTTTTCTAGTTTGCCTTCGAATCGTTCAAACAACGTGAATGCATCGGCTGTTCCACCAGCAAAACCAGCAATAACTTGGTCATTGTATAATCGGCGAACTTTTTTCGCGTTGCCCTTCATAACCGTGTTACCTAGTGTCACCTGCCCATCCCCACCTAGAACTACTTGGCCCTCACGCCTCACTGAAACTATTGTCGTCATGCTAATGCCTTTAAATAAACCTAAAAGTTGACCATTGATTTGAATTGTCGCGAATTGTACACGACTGGGGATGCCCGGGGTTATCTACCAAAGTAGACAATTACGCAGAATTTTACTTACTTAGGTGTTTTTCTTGCTCGGGGGTGAGCCTGGTCATAAACCTTAGCTAAATGCTGGAAATCTAGCTGCGTATAGACTTGCGTTGTGCTGATATTGGCATGTCCAAGTAATTCTTGAACTGATCTTAAATCACCACTAGATTCCAATAAGTGGCTAGCAAATGAGTGTCTTAACATATGCGGATGAACGTGTACGCCTAACTCAGTGCGTTGCGCTTGCTCACGCATCCTTTTTTGCACAGCGCGTTGTGACAGACGTGAACCACGATTGTTTATAAAAACAGCTTTTTCGCCTGCTTGCGCCAATCCAAGGCGCAAATCCAGCCATTCACTAACAGCTTGATTTGCCTGTTTGCCCACTGGCAAGTATCGCGTCTTGTTGCCTTTTCCTAATATTTTAACTTGGCCTGCCTTTAGGTCTAAGTCCAAAACATCCAAATTAACTAGTTCAGACAACCGTAGTCCAGAGGAATAAAACAACTCCATCATTGCCTTATCTCGTACCGCTAATGGCGTAGTACTTTCACTACTTAGTAGACGGTCAACCTGGTCAACATCTAACACCTTAGGGAGCTTCTTAGCACCTTTTGGTGCACGTACATCAGCCGCAGGATTAGCGCCGATTTGATTGTCTTTCAATAAGTACTTATAGAACCCTCGTAGCGATGAAAGCAATCGCTGCATACTGCTTTCTGCCATACCCTTGCGGTGACAACTGGCAATATAAGCGCGAATATCATGAATTGTTGCTTGATCAACATCGTCAATCTGTTGTTCAGATAAAAACTTGAAGAAGCCTTCAATATCCCGCTGATAACTCTCTAGAGTCGCGGGGGAGTAGTGCTTGATGGTGCGAAGATAATCTAAGTATTCTGGCAATGATTGACTATGCATCTTCGCAATATAATAGATTATTGTTTAAGTAGCTTTTTCAACTTGCGGCTAAGCAAGTCGGCTAGATATTCTAAAAATAATGTTCCCATCCCTTCGTAAAAGCGATTTTCGTTAGAACTTCCGAGTAGTAATACACCAAAATTCTTATTACTTCGCAGTGGAATCGCGACACCAGACTTAACATCAACTCGTCTGACAAATAAATCGACTAAGCCTTTACCACGCAAGAAAATACAATCTCTGCAATTCTCTTGGATGATTTGCTTGTAGAACACATAATCCAAATCTGCTGCCGTTATGTTGTTTTCTGTAGGCACGGTATATTCTGGTGCAACATCATAGAGGCCTAAGCGAATTTGCAATGATGGAAACTCATTATTTAATAGGTCATTTATAATAGGGATAATATTCTTATTATGATCAATCTCAATCAAGCGGCGTGCTATTCGATGCAATTGCTCTTCTAATATTTCATTGTCCTGTGCAATTTGAACAAGATGAAGAATTTTCTTCTCTAAACTGCCATTTTTATCTCGTAATAGCTGAATTTGGCGTTCAACCAATGAGACGGCTGTACCGGACTCATGTTTTATATCAAGATCACGCAACAGTGCGGGGTGTTGATTAAAAAATTCTGGATGCTGCAATAAGTAGTCTTTGACCGCTACTGGATCAATAGACGATACCGCTTCACTGCGTCTAGCGCTCGTATTAGCACTCGCGTGAACTTCGGTCTTAATTGTCATACGTTAACACTCCCCTCAAAACTAAATTCGGTTGGCCCTGTCATTAACAGACAGCCATTCTCATTACGGTGAATTTCCAACACTCCGCCAGGCATTGTAATCTGAATCGTGTCATCCACTCTATTTTTTTGTTGTGCAACCGCAGCGGCTGCGCAAGCCCCAGAACCACTCGCCATGGTTTCGCCAACTCCTCGCTCAAAAATCCTTTGTGTAATCTTATTCCTGTTCTCAACTTGAACAAACTGAATATTGGTGCGCTTAGGAAATCTATTATCAACTTCCAACTTGCTTCCTATGTCTTGCACGTCAACTGAGTTTACATCATCAACAAATATGACAGCATGCGGATTCCCCATCGAGACAACTGCAAATTCTATTTGTTGACCATTACTCTCAAACATATACGCATTATTTTGGCTATGTTCGTTAAATGGAATTTTTTCTACTTCAAACTCAGGCCTACCCATCTCCACAGTGACGTTAATATCATCGCGAACATGTAGCGTGAAAATACCTGCAAGCGTTTCAACCCTAATAAGCTCTTTATCAGTCAGACCATACCGCCTTACAAATTGCGCAAAACATCTTGCGCCATTTCCGCACTGCTCGACTTCACTGCCGTCACTATTAAATATTCGGTAACGAAAATCAACATCTTCCTTACTAGGTGATTGTGCAATTAACAGTTGATCGCAGCCAATTCCAAATTTTCTATGCGATAAGTCACGGATATTCTCTGCACTTAAGTTAATATTCTGATTCACACCATCAAGCAAAATAAAATCATTGCCCAAACCATGCATTTTTACAAAATTAAGTTTCACTGCGTTTCCGTGAGTTATAAGGTTTACTTAACCACTATTATTGCTTGTTAGTCCGACTCAGATCCAATCGAACAATTTCTTTATAGATACACCTATCCATAATGCTAGATATTCCAGCCTGTTGTGCTTTTTTTTCTGCTTCCATATTAATTATACCTTCTTGAAACCAGATTTTTTTAATTCCAAGGTCTATACAAGAATCAACGATACCCTCAGCAAATTTAGATGCACGAAAAACATTAACCAAATCGACCTTAAAAGGAATATCTTCCAGTGACTTATAAACCTCTTGACCTAAAATCGTGGTGACACCTGGACGCACGGGTATCACTGTGTAGGAAAATGCTTGTAAATGTATTGCGACTTGATGGCTAGGCCTATTGGATTTTGGTGATAAGCCAATAACCGCAATAGTGTTAACGTTTTGAAGCAATTCAACAATGCCTTGATCATCCATTATATAAATTCTGTATAGGGCGCTTATATATCAAACTAATCTACAGGCAATAAAATTTCATTCTGCCAAAGCTCATCTAATGCATCTCGACGTCTTATTAGGTGAACATCGTCGCCATCGACCATTAACTCACAGGGTCGTTGACGAGTATTGTAATTACTTGCCATTGTCATGGCATATGCGCCCGCAGACATCACCGCAAGCAATTCTCTCGGCTGCAATTCTTTCATTTCGCGATTCTTTGCAAAAAAATCGCCGCTCTCACACACCGGACCAACAATGTCGTAGATTTTATCTGCACGCTTTGCGCTTAATGTTACTGGTAGCACTGTATGCCAAGCTTGATAGAGTGCAGGTCGAATCAAATCATTCATGGCTGCATCCACCAATACATATTCAGTTACTTCTATATTTTTTACATATTCGACTGACGTTACTAAAATTCCAGCATTAGCAATAATAGATCTTCCAGGTTCCAATACTAGCTGATAGTTCTTACCCTCAAAAAGCGGTGTAATTGCTTCAGCATATTGACTAAATTTGGGTGGTTGTTCCTTGTCATAAGTGATACCAAACCCACCACCTAAGTCAATGTGTTTCAAGGTGATCCCTAGTTGCTCTATTTTTTCTACAAACTCAAATACATGTTTAGCCGCATCAATATAAGGTTGTGTCTCGGTAATTTGTGACCCTATATGACAATCGACGCCTATGGGCCTTACCCAAGGATCATCTTTTATTGAAGCATACAGCCTAAGCGCTAACTCACTTGTAATCCCAAATTTGCTTTCTTTGAGCCCAGTGGAAATATAAGGATGTGTATTTGGATTCACATCAGGATTAATTCTAAGCGAAACATTTGCATGCAGTTTCATTTCTGCTGCAATTTCGCATATGCGTTTTAATTCGAATTCTGACTCAACATTAATGCATCCAATTTGATAGTGAATAGCTTTACGTATTTCATCTTCTCTTTTTGCTACACCCGAAAACATGATTTTACTCGCGTCGCCGCCCGCCGCTAATACACGTTCAAGCTCACCCACTGAAACGATATCAAATCCGGCTCCCCACTGAGCTAGCATTTGTAACACAGCTATATTGGAGTTTGCTTTCACTGCATAGCAAGGCAAAAAGTCTAGCGAGGAAAAAGCAGTGCATAATTCCACCCAACGAGAAGTTAATGCAGACTTTGAATAAACATAAAATGGTGTGCCGTATTCTAACGCTAACGCGGGAATACCTACCTCTTCAACAAATAGATTATCTTGTCGATATTCAAAACCGGGAAATTGATTCACTATAGCGCCTGCTGGGTTGTTGCGTGTGTATTCTTTATATAACTTTAGGTGAGAAAAGGTTATTAATTTTCTTCTTTTGCTTTTTCTTCGTTCTCGGTGCTTTCAGTTTCTACAGATGTCGTTTCTTCTGTTGGCGCATATAGAGGACCATACTGTCCACACGCACTGAACAACATCATACTAAACAAAAAAAACACCAAAGAGATTCGATTCAAGTTACTCTACCTATTTTGAGACAGCGATATATTAAATTAGAATGCAATTATAACGATGTACGCACAGATATAATATAGCCATCTATAATGAGCAAACTATGGAAAGTTTAGATTACATAGAAGAAATACATGGAAGCAACCCTGACGCCGCAATTATATGGCTACATGGCTTAGGTGCTGATGCTTACGACTTCAAACCGCTGGTAAAGCAACTCAATTTGCCAGAGGATCTTTCTATCCATTTTGTATTCCCGCATGCACCCGTACAACCAGTGACAATTAACCAAGGCATATCTATGAATGCCTGGTATGACATATTAGAACTTAGCTTAGAAGCGCAAGAGGATGAAGCTGGCATCAATGCGTCAATGCATGCCCTTGAATCACTTATTGAAGCTAAATTTTCTCATATCGATTCCTCTAGAATTATATTGGCGGGCTTTTCTCAAGGGGGGGCATTAACGCTACATACCTTACTGCATGGCAATTTAGCGATTGGTGGCGCAATTGCGCTATCCACCTATTTACCATTGCGCATGGCCGCACCTGATGCGAAAAAAGAGCGCGTGGTTGGAAATAATATATTCATGGCTCACGGCACTCATGATGAAGTACTTCCGATTGAAATCGGGGACTTGGCTAGAGGCATACTGTTAACGCTAGGCGCCAAAATAGACTGGCGTGCTTATGCTATGGCTCATCAAATTTGCGATGAGCAAATTCTAGACATTCGTAGTTGGCTAATTAAAAAACTTGTGGGTTAAACAATCTTCTCGCGTGCAGCTTTTATTTGCAGGCGTACTTGCTTAGGACATGTCCCACCCGTGACTTGCTTAGACTCTGCTGAACCACGCGTTTGCAATACTGGATAAACATCCTCTGAGATGACTTCGGAAATAGATTGATACTGTTGTATTGATAGCTGAGGCAATTCTTTATCTTCATCGATTGCTAATCGCACAGCTCGACCGACGATTTCATGCGCATCTCGAAATGCCACTCCTTTTGCCACGAGATAATCTGCCAAATCGGTCGCGGTGGCATAGCCTTTATTGACTGCTTGAGCAAGATTGTCTGATTTAAAAATAATATGAGGGATCATATCTGCATACACACGGACACTGCCCATCACCGCATCAATGGTATCGAATAATGGCTCTTTATCTTCTTGGTTATCTTTGTTGTATGCCAGCACCTGAGACTTCATTAATGTAAGTAAAGACATTAAATTCCCAAACACACGTCCACTCTTTCCGCGTACCAGTTCTGGTACATCAGGATTTTTCTTTTGCGGCATAATAGATGAGCCCGTACAAAAACGATCTGGCAGCTCAATAAACTCAAACTGTTGTGACGCCCACAAGACTAATTCTTCTGACATGCGTGATAAATGCATCAACAATACAGACGCAAAGGAACAAAACTCAATCGCAAAGTCTCGATCACTCACGGCATCTAAAGAGTTTTTAGTAATCGAATCAAAGCCCAATTGCTCAGCAACAAAATCTCGGTCAAGTGGAAACGGCGTCCCAGCTAAGGCAGCCGACCCCAATGGCATGACATTAACGCGCTTTTTACAATCGGCTAAACGTCCGCGGTCGCGGCTCAACATTTCATACCAGGCCATCAAGTGATGACCTACTGTTATCACTTGCGCCACCTGCAAATGAGTAAAACCTGGCATTAAGGTATCTGCTTCTTTTTCAGCCATATCTAGAATAGCAAGCTGCATACGCTGAAGCTCGGCATCTATCATTCCAATTTGTTCTCTTAGATATAATCGTATATCTGTGGCCACTTGGTCATTTCGAGATCGGCCTGTGTGTAATTTTTTCCCTGGCTCACCAATCTTGGCGACCAAACGAGACTCAATATTCATATGAACATCTTCTCGGCTAACCTGCCAATCAAACTCACCCGCTTCAATTTCTGCACGAATTTCATCTAAAGCACCCACAATTTTCTCGCATTCTTCTGCGGTAAGTACTTTAATTTTAGCCAACATACGTGCATGCGCTTGTGAACCCGCAATGTCTTGTGCATACATTCGTTGATCAAATGCCACAGATGCCGTAAATTCCTCCACAAATGCATCTGTGGACTCAGTAAAACGCCCTCCCCATGCTTTGCTCGCAGGTTTGGCATCAAGGGATTGAGTATTTTTATCTTTGTTGTTTTTTGACATAACTGCTAATTGATAAAATGTGGCGTGAGTATACCTAGGAAAGTTGTGTTTAAAAATAATCTTACTGACACAACATATTATATAAATCTAAATGGCCAAATCTCCTAATACGCGACCACAAAGCCAAGACGCCAGCCAAACTGAGCCTGGTTTTTTACCTGATTTCTGTAATGCGCGTGTTATCTTCTTGGTGATTCTTGGTGCTATATTATTAGCATTTGTACTCTCACTTTCCTCGATGCAACCTGGTGAAGACTACTGGGTGAACCTTTCAATGATTGCGTTATTCATTGTGTGGATAGCATTTGGCAATATTCTCGTACTCTGTATTAGCCGTCGATTCTTGCATGGCTTAACTCCTATTGTGGCAGCCTTCTCCTGTTATGGATTAAGCTTATTAGTCACATTAATAATATCTATATTAGCTGTTGTGACGACTCCCCAGGAAACCACGTTAATTTCCTCAAATGATTCCTTATTCCTAAATGGCTTTTTATTAAGAAACCTTGCTATTAGTGCTGTTGTTAGCGCAGTCGCACTACGTTATTTCTATGTGCAACATCAATGGAAATCAAATATCCAAACTGAAGCTCGCTCTAGAATTCAGGCATTACAGGCAAGAATTCGCCCACATTTCTTATTTAATAGTATGAATACGATTGCCAGCCTGACTCAAACCAACCCGGTTAAGGCTGAAAAAGCAGTGTTGGATCTGGCAGATTTATTTCGAGCTTCTTTGGGTCATCAAGATAAAGTCACCCTGCGAGAGGAATTAGACTTCACCAAACGTTACATCAATATTGAAGAACTGCGCCTGGGAGACCGGCTAAAAATCGAATTACACTTGCAAGATAGCCTCAGTTTAAGCACACTCATACCCGCATTAATCTTGCAACCTTTGGTAGAAAATGCGATATATCATGGTGTAGAGCCATTGACAGATGGGGGGACCGTCCGAATTGAGATCGAGAGTACAGCTCGAGAGCTCCAACTTACTATCACGAACCCGAAACCTATGGAACGTGACCCACTCCGATCTGGCAATAAAATGGCGCAGGATAATATCCGACAGCGTTTGCAGCTCGCATATGGTGATCAATCTAAAATGAAGATAAAAGAGTCAGACGAAGATTATTCAGTTAGTTTCCATATACCCATAGAATCATAATGTAAGAGTCGTAATAAAGAGGCGTAATAAATGAAAGTTTTAATTGTGGATGATGAAGCACCAGCACGTGATCGATTAATTCATATGGTTTCTTCAATAGACAGCATGGAAACCAGCGGACAAGCCTCCAATGGTTTAGAAGCCGTTCGTATGGTGCAAGATTCTCATCCAGATGTAGTACTTATGGACATACGTATGCCCGGCATGGACGGACTTGAAGCCGCTCGCCACCTAAGCGAAATGGACGAGCCTCCTGCTATCATTTTCACGACTGCTTATAGTGAGCATGCATTAGAAGCATATGATGCAAATGCGGTTGATTATCTCGTGAAGCCTATTCGCCAGGAGAAGTTAGAAAAATCACTAGCGAAGGCAAGAAAATTAACTAAAGCACAGATAGCCGCACTCAATATCGAAACGAATAATACTGGTCGCAGCCATATTTGCGCACGTATACGTGGGAATCTTGAGTTAATCCCAGTTGATGAAATTGTCTATTTTCAGGCTGACCAAAAATATATAACAGTTCGCCATCTTGGCGGTGAAGTGCTCATCGAAGATGCACTTAAAAATCTTGAATCTGAATTCGAAGATCGACTCATTCGCATCCACCGTAATGCATTGGTCAGCACCAATTACATTACTGGCATGGAAAAAAATATTGATGGCCGTTTTGTCGTCAGCTTCAAAGAAATTGAAGACAAACTCGAAATCAGCCGCCGACATGTAGCAGAAGTTCGTAAATTCTTGAAGTTCAGATAAGTAATACGTGCCCCCACACTAGGCCTTAAATCAATGTCGCGCATTCGAATCGCTACGCGTGAGAGCCAGCTCGCCCTATGGCAAGCCAATGAAGTGGCTCGACTGCTGTCCAAACATCACCCTGATATTGAAATTGAAATCATTGGTATGACCACTGAAGGGGATCGTTTTCTACAAGCGTCATTAGCTGCTGCAGGAGGTAAAGGTTTATTCGTTAAAGAACTTGAGCAGTGCTTACTCGATAATCATGCCGATATCGCGGTGCATTCGATGAAAGATGTGCCTTACGAATTACCCGCCTCACTTGAAATTCATGCCATCTTGGAACGAGAAGATCCACGAGATGCATTTGTCTCTAATCAATACAAAACACTCGACGAGTTACCAAATAATGCCATTGTCGGCACTTCAAGTACTCGACGTGAATGCCAATTACGTGCATTACGTAAAGACCTTAACGTCCAACCGCTGCGCGGAAACGTCAATACTCGTTTAAAAAAACTTGATGACGGGCAGTACGATGGCATCATCCTCGCTAGTGCTGGACTCAAGCGTTTAGGCTTTGAAGACAGAATTGCCGACTTAATCAGCACTGAGACAAGTCTTCCAGCAATTGGCCAAGGCGCCATCGGCGTTGAATGTAGAGATAATGATACGGCCACAAGAGAAATTCTGGCACCACTTCATCATGAGCCAACTTCGCTGTCTGTCATTGCAGAACGTGGTGTCAGCACCGCACTTTCAGCTAACTGTCATTTACCGATTGCGGCACATGCAACGCAATCGGCAAACGCCTTAACACTCAATGCATTGGTGGGGCTCCCTGATGGCAGTAAGATTGTGCGTGCCTCAGCGACGGCTCCACATGACGAAATTACCCAGGTTATTCAACAAGTAGTGAATCAGCTCATGGAACAAGGGGCTAGTGAACTCGTAGATTCATTACGAGAAGAGTAGACTCAGTGGAACAGACGTTGCCATTGAGCAATACTTCCATAGTCGTCACACGGCCAAGTTTGCAAAATCATGCTATCTGCTCTGAATTGACAGCACTGGGCGCATGTCCCATTGTTTTTCCTAGCATAGAAATTTTTTCCTACAACAATTTCAACAAGTTAGCGCTGGACACACTGCTCCCTAATTGTCAGATCGTTATCTTTATCAGTACTAATGCTGTTCAATTTGGATTCAAAGCCATCCCTAACCTCACTCAACAAGTGGCTGATACTTGCCAATTTGCTGCGGTCGGCACCTCTACTGCACAAGCCTTAAATAGCCAAGGAATTCAGCAGGTGCTCACACCCGTAGACAGTTTCGATAGTGAAGCATTACTAAAATTACCTGCATTACAAGATGTTGAAAAAAAATCAGTGTTACTCATTAAAGGCAAAGGTGGTCGAACACTATTAAGTCAAACGCTAGAAAATAGAGGCGCTAATGTCCAATCAATTGATGTTTATCAACGAACATTACCTAAATCTGTCAATTTGGACGCACTCAACACTGAAATTGATCTAATATTGTTTACCAGTAGCGAGTCTGTGAATAATTTTCTGGCCTTAACCCCAAAATCGTTGCAAAGCACACTATTATGCTGTCAAACCATAGTAGGACATGCTCGTATTGCAGACAAAGTAACAGCTCTTGGCTTTAAAAAATTGCCTATAATAGCCGCGACCCCATCAGACACGGATATGCTGGCTGCAATCAACCAATGGAGCCTTAGCAAGTAGAAATGAACGGAGAGATACAATGAGTACTAAGGGTGACACAGAACCCAAAGCAACTAAGCCACCAGCAAAACCAGCGGCAAATACAAATAAACAAAAGTCTGGTGGAGCACTGCTGGGCTTTTTTATATTTTTAACATTTTTGATTGCCGTGGCAGGCATTGGTGCTGGTTACTACGTCTGGCAACAAACACAAAAACAACTCCAAGCGGCAGAGGTCGAACGAAATGCGCTTGAGCATGCCTTAGGCACGCTAGATGAGAATCCACGAATTCAAAAATTTAGCCGTTCCTTTAATAAAAAGATTGAGCAAACAAATTCAAATGTCAGCACTCTCTCTGATCATGTTAAATCCATTGATGGCGAACAAAAACGTTTAGCTGGCGTTGTCGAAGATACAAGCGATGTTGTTAGTCGCGGCCAAAATGGATGGATGCTAAAAGAAGTAGAGCATGTACTGCGCATGTCTCAACACCGCCTTTTACTTGATCGCGATTTTGATGGTGCCCTAGCTGGGTTAAAAGCAGCAGATCAACGTCTAAATGATATTCATGATGTTCGTTTAATACCCATACGCCAGTCGATCGCTAAACAAACTCGCACGCTAGATCAATTCCCTCATCCTGATTACACTGGTATTCAGCTACGGCTTGATAACACCATGGCTGCACTTAAAAATGGCTTGTTAACACAAGCGGTTCAACAACAAGTTGCTGATAACCAGGAAAAAGCACCTCCACCTAAACCTGAAGCCGAAGCCGAAGAAACAAGCGCTGACAAAAAACCCTTTGATGCTGAAAAATTATTATCCCTTGGCAAACAATTTGTTCTGGATACGTTTGATAAAGCAAAAGACACACTTAATGATTCAGTTAATGTCACTCGAGGCGACCAAAAAATTGCTTTATTTATTGAGGAGCAAGAAAAGAAACGCGCCTATGACTTTCTTAATAATAAATTATTAGGTGCAAAATATTCCGTTAGCACACGTGATGACAGTGCTTTCCATCAACAATTAAATGCAGCAAGAGCATGGCTGGAGAGTAATGACCAATTCAGCAATCAAACCTATTTAACCAAAGAAATAGATCAATTAAACGAACATAATTTGATGCCCGCACTACCTGATATTTCAGAACCATCTACATTGTTAGCGAAGCACATGAACAGCCTTAAGGACAAGAAATGATTAAGCGAATATTATTCATTTTACTCATTGGATTAATTACTGCCGGCGTAGGCATTTTTATAATGCGCGAAACTGGATTCGCTGTATTCAGCTATGCCGATGTCACAATAGAGATTCCATTATTTAAATTTTACTTTGGCGTAGTGATCGCATTTATTGCGCTATATTTTTTATTTCGTGCCATTGGCGGTTTATTTCGCCTGCCAAGCCGCATGCAAGCTTCACGCAAGCAAAAACGAAATGCAGAAATTATGACATCGCTTGAATCTTCAATGCTTAATTTTAGCCAGTTCAATTGGACTGAAGCGATGCGTACAGCGACAAAACACATAAAACATAGCCCGATGCGAAAAGCTCAGCATTTGTTTGCAGCGCACTGTGCCCATAACACAGGACAAAATGACGCGCGCAACTCACATGTCACTAGCCTAAGAAAATTAGATGACGGAAAATCATTAGCCAACACAATTGAAGCAGAGTTTTGTGTTGAAGATGGCAACCCAGAAAGAGCGTTATTGTTATTACGCGATGAAAGTACTGACAACATTTGCAACTTAAATACACTATGCCACGCTTATATTAAGACAAATGATATTGAAGGCATTGAAAAGCATTTACCTGACTTGCTTCCACATGCAAATGGAGCACCACGCATTCTATATACCGTCAATAAAAGTTTAAGATGGGCAATCAATTATTACGATATGAATGCATCAGTGGCAAAGTTAGAAGGTTTGTGGAAAATTTATCATAAGCAATTACGCGCAAGCCCTAAGCTGTTACACAACTATGTTCATACACTTATCAAACATGGGAGTGATACAAAAGCAGAACAGATCATTAAAAATGAATTGGATGCTTCCTGGGATGAAACATTAATTCAGGAATATGGTTTATTGAAAATTGATAACCTGCCTCAAAGAACCAAACAAAGTGAAGACTGGTTGCAAGAACATAAGGATAGCGCTGGATTATTATTAACCTTAGGTCGTTTAAACAAAGGTCAAAAATTTTGGGGTAAAGCCAAAAATTATCTTGAGTCCAGCTTAAGCCGCAAACCCTTGGTCGGCACTTATGCAGAACTCGCAGAACTCCATGAAATTTTAGATGAGCCAATTGATGCTCAACGATGTGCCAAGAAAGGCTTACATATCGCAACTCGAGATGTCGTCGCCGCCAAAAGAACCTTTTAATCTATGCACTCTGATGATATTCCGCAGCCAATCATCCTTGGCTGTGGATTCTTAGGTCGATACTTAGCCAACTTACTGTTAAGTCATCAACAATCACCTCTTTGTATTGTTCAATCCCATACTAGTCAACAAGAATTAGCCGAAGCTCACTATCACGCGATCATTCACGACTTCGACCAACATGCAAACGAAGTGAACTTCGACTCTTCAGGCAGCCAGATTTATTATTTAGCCCCTCCTAGCACTATCGACCTTGACGACCATCGCATTGATAACTTTTTATCTCTTTGCAAAACTCGCACTCCCAGCAAAATTGTCTACATCAGTACGTCTGGTGTGTATGGTGATTGCCAAGGTCGTTGGGTCACTGAGGATCAACCTCTGGCCCCAATTTCAAGTAGAGCTAAACGCCGTGTCTATGCTGAAAATGCACTCATTCAACACTGCAACCAATATGATTGTGAGTATATTATCCTTAGGGTCGGTGGTATTTATGGTCCACAACGCTTACCCATAGATCGACTTAAAAACCTGACGGTGATTTGTCCAGAAGAGGCGCCTCACAGCAATCGCATTCATGTGGCAGATCTTGCGTCGGTCTGTTTTTCAGCCATGATGAGCGATGTAAAATATGAAGTGATTAATATTTCTGATGGCCACTCAACATCGATGACTGATTACTATTACAAAATAGCTGATTTTGCAGGCCTACCCAGACCTGCGTGTGTCCCCATGTCTCAAGCTGAGGATAAGTTATCTGCCGGAATGTTGTCGTTTATCACTGAGTCCAGACGCTTATCTATCGAAAAAATGCACCAATTATTAGAAGTAGAAATTCAATTCCCCACACTTGAATTAGGTCTTGAAGATTGCTTTAGGTCTTTAGATTTAAAAAATTTGTAATATGCGCTAGGCCTAGGTATGTTAATGATTATTCATTGATTAACTACAACTAAAATTGAAAACAATCATTCTTAGTTTTACCAGCTTATTTTTACTTTGGTTGCTTCTTTCTGGTTACTTCAAAACCAACCTGATTGTTTTTGGCATACTCTCCTGCGCCTTTGTTACTTATCTCTCGATTAAACTCAAAATTTATTGCACTAATCACGAACGGCTTAAATTTAATCTGCGTTTGCCACTGTATATCCCTTGGCTACTGGCAGAAATCATCAAATCTAATTTACATGTCGCACGTTGTATTTTATCTCCCACGAGCGCTATACAACCACAAACTGTATATACAAATGCGAGTCAAAAAACCAACGCTGGGCTTGCCGTGCATGCTAACAGCATCACGCTTACTCCAGGCACCATTAGCGTAGACATTGATGGAAATAAAATTCTTGTTCATGCACTGACCAATCATACCGCTCAGGGAATTCTCAATGCCGATATCGACAAGCAAGTCAGCAAGCTGGAGAAAGGCATACGATGATTACAGCCGCATTAGCTGCCATGATGGTTGTGATGGTCATTGTGTTTCTACGCGCTTGGCTGGGCCCGTCATTGTATGACCGAATCTTAGCCATCAATACTTTTGGCACTGCCACCGTGTTGGTTATTGCAATACTCGGCTTTTATATGCAACGACCCGCCTTTATGGATATCGCGCTTGTGTATTCATTGATTAATTTTATTGGCACCGTAGCCATTTTGAAACTCTATCGTTTTGATGATTTAGGTCATCGTGAAGAGGAAGAATCTTAATGCCTGCATTAATTCATACATTGAGTAGTATTCTCATTATATCTGGCTGCCTATTTTGCTTAATTGGTGCCTTTGGCATTATTAAGATGCCTAGCTTTATTACGCGTGTGCATGCGGCTAGCTTAATTGATAGTTTAGGGGCTATTTTAATTATTAGTGGCCTAATTCTATACGCTGGTTTTACGCTTACCACCATTAAGCTTGTTCTGATTCTATTATTTTTATTGATGACAGGCCCAACTGCCATTCACGCCTTAGTCAATGCTGCATTACACGAAGATCGTCACTACATAACTGATGAGGACGCATCATCGAACACTTAGTCGCTATCTTTTTCTTGAGCATGCTTGCGCTTACAGCTATCGCCATTATTGCTATGCGCAATATGTTGTCTGTCATTATGCTGGGTGGAATATATAGCTTATTGTCTGCCACATTTTTTGTCGCGCTTGATGCTGTTGATGTTGCCTTCACTGAAGCCGCCGTTGGCGCAGGTATATCCACTGTTTTATTTTTAAGTGCATTGTCTATTACCGGTAAACACCAGGCTCTCAATCGCAAAAATCATATTATTCCTATCTTTGTAGTATTAGTCACAGGGGCAGGCCTAATTTACTCAACCAGTGATATGCCTGCCTTTGGTGATCCAAATGCGCCGGTGCACACTCATGTGGCCCCGCGTTATATCGAGCAAAGTGGGGAGGAGATTGGCATACCCAATATCGTTACCTCTGTACTCGCAAGTTACCGAGGCTTTGATACTCTAGGAGAAGTTACTGTTGTATTCACCGCGTTAATTGCAGTGCTGTTGTTACTTGGCCTCAACCGGGGTTCGCGCCAGGACGAAGATAATAAATCATGAGTGTAAGAAAAAACCCAATTCTGCTTGAAACCAGTCACTTGCTGATACCGGCAATATTGTTATTCGCACTGTATGTTCAATTTCATGGAGACTATGGTCCAGGTGGAGGTTTTCAAGCGGGTGTTATTTTTGCCAGCGGAGTCATTTTATATGCTTTATTGCACGGCACTAAACGCACTGAAAAAATCATCTCACTTAACATTGCTAAGGTATTCGCAGCGCTTGGTTTGCTTTTATATGCGGGAGTTGGCGTCTTTGGCATACTCCTCGGTGGTAATTATTTGGACTACAACGTGCTCGCTCATGACCCTGTCCACGGACAACATTGGGGAATTTTAGTGATTGAGCTTGGCGTTGGGATTACAGTTGCTTCCGTTATTATTTCAATTTTTTACGCTTTCGCTAAATTTAAAAAGTAATGACTGAGCTTATCTCCAACCAATATAGTTACTGGGTCAGCATCTTATTAATGATGGCTGGTTTATATATTGTTATCGACCATACTAATTTACTAAAAAAATTAGTCGGCTTAAATATTTTTCAAACCTCGGTATTCATCTTATTTATCTCTATGGGGAAAGTAGATGGTGGAACCGCGCCCATTTTAGAAGATGGGTTTAGTGTTTTTTCAAACCCTCTCCCCCATGTACTTATATTGACTGCCATCGTCGTCAGTGTTGCCACCACCGCCGTCGGTTTGGCTTTAGTCGTTAACATTAATCAACGCTATCAATCGATTGATGAACGCGAAATTGAAAAAATAGAGCTGGAAGAAGAGTGATCAGCGCACATTATCCCATACTGCAGATCGTCATCCCGCTTATCGCGGCACCGCTTTGCAGCTTACTGCCAAAGACAAAGCTACCTTGGTTATTTGCGACGGCTGTGAGTTGGGTGGCTTTTGCCATTTCTATCTTATTAATGCTAGAAGTCAGAGCGTATGGTCCACTGAGTTATGAACTTGGTAGTTGGCCAGCCCCTTGGGGAATCCAATATCACATCGATACCATTAGTGCGTTTGTCATTGTATTAATCACGGCCGTTGCTTCTATTACGCTACTGGCATCGCGGCAATTAGTCGAAAATGAAATTACTTCTAACAAACACTCCTTATTTTATACTGCTTTTTTGCTTTGTTTTACCGGCCTGTTAGGCATTGTTGCGACTGGCGATGCTTTTAACGTCTTTGTTTTTCTAGAAATTAGTTCATTATCTTCCTATGCAATGATTGCCATGGGAGACAATCGCAAGGCTTTAACTGCTGCCTATGAATATTTAATCATGGGAACAATCGGCGCCACATTTATTCTGATCGGGATTGGTTTGTTATACATGCAAACTGGCACCTTAAATATGCTCGATCTGCAAGTTCGTATTCATTCAATCGATGGATTCCGCAGTGTGCATGCTGCATTTGCATTCTTTACAGTCGGCATTTGTTTAAAACTTGCATTATTTCCATTGCATCATTGGTTACCCAATGCGTATGCGCATGCGCCTTCAGTCGTCAGCATTTTCTTAGCAGCGACCGCAACTAAAGTCGCGTTATATTTGCTTTATCGAGTTTTTTACACGATTTTCGGGTTTGATTTTTCATTTAGCATTCTTAACCTTGGCTACATTCTTCTTCCTCTCTCCATTGTCGCCATTGTGTTCAGTGCCTTTACCGCTATATTTCAACCCGGCGTCAAACGCTTATTAGCCTACTCTAGTTTAGGCCAGATAGGTTACATGACTTTAGGCATCGCACTTGAGACAAAAGCTGGATTGATCGCAAGTATTATCCATTTGTTCAATCATGCCTTTATAAAGGGCGCATTATTCATGTGTAT
Organism: Gammaproteobacteria bacterium; assembly: GCA_045106935.1. Lineage (GTDB taxonomy): Bacteria > Pseudomonadota > Gammaproteobacteria > UBA4575 > UBA4575 > UBA1858. The sequence continues at coordinate 47,965 of JBGCFN010000024.1, read as the reverse complement.
GGCATGTTTGCTTTCACGTATTCACTCTACGCGCCTAGTTCATCTTGCAGGGGCTGGCAGAGTCATGCCATGGACATCCGCAGCATTTGTCGTCGCTGGATTGGCTTTAATTGGTGTGCCACTGACTTCAGGCTTTATAAGTAAGTGGTATTTAGTATTAGCGATTCTAGAAAATGATTATTGGTGGCTAGCCATCATTGTATTATTTACATCGCTACTCTCAGTCATTTATATATGGCGTGTCATAGAGCAAATGTATTTCCGTGAACCTAACGAAGGTTGTATTGGTGTTAAAGAAGCACCTCCGTTATTACTCACATGTACCTGGGTAATGGTATTAATCACACTATATTTTGGCATTGATACTCGTTATCCCGTAGAAATGGCAACCGCTGCTGCCGAGGCATTACTCAGATAATGAATGAACTAAGCCAAAGTCTGCAAATGAATATATTTGCCAGTATGTTGGTACCGGTGATCGGCGCGTTACTTATTTTTGCCTGCGCTAGATTTCGTGGACTTATCGAATTGATATTTGTTGGTACAGCGTTGTGTTTACTTGGTGTGACAATTTCGATTGTGAATTTGGGTTCTGATGCTTTTTATCAAAGTATTTCCTTCTTCACCATTATTGATTCTATTCCAATTGCGTTTCACGTAGAGCCGCTAGGCATTTTATATGCTTGTGTAGCATCAGGCTTGTGGTTAGTCACTACAATTTATGCCATTGGCTATATGAATGCCAACAAAGAAAAACATTTAGCCCGCTTCTATATGTGTTTCTGTCTTGCCATGGCAGCAGTCATGGGCATTGCTTATTCAGCTAATTTGTTAACTCTATTTATTTTCTATGAGCTATTGACGTTAAGCACTTACCCATTAGTGGCTCATAAGGGAACTGATGATGCGAAAGCAGGCGCGCGTGTTTATCTTGGCATACTCATCGGCACATCAATTGGTTTTTTATTAATCGCCATTCTTTGGACCTGGAGTATCACTGGCACACTTGACTTTAGTGTCGGCGGAATTCTTGAAAATGAACTCCCTGATGGCTTACTCATGTTACTTTTTGCCTTGTATGCGTTTGGTATTGGTAAAGCGGCATTAATGCCTTTCCATCGATGGCTTCCCTCTGCCATGGTGGCACCCACTCCCGTCAGCGCATTATTGCATGCCGTCGCTGTGGTGAAAGCTGGTGTATTTTGCGTCTTAAAAGTAACTGTCTATGTGTTTGGTATTGACGTGTTAACCAGTACTGGCGCCAATTCACCGATCATTTGGGTGGCAACAGCAACAATGTTACTTGCGTCTTTAGTGGCACTACAACAGGATAACTTGAAGGCAAGACTGGCCTATTCAACCGTGAGCCAGCTTGCTTACATCGTATTAGGTGCGGTACTGGCAACATCCACTAGCATTATGGGCTCGTCTTTACATTTAGCGACTCATGCCGTCGGAAAAATTACTTTATTTTTCTGCGCAGGCGCTATTTATACGGCCACGAAAAAAACGTTAATTAGCGATATGCATGGTTTAGGCCGCATTATGCCATTTACTTTTGCTGCTTATACTATCGCTGCTATTAGTATTATTGGGTTACCCCCACTAGCAGGGGGCTGGAGTAAATGGTTTTTAATAGACGGGGCAATTAGTGCAGACAGACTCATCATTGCCATTGCATTTTTAGTCAGCACATTACTCAATATAGTTTATTTAATGCCGATAGCGATTAATGGCTTCATGGCAACACCGAAGCAAGCAAACAATGGAATTCAAGAAGCACCATTTGCTGTCGTGATGCCACTATGTGTGACAGCAGGCGTATGTTTTGTACTATTCTTTTTATTACCTTATGTTCATGACTATTTACTTTTACTTAATTTAAGATGATTTATAGTAAAAAATTCATTAATTTTGTGGTCTATGCGCTATACGCACTTTGTGCAGCGTTGTTGCTGGTCGATGTCTTCTATCACAAGCATGGCCATTTTGCATTTGAAGAATGGTTTGGTTTTTATGCCTTCTATGGATTTATTGGCTGCGTGGCAATTGTATTATCTGCTATACAGCTACGTAAAATTTTAATGCGGGATGAAGATTATTATGATTGATTTCTTCATGAATGATTTCATCAATCATCCCGGTATAATTTTAATACTTGGCGGCATCGCAATTCTATTTATGCCTGGCAATATGCGTCGCATTGTCACGTTTGCATTGCCAATAGTTGCACTACTCGGGTTCCTAGCCTATCCGGATGAGTTAATTCTTACAGTTAATTTATTTGATTACACTTTAGATCCAATTCGTATCGATGGTATAAGTTGGATATTCACACTTATTTTTATTATTGCAGCCTTCTTAACTGCCATATATTCACTACATAAATCGGATAGATATGAGCAATCAATGATTGCTATCTATGCGGGTTCTGCCATTGGCGCTGTGCTTGCTGGTGATTTACTTACTTTATTTATCTTTTGGGAGATAAGCGCCTTATCTTCAGTCATTATTGTTTGGCTTGGAACGGGACTTGATAGTCGGCGAGCCGGTATGCGCTATCTATTGATACATATCACGTCAGGCTTATTATTGATGCTGGGTAGCATTTTGCATTACCAACAAACCGACTCTATATTATTTGATGCTATGTCGATTAACACCCTATCAGGGTTATTAATCTTTCTTGCATTTGGCATCAAGTGTGCATTCCCCTTACTACATAACTGGTTACAGGACGCGTACCCAGAAGCTAGCCCCGTGGGTACAGTTGCATTATCTGCATTTACCACAAAACTTGCTGTGTACTGTTTAGCACGTGGCTATGCTGGCACGGAGTCGTTAATATGGATCGGAGCATTAATGACTGCCTTTCCTATTTTTTATGCTGTAATTGAAAACGATTTACGCAAAGTCCTTTCTTACAGCCTTAACAACCAACTAGGATTCATGGTAGTAGGAATAGGCGTAGGTACAGAGCTGGCTTTAAATGGCACGGCCGCACATGCGTTTGCTCATATTCTATATAAAGCCTTACTGTTTATGAGTATGGGGGCCGTTCTACATAGAATTGGAACATGTAAAGCCACCGAGCTTGGAGGTTTGTATAAATCTATGCCGTGGACAACCATATTTTGTCTTATTGGTGCGATGTCAATTTCGGCATTCCCATTATTTAGCGGATTCATCTCAAAGGGAATCATACTATACGCCGTAGCCGAAGAAGGCCATTGGATTACTTGGCTGGTATTGCTGTTTGCTTCTGCAGGTGTTTTACATCATTCCGGCATCAAGGTACCTTTCTTTAGTTTCTTTGCCCATGACCAGGGGCTAAGCTGCAAAGAGGCACCACTTAATATGTTATTAGCCATGGCTATTACTGCATTGATGTGTATTTTACTTGGAGTATTCCCTCATGTTTTCTATCAATGGCTACCTTATTCTATGGATTTCCACCCCTACACGTTTGACCACACAATTACACAGCTACAATTAATTTTCTTTTCATTGCTAGCATTCACAGTTTTATACCGAAATGGTTGGTACCCACCAGAAATTAAATCAACCAATTTAGATTTCGACTGGTTCTATCGCAAGCCGCTGAATAGCTTACTAGGCGCAATGACAACAAGCTTTGGCATGTTGTTAGTTGGAGTACAAAAATTCAAACAAAGTAACTTGAAGCTAATTACTACAATTGCTTATCAAGCACATGGTCCTAACAGCAAAATTGCCCGCGGCACTTCGGTAGGGAATATGGTGATTTGGGTAGCCGTGTTACTTAGCGCTTGCTTAGTATTTTATTATTTTTGATAGCGAATTTAATTTCGCCAGCTTCCAAATCAAAAGCGGTCACTCTATATTTTTACGCTGAATCAGATTTCACAAGAAGATGCTCAATATTGTTTTGCATATTTTGCGTGTGAATTGTTACTTCCAGTATAAGTAATATTAAAGATAAAATTATTAATAACATTGAAGCAATGAATAAATAGGCAATTATTGCGCCCAACTTAAATAAGGCAAAATCACCTATAAATAAACACATTACAACGATACAGATGATGAGAGCGCTACCAACTGAAAGCCTAATTGCCCAGTTAGTAATTCGAGTTCGTCTTTTCAAAGATTTAGCTTCCCTACAAAGCGCTCTCTTATGTTCTTTGGATTTCACCTCGTGTAAAAATCGATCGACGATACGGGTGCGGTCGACAACACGACTTAGACGATGAGACAGCACTGACAAAAACCCCGCAATGCCAGTTAGCATAAATACGGGGGCAACCGCTAATTGTATAACCTGGCCAATCTCGTGAATGGGTACACTATCCATAATTTTGATCCTTGATTCTAAGTGGTAGCTCTATTGTGCGCTTTGGGTCGGAACTAGTCACATGTAATCAACACTAGATGTTATGTTCAAAATCGCATCAATAACAGACATTTACCTCTATGACTATGCTTACATAAATTAACCTACTAATATTATCTTCATTTATATCTTAACTAATTAATTATCAGTAGTTATTTTTGAGTTTACATTTGTTAACAATTTTTTTCCTCCAATTTGCCGATAACCTTCATTAGTGGCAATCCATATAGAGGAAGCATCATTATGTTAGCCAAAAAAATTGAACTAAAGTTAGAAGATGAAAATAATAATGATTATTGGACAGAGATTTCAGTAGAGGAATTTTTCTCTATATCTGCAACCAACATCAATGAACTAATCAGCCAAAATAGAATTAAAATCTATGATGAAAATAAAAATCTCATTCCCATATTAAAGCTTGGTATTGCCATTTAATTGGCTTCCCTAAAAAGCATTAGATTGATGCACTGCTATTACCTTACCCACTAAATTCTGGAAACGTCATCGAGGCCAACCATGTTAAGAAACATAACAAAACAAGAACTAAAGTATAAATGTGAATATACACATCAATTCAGCACGAGATCACCATATAATAGAATAAATATCTCTAATCGAAAATCTACTGTGTATGATTTTTTACAGGCACTGGAAAAGGGAATTATTTCAATTGGCAAAGGAATGGAAAAACAATATAACGAAGAACTCATAGCTAAGAAGAAGTCCAAGTGAATTTACCAAATCAACCAACATCATTCATTTATGACCATAAACAATGGCACAGTTTGGATAGTAATATTCTTACATTGATATTTAATGCAGACTTGGGTTGATTTTTTCTTCTGTCGCCGAAAAAGCGGGGCTCGCATGATGAGCTATCATTTTCCATCCCGCATCTGTCTGTTGGTAAATATTGGTTGCATAGACCGTCGTAATGGCTTCATTGTTGAGAGATAATGATTCTTTGACATAATGAATCGAGACATCATTTTGAAATTTATACACCGGGTCAGTGATATCTATCATTGTTCCTGACTGCGCCTGAAATATTTGCTCCCAGCTTGCTATAATTAAATCAAAGCTATAAATTCTAGGTGATCCAGGATGAATACAGATAACCTCATCTGTTTTATCCCAGACATCTTTCATTAATTCGATATTGCGAGTTCGGAATGCTTGGTAAAATGATTCTTCTACTTGCAGCGAATCAGTAAAATTAATATCTAAATCTTTCAAACGATATGCCTTTTATTAAACTTTGTGACTTCAATGAATTAAATGAAGTTGATTCACGAGAATTCGTTATATCAGAGTTCTCACCTGAGCGTAATATTTTTATTGTACGGAATTATGATAATACTGTCGCATATGAAAATAGTTGCCCACATAATTCTGCACCATTAAATTGGTTAGAGGATATATTTTTAACTCAAGAGAAAGACTATATTGAATGTGTAAATCATGGTGCGCTGTTTGAAATAGACAATGGTGAATGTATATATGGTCCTTGTGTCGGTCAGTCCTTAAAGAAGGTCAACATAAAAATTGATGATGGTGTTATCTATGCTGATTTATAGCAGTGTCACCACTTCACGACATATACGCAGTTCATTTACTTAGCTTTTAGTTATACAAGCTACACCTATGTCTTTACTTCAACGCTATTTCCCATTGTTCGCTATTGCCGCATGTTTTATTGCTTACCTCTGGCCACAAGGGTTTGCAGAACAGAAATCATTAATTGTCTATCTTCTTGGCGCGGTCATGTTTTGCATGGGTGCTTCATTAACATTAGATGATTTTAAGCGTGCCCTCCAACGTTATCCGATATTACTCCTAGGCTTATTATTACAGTTTGGCTTCATGCCATTGATTGCATGGCAGTTAAGTCACCTGGCTGGGTTATCGGCGGCACTCACTGCAGGAATGATATTAGTTGGCAGTGTACCGGGTGGGACTGCCTCAAATGTGATTTGTTATATCAGCAAAGCCGATGTAGCGCTCTCCATTACACTGACTGCCATTAGTACTTGTCTTGCCGTCGTTGCCACTCCATTGCTCGCCTACGCTTATCTCAGCCATACCGTTGATATCGATATGCTCAATATGATGAAGAGTATTTTTTACATTGTTGTATTACCAGTGAGTTTGGGTGTTTTTCTCAATCACACTATTCGTATGATTGTGTTACCAATTCAACGTTTTGGCGCTGATATTTCTATTGTCTTGATCTGTTTAATTATTGCCATCATTGTTGCCTTAAATAAATACAACTTATTAAGTGTGAGCCCAATCCTCGTGTGTCTGGTACTTGCACATAATGTCATTGGTCTAGTGCTAGGTTATTTCACGACCTTACTCTTTACGCGTAATCGACTTCTCAGTAAAACCATTGCAATTGAAGTGGGTATGCAAAACTCTGGACTGGCTGTGGCTCTCGCAGTAAAATTCTTTGGTGCGACAACTGCTTTACCTGGGGCAATATTTTCTATTATCCATAATGTCACCGGGTCACTACTTGCGAGCTATTGGGCAAAAAATTACCATAAAGAATAGATACTTATGAATACTGTAACTGCAAACACATTGGTTTTACTTGGCTGGGGCGTCACAATTGCGCTGGTCTATAGTCTATTAAGTGGCCCATTTGATGGCCGCATGTGTGAATCCACCTGCTTTGGCATGCTCTACTGGGGCGCGCTGGTATTAGCAGTGTTTGGGACACTACTTAGCCTAATGCAAGCCTTTAAGCCCAATTCAGGCATTTTCAGTAAAATAGGATTACTTCTAGGCTTATTTTTAATCGCCAAGCTAGTGGGTGTGATGGTCATTGGTACGATGTCAGGCTAAAGCCAACGCTTTAAGCATTCGCATACTCCACTGCATTACCTAACCATCGTCTGAGTATGGTCTCCACGCGCTCTGGGTGATTCTCTAATAACCAATGCGCAGCTTTTTGTACTTCGGGCAGCAACGCAAGATCTTTACTCAAATTAGCAATGCGCATTTGCATGTCACCCGATTGTTTTGTCCCTAACACTTCGCCAGGGCCGCGTATTTCTAAATCAATGCGTGCCAATTCGAATCCATCCGTTGTTTCTCGCAGTGCTTCCAAGCGCTTTTTAGCCACATCACCCAAAGGTGCTTTATATAACAATACACAGCTACTTTGTTTTTCCCCTCGCCCAACTCGTCCGCGTAGCTGGTGTAACTGGGCTAATCCAAACCGTTCGGCATTCTCGATAATCATTAGGCTGGCATTAGGCACATCTACTCCCACTTCGATCACAGTTGTCGCCACTAACACATTAATTTTTTGGTTTATAAAATCCTGCATAACGGCATCTTTTTCTGCCGACTTTAATCTTCCATGTAATAAACCTATATTAAAACCTGTCAACTGTGTTTGAAGATATTCATGTGTATCTGTCGCTGCCTGACTTTGCAGGGCATCTGATTCTTCTATCAAACTGCAAACCCAATACACTTGTGCGCCTTGCTGGCAGTTCTCGCGTATGCGTTCAATAATCTCATCCCGTCGGGAATCAGCAATAGCCACTGTTGTGATTGGCTTTCTACCTGGAGGCAGCTCATCAATCACTGAGTAATCTAGGTGCGCATACATACTCATCGCTAAGGTGCGCGGAATAGGCGTCGCCGTCATAGTTAGTTGATGAGGATAAACAGTATCTTCTGATCCTTTTTGGGTTAGCTGTAAGCGCTGCTGCACTCCAAAGCGGTGTTGCTCATCTGTAATACTGACTGCTAAATTTTTAAATTCTACACCTTCTTGGAATAAAGCATGCGTTCCTATCACTACAGAGGCAGTACCTGAGGAAATTAATTCCAGCATTTCTCTTTTCTTTTTAACAGGCATTCCCGATGCCAACCAGGCAACTTGAATACCTAGTGGCAAAAGTTGATGGCTAAAGTAACGAAAATGTTGTTCAGCCAATAATTCTGTTGGTGCCATAACGGCCGCTTGAAAATTATTTTCGACAGCATATAAACATGCCACCAAGGCAACCACGGTTTTACCACTGCCTACATCGCCTTGTACTAACCTCATCATCGGATGTGGTGCACTCATATCTTTTTTAATATCTTTTAATACATGCGCTTGTGCGTTAGTGAGTTTAAACGGTAAGTTTTGCATAAATGGATCAACCAAAGACCCATTTGATGTTAATTGATAGCTTTTGCGCCGATTACTACGGATACGCAATTTCATAATACTTAGGTGGTGTGCCAGCAATTCATCAAACACTAAGCGTTTTTGTGAGGGATGCTGCCGATCAAATAGTGCTTGCTTATCTATATTTGCATGAGGTTTATGAATTTCTTTTAACATGTCTAACATAGGGATGCTTTCACCAAACATACCTGGCATGTCTTCTAGCACATCCTCAAATACAGTTTTTTGTTCCTCTGCCCATTTAAGTGCTTTGTCTACTAATGACTGTATGCGCTTTTGCTGTAATCCTTTTGTTGTTGGGTATACAGGCTCAAGACGATCGGAAAGTGTGACAGTTTCATGTGCTTGTAATACACGATATTGCGGATGGATCATTTCGATTCTTTTACCAGATCGTCGTGGCTCCCCAAAACACAATACACGCTTACCATCAGACAGCCCTTTTAACTGGCTATTACTAAAATGAAAAAAACGTAAAGTGATCTCTCCTGTCTCATCAAGCAAAGTGGCCGTCATCATGCGGCGACGTCCAAAAACTACCTTGGCGTTATATACCTGCCCGATCACTTGTAATTCATTGTTGCAAGTGATGTCTGAAATATTTGTAATTACCGTTCGATCGTTATATCGCAGTGGCAAATGAAACAGCAAATCAAATATGCTCGCAATATTCAGCTTTGCTAAATTTTCAATCGCTTTAGGCGTGATACTGGGTAAATCTTCAAGGTTACTCATGAAAACGAATTAATAGAATATGTATCGTCATCGCAGTAAAATTTTAGACAGCGCTTACTGTCGTCATACATCAGATTGACAGTCTTTAATTTTATAAGATTACAGCTCTAATACAGCATCCATTTCTACCTGCGCACCTTTAGGCAATGTTGCTACACCAATCGCGGCGCGTGCAGGGTATGGCTGCTTGAAGTAAGTTGACATAATTTCATTCACTGTAGGAAAACATGACAAGTCTGTTAAGAATATATTTAATTTAACGACATTTTCAAAAGACCCGCCGGCAGCCTCTGCGACCGCTAAAAGGTTATCAAATACGCGTTTAATTTGATCTTCTATACCACCTTCTACTAATTCCATTGTGCCTGGATCTAGTGGGATTTGTCCCGACATATAAACTGTCGTCCCAACTTTGACTGCTTGCGAGTAAGTGCCAATGGCTTGTGGTGCACGATCTGTCGCTACGATCGTTTTAGTCATAGTGTTCTCCTTAATTAAATGTAAAAACTAATTCTTATCCGCGCATGCGTGAGGCTTTGAGCACATTGGGATTACTACGAAGTGTACGAATAATGCTCGCGAGTTGCTTTCGATCACGCACACCAATAGCAAAGGTGATGGTTGTACTCTTGTCATCTTTATCTTCAAAGACAATGTCATCAATATTTGATCCCGCTGACGCAATTCTTGCAGCAAGTGTTGCCAATACACCACGCTGGTTTATCGTTTCTACACGTACTGCAGCAACAAAGTCTTGTTCATGATCTTCTGCCCACGACACAGTGACCCATTTATCTTTGAACGCATTCTTTCGATCAATATTACGACAACGCTCTCTGTGTATCACCAAGCCTTTTCCAGAAGTCATTATGCCAATGATTTGATCCCCAGGAATCGGACTGCAGCATTTTCCAAAATTTACCACCACGCCTTCAGTGCCTCGTATCGCCAATGGCGTTTTCTTGCTGGTTTTCTTTTTCTGCTTAGGCTTAACTGCTTCTATGCCCAATAAGCTTTGTATCATCAATTCTGCAACCCGCTCACCCAAGCCAATCTCAGCATATAAATCTTCAATAGATGCCAAGTTAGTACTTTCTAGCAAACTGGAAATATCTTTTTTCTTAACTTGTTCAAATGATCGATCATAGGCAGAGAATGATTTTTTAAACAATCGTTCACCAAGCTTAATTGCCTCTTCTCTTTGTAAATTCTTAAGGTAATGGCGAATATTGACGCGTGCTTTATTTGTAGCAACAAAATTTAGCCAACTTGTTTTGGGTCGCGCCGTTGGCGTGGATATCACTTCAACGGTTTGTCCATTTTCTAATTCAATACTCAAAGGCGATATTCTTCTATCTACTTTTGCAGCTACACATGTATTACCCAGGTCAGAATGGACTGCATAGGCGAAATCAACTGCAGAGCTACCTCGCGGCAATACTATAATATCCCCCGCCGGTGTAAATACGTAAATCTCATCAGGGAACAAATCGACTTTAACGCTTTCCAAAAATTCTAAGGAGTTACCAGTATTCTGTTGTATCTCCATAATTTCAGCCACCCACTTTCGCGCACTGGCTGGTGATGTCAACGTATTCGCTGTCTCATCTTGTGTTTTATATATCCAATGTGCAGCAACTCCAGCTTCTGCAATGACATCCATTTCTTCTGTTCTTATCTGTATTTCAATCACTACACCTTTGGGGCCAAACAAGATTGTATGTAATGATTGGTACCCATTCTTTTTAGGAATGGCAATGTAATCTTTGAATTTTCCGGGGACCGGCTTATATAAATTATGTACAACCCCCATTGTGCGATAGCAAGTATCGATATCTTTGACTAACAAACGTATGGCATACACATCATACACTTCAGAAAATGAAATACTCTTTGTGCGCATTTTCTTATAGATGCTATAAAGATTTTTTTCTCTTCCAAAAATTCTACTTTCTATATTGGCATTTTCTAATTGCGTACAAATTGACGTTTCAACTTCACGCATGATTTGTTTTCGATTTTTCTGACTTTTCTTGACTGCATTCTCTAACGCGCCATAGCGCATAGGGTACATCGCTTGAAATGCTAAATGTTCAAGCTCAACACGTATTGTGTGCATTCCTAAACGTTGCGCAATTGGCACATAGATGTCTAATGTTTCTTTCGCAATTCGCCTTTTTTTCTCGCTGCGCATAACACCTATTGTGCGCAAGTTATGCAGTCGATCTGCGAGTTTCACAATGATAATGCGGATATCCCGCACCATCGCCAGCATCATTTTTCGGAAGTTTTCTGCTTGAGCTTCTGCGCGCGATGAAAATGTTAAGTGAGTAAGCTTACTAACCCCGTCAACAAGCTCAGCGACATCTTCTCCAAACTGTTCTTTAATTTGTTCTTTTGCGGTGGGCGTATCTTCAATAACGTCATGCAGAATGGCGGCAGTGATACTTTGATAATCAAGGCGCATTTCCGCCATGATTTTTGCGACAGCTAAGGGGTGATATATATACGGCTCACCTGTTAAGCGCTTTTGCCCTTCGTGGGCTTCAGCGCTAAACAGGTATGCGTTATAAACAAATTTGACTTGAGCGGGCTCTAAATAGGAATCTAGTAATTCACATAGCTCACTAATTAAGAACCGCGTTGGGCCGACTGCGTTTAATGAAGATGATGAATTTGGAGTAGCCGCCGACGCCATATAAAGCTAAACCAACTGGGTGTTAAAGACCCTGCTCAGAGCTATCAACCGCAGGTGTTTCAGGTTGTGGGTTTTCTTCAGAATTTTCAGGTTGCATTTGACTTAATTCCATACCAATTTCTGCATGCAGTGCAGCGGCCAATGCATCCACTTCACCTATCTCTTCAGAAAGTAATTCTTCTGAGCTACTCATAGGTGTTTCTTTTAGAGATTCTTCAGTAATTAACTCGTCAGCTATTTCACGTAGTGCCACAACCGTTGGCTTATCGTTTTCCCATTCCACTAAAGGTTCTGTACCCATCGCAATTTGTCTTGCTCGCTTACTTGCGACCATAATTAGTTTGAAACGATTATCAATTTTCTCTAAGCAATCTTCTACGGTTACGCGTGCCACGCTTGTCTCCTGTTATATAAGTTTTTCCAATGTTTAAAGTGTAGTCGATTTTGTACTTATAAACTACTCATGTAACCCAACTTTAATTCATTTCAGAAAGTAATTGTTTCAGCTTGTTTTGGCTCGGTGAGGAGTACTTCTCTGGCTGACTAAATACTGTAGTTAACATCTGAATGGCTTCGTCCAATTCATCATTAATAATCAGGTATTGATATTCATCATAGTGGCTAATTTCACTCTGGGCTTGCGCCATGCGCTTTTGGATAATTTCTTCTGAATCCTGGCCTCGGTTAAGTAAGCGATTTTCTAATGCTTGAATTGATGGGGGCAAAATAAATATGGAGACTGCTTGTGGGTATATATTTCGTACTTGTTGGGCGCCCTGCCAATCAATCTCCAATACGACATCATCTCCTTTGTCTAAATGAAAATTGACTGATTTTTTGGAAGTTCCATAAAAATTGCCAAACACTTCGGCAAATTCTAGAAAGTCACCGCTTTCTTCCATTTTATGAAATTCTTTCTCGGAAACGAAATGATAATGGTCACCGTTCACCTCACCTGGGCGCGGGTCTCTTGTGGTGTGAGAAATGGCGACTTTCAAATCCACTAATTGTGACCGAACCGCCTTAAGCAAACTTGTTTTTCCGGCACCCGAAGGCGCTGACACGATATATAAGGTACCTAGAGACATAATTTATGAAATAGTCATATAAACCATTATTCAAACAAAAGGCCCTGACAATTGCCAGGGCCTTTTGATTCTAAAAATTGAGAAGTAGTTAACTACTTGTAATTGGAACTAAGGCAATTTCGACACGGCGATTTTGCGCTCTGCCCTGATCAGTATCATTACTCACCACGGGATAATTCTCTCCATAGCCATAATCTTGTAATCGTCCTGGATTGATCTCTCGACTCACGAAGTACTGTGTCACACTTTGCGCTCTTCTTTCAGAAAGTTGCTGATTATGTTGCTCAGAACCTGTGCTATCTGTATGCCCCATGACTTCAATTAAAGTTTTATCATATTCCGTGACTACAATTGTCACAGAATCAAGGACTTGATAGAAATCACTGCTGACATTTGCGCTATCCACTGCAAAGGTTATATTGCTAGGCATATTTAGAATAATGTTATCTCCATCACGCGTCACACTGACACCTGTGCCTGCTAATTTTTGACGTAGTTTTGCTTCTTGTACGTCCATGTAATAACCAACACCGCCTCCCGCAATGGCACCCAGACCCGCACCAATTAAGGCTCTCTTCCTTCTTTCGCGTCCATTATCACCACTGATTAACCCGACGACTGCACCGGCGGCGGCACCAATTCCTGCACCTTTAACTACTTTACTTGTTTGCTCTTCTCCCGTGTAAGGATTGATTGTAGTACACGCCGCTAACGCGAATGCAAAGCTTGCTGTCATAGCGAAATTGATAATCCGTTTTAATCTCATCTGTTAATCCTCATTTATATTTTTTGTGAACTGTTACTTAGAAACAAACACTGGCAAAAAGTTCGCTACCATAAAGCTCTGAATTTTAACCATATATCGGCCGAACATTTAGCTATATCTTAAAAATGCTGAGCACGCTCTACTAATCACATTTTTAAATTTACAATTCCTGTATAAATGTTCGAATCAAAAATCTTAGGGAATTTAAATGGGGTCTAGCTCACAAGTTAATTGGCCAAATATTAAAGACTCGGATCCTCTCGCCACTCTGAAACAAGTGGAGAACACCACAGATCCTAGTACAGACACGTTGAACACTAGTCTCAAAGAAGTGGATAGATGGGCGCATCATATTTTAAAAGATGAAGGCTTGCCAACTGAAATTAATGCATTACAAGCTCGTCTTGATTCAATTAAGGAAGGCTCTAGCGCTTGGTACGCAGGGAACAGTTTACTGCAATCATTTACTTTACGTTCTGCATTAGATAGCGGCGATCAAGCAACGACGATTCTACTTGGATTTTTATTGGCTGATTTTCGTTGGCAAGGTTACTTCGCCCAAGACCGCGAACAACTATTAAAAGACCAGAAATCTGTCGAAGAAATATTAGACAAAGCCAGCAACGACGAACTTGAAATTGAAACTTATAGTGCTGCCATGAATGCACTTAAGAAAAAATATCCGCATTGCACTATTAATGCCTTGCGCTTGTTACTTTCAAACAAACTTAACGTTAGTAAGCAACGTCTCGACGATTTAGATATTCGTCCTGAATAATAATTAAAATTATGGAAGAGAAAACAAGCATGGAAACTAGCCCACTAACTCAAGAATTATATTCTATCGATTGGGCAGTGCGATTTGACGAATTTCGCCAGCATGACCAAACAAGTCATGCAGATTTGCACCAAATACTAGCTAAAATTGAGAATCTTGTTGAAAGTGAAATTGATGACATTGATGGTGATCTCAACGACATTAAAGTACTACAGACAAATTTTAGAAAAGCGAAAGTAGACTCTGCCCAATGGCATCGTTTATCTATGTTGATCCACCTAAAGATTGTGCTTGCAGCGATTCCAAAAGGATTGACTGCGACAGCCACATTAAGTGCGATACAAATAATGGAACACTTGTGGAAAGTTTCTAGCATCGAAGAGACTGCTTCTCAAAGTGCCATTATTCAAGCCGTACCTAAAGCAAAGCCTAAGCCGGCACCAAGTAAAAAACCGGTAGCTGCTAAAGCGAATAAACCAACAACGCAACCCACTCCACGCAAAAAAGCCAAGCCCGCTAAGGCTGCGACAGCTAAAACTACAGATAAGCCTTTAGAGCGACGCGCAACTAATAATACTAATGACACACAAACTGAGAATGTGGTGATTAAGAAGCTTGCTGAAGAAGCTGGGTTGGAAGACAAGAACCTCGAGGCTAAATGCTACGAAGTCGCCAGTTTTTTAGCGGACGAATACCCTGAGTACACACTAACCGCAATCCGTGTAATGACAGCTGAAAAGCTAGGTGTCACACGTCAATTTGTGGAGAATTTGGATATCAAGCCAGCACGCTTCAAAAATGGCTGATTATTCAAATAGTTAGATTATTATCAGAGTATTGCGCATAACTATTGTACGGATCTCACTTAGCCAATATAATCTCTGTCACAGTTCTTAGCTGCTTACTATAATAAATTTACTGGAGTTCCAATGAACTATGATGTTCCTGCACTATTAGTCGGTGTTGCTGTTGTCGTAATTGCACTTGTGATGGCATTTGTATTTGTCTAATAGATAAAATATTAATAAAAAAAGCCCCGCTTCGCGGGGCTTTTTTTATGCCTGTTCACTTTTTATAGCTAGCAAATTAAGGTTTACTCTTAAACTCATCCAATGCTTGCTTAAAACTAGTATGGCGCACATCTTTACCTTCAACAGTAAAGATTACGTACTCACATATATTCTTTGCATGATCACCAATACGCTCTAATGCGCGTGCACACCACATGACTTTTAGACCTCGCTCAACTGATGCACGATCTTCAGACATTGATTTGACCAGCTTACGCATGATGACGTCATATTCTTTATTAATGGCTTTATCTGTCGCAGCCGTTTCAAAAGCACTAGCGACATCCATGCGTGCAAAAGCATCTAATGACTCTCTCAAAATTGTTTTCACCTGATCACCCAGCAACTTGAGTTCTGAGAAAAACATTTCATTTCGTTCTTCTGTCGCAAGGTCAACGGCATAGCGGCCAATTTTTTCTGCCTCATCACCAATTCTTTCGAGATCAGTAATCGTTTTAATAATGGCAACGACTAAACGTAAGTCACCTGCCGCCGGCTGACGTAAAGCAATGATGTGATTACATTCTTCATCAATAGCCACTTCCATGGAATTAACTTGATAATCATTCGTCGCAACTTGCTCAGCTAAGCTACTATCTGAATTAACCAATGCGAGAAGGCTATTCTCAACTTGCTTTTCGACAAGCCCACCCATGGTTAATACCTTGTTGCGGGTTGATTCTAAGTCTTCATCAAACTGATGAAGTATATGTTGCCCAACATTCTGTATAGACATAACAGTTAAATCCTACTATTGTAATAGTTGTATTGTATATACATTTGCATGCTTTGTATATACGTTTAATAAATTCATTTCCACCGCTTATCCATAACGCCCAGTGATGTAATCTTCAGTTTTCTTTTCACTAGGATTAGTAAACAAGCGATCTGTAGCATCAAATTCAATAAGCTCACCTAGATATAGAAATGCTGTGTAATCTGATACTCGTGCAGCCTGCTGCATATTATGAGTCACAATCACTACTGTATACTGTGACTTAAGCTCAAAAATCAGTTCTTCAATTTTTAATGTAGAAATTGGATCCAATGCAGACGCTGGTTCATCTAGCAGTAACACTTCAGGTTGAATTGCGATTGCTCTGGCAATCACTAATCGCTGTTGTTGTCCGCCCGAAAGAGCAAAAGCATTTTCTTGTAAACGATTGCCAACTTCATCCCACAGTGCTGCACGTTTTAATGACCATTCAACACGATCTTCAATTTCTCTTTTATTTGAGACACCTTGTAGACGTAACCCATAAGCCACATTTTCAAAAATGGATTTTGGAAATGGATTGGGTTTTTGGAAAACCATACCAACTCTTCTGCGCAAATCAGTCACGTTGACACTTCTGTCATAAACATCTTCGCCTCTTAACAACAATTCACCTTTCAGGGTGACACTGTCAATTAGGTCGTTCATTCGATTCATACAGCGCAAAAGTGTTGATTTACCACAACCACTTGGGCCAATAAAAGCCGTCACGCGTTTTGAGGGAATGTTCATCGTAATATCAAACAATGCCTGCTTCTCTCCATAAAAAAGTGAAAAGTCATTGCATTGCATACAAATTTCTTCGTCTTCGATCTTTTTAGATTCCTTCCCATGGAAAACTTGATCGGATACTGGGGTATCAATAGTCATAAATTATCTGCTCTTACTTAACATTACTGACATTTTAAAATTTTATTCAGTGTTCCATTGTGCGATATTTTTCTCGCAAATGATTTCGAATATAGATAGCTGACAAATTCAGCAATATAATTACCACCACTAAAATGAGTGCAGTGGCATAAACTAATGGACGTGCAGCTTCTACATTGGGGCTTTGAAAACCAACATCATAAATATGAAAACCTAAATGCATAAATTTTCGTTCTAGATGCAAGAAGGGCGCATTTAAGTCTAGCGGAAGAGAAGGTGCTAATTTAACAGCCCCTACCAACATTAATGGTGCAACCTCACCGGCGGCACGTGCAACAGCTAATATTAATCCTGTCATCATTGCGGGGCTCGCCATTGGAAGCACGGTACGCCACAGTGTTTCTGCTTTTGTGGCACCTAATGCTAATGACCCTTCTCTCACGGATCGTGGAATTCTTGCCAAACCTTCTTCAGTCGCCACAATTACCACCGGAACGGTAAGCAAAGCCAGCGTCAATGACGCCCATAGTAGCCCGCCTGATCCGAATGTTGGGGATGGTAATGCTTCTGGATAAAATAATTGATCAATATTCCCACCGAGAAAATACACAAAAAAACCTAAACCAAATACGCCATAAACAATGGAGGGCACACCGGCTAAATTGTTAACTGAAATTCTAACTAATCGTGTAACGAACCCCTGTTTTGCATATTCGCGAAGATAAATTGCTGCTACCACACCGAAAGGTGTGACAATGACTGACATCAGTAGCACCATCATCACAGTACCGAATATTGCTGGGAAAATGCCTCCTTCGGTATTGGCTTCACGCGGATCATCACTGACAAAGTTTTTAAGATTAATAAAATAATGGACTAACTTTGTCCCCACACCCATTGCGTTAGGTTTTGTTGCTTTAATTATATCAGCCAGTTTAATTAACTTTTCCTGGCCATTCTGAATGGTCATTAACGCTTGATCACGCGCAATTGCTTTATATAATTTTCCTAACTTGTCTTTTAGTACTTCATATTCGTCATCTAATACTTTGCGCTGAGCTACAATCTCTGCAATGCCTTCTGCGTCTTCAACACCACTTAATTCGATGCGGCGTTCTCTTAAGCGTAACTTTTCAATCTTATAATTGATTTTTCCAATATCATATTTCTCGATCTCATGAATCTCACCACGTAAATTATCAACGCGCTTTAATCGCTCTTGTAGCTCATCCCATAATGTCTCTGGCTTAATCGCTAGCTTTTCGCCATTTTCATTGATCGATTGTAGAAACCCATAGAAATTACCCCACTGTGTTCGCTCAAAAACTATAGCATCCACTGGCTTGCGTACTTCAACCTCTGCTGGCTTGACGATGAGTTTAAAATCAACTCCATACATGTCTCGGTTTCCGACCTTAAGCAAAGTTCTTTCTACAAACTCCTCCTCAAAATCTAAATGCAGTCCTGACGCAACTAATTGCTTAGCGGGCACTATTTCAGTTTTTGCACGTTCACCCAATAAGACAACTTGCTTATCACCTTCAAGGTAATCGATTTCCCAGATTGTCTTTGGCCAAAAATGCCCAAGACCTCTGACCGCGATCAAAATCAATAATCCCACCACCATGATCATGCTGATAGAAACAGCACCTGCGTTTAACCAAACCCATGGTGTACCGCTTTTAAAGAAACCTAGCTTTTCTGTATTCATCGTGGTTATAAACTACTGTATTTCTTTCTTAATCGTTGACGTACAATTTCTGCCACCGTATTAAAAAAGAAAGTGAAAATAAATAAAACAAATGCCGCTAAGAATAGAATTCGGTAGTGAGTACTATCCACTTCAGATTCCGGTAATTCGACAGCCACGTTCGCTGACAATGTGCGCATTCCCTGGAAGATACTAAAGTCCATTACTGGCGTGTTACCTGTTGCCATTAAAACAATCATGGTTTCTCCAACCGCACGTCCAAATCCGATCATGACAGCAGAGAAAATACCTGGGCTGGCGGACAACAATACAACGCGTATTAGCGTTTGCCACGGTGTAGCGCCCAAGGCTAATGAGCCGGATGTTAAATGTTTCGGCACACTGAAGATCGCATCTTCAGCAATAGAAAAGATTGTGGGAATTACGGCAAAGCCCATTGCGATACCAATGATTAGTGCATTACGTTGATCGAAACCAATGCCTAGCTCTTCACTCATCCATATTCGTATATCGCCATCAAATAAAATGCGTTCAATAAATGGCGACACACTGACACATAGCAATGCAATTAATATCACAGGTATTATTAGTGCGGCGGCTTGCCACCCTTCTGGTATGTAACGTTTTGCTGAACCAGGAAGTTTCCACCAGACTAAAGCTAAAGCAATAATCCCTATTGGCATTAGAACAAAAATACTAAACACACCCGGCAAATGTAATTCCACAAAAGGTGCCAACCACAAGCCAGCAAGGAACCCTAGAATGACTGTAGGTAACGCTTCCATAATTTCAATTGATGGCTTAACGATGGCGCGCATTGGAGGTGCCATAAAATAGGCCGTAAAAATTGCACCACAAATTGCCAATGGCATTGCAAACAACATTGCGTAGAAAGCTGCTTTCAATGTTCCAAATGTGAGTGGGACTAAACTGTATTTAGGCTCAAAGTCACTACTTGCTGAAGATGACTGCCAAATATAATCTGGCTTTACATAGTCCTCATACCAAACCTTTCCCCATATTGCAGACAATGAAGTTTCTGGATGATGATTATCTATATGCCAAGCTTTGATATTTCTGTGACGGTCTTCGGCAATAAAAATATCTGCCCGCGGAGCAACTGCGAGTGTTTTGATTGCACTGTCACTTGCGGACAATGACAGTAAATCTCGCTCACTGGTGGTGTATAGCAATTTAATCTTTCCTGCCTGACTGGCAGCAATAACCCCTTTGCGTAATTGTTCGGTGGCTAAGCTAACCACGGGTGAATTATCAATTTGGGTATCACGTATTTTGTCTAGACGGAATTCTAAATCGCCATCACTACGTACTTGGAACCATTGGGATAATTTACCGCTGCTATCGCCAATTAATAGTGAAATTCCTCCTGTGAGAAATTTTATTATTGTCGGGTGCACATCACCTTCTGTGACTTGCACTTTTTCCCTCAAATCAAAACTATCACCGCGAATATCATAGGCTGATAGATTTCCATCTTCGGTCAATATGTATGCCCATTCTTGCTCAGGATCAACTAATAAACCCAGTACTGGATCAACAGTTAAAATTTCATCTTTGTCACTTAATTCAAGTGTTGTGGCGTCATCAATAAACGAGGATTCTTTAATGAAAGACTGATAAACCACTTTTCCATGGTCAGTGCGCACGATGACTGCAGTTGAATCGTCATTGTCTCCAATTGCAAAATCCAGTATCGGACCGTCCGTAACTGGGAAGGCTTCTTCACCGTAGGGATATATAATTTCTGGATGAATAATACGCGCCGTTTCTGTGAATTCTAAGTCATAGTGATGTTGAAAAAATAGCAACTCACCAGACTGTAAACCAACAGCTAATAAACGGTTAGGCTCATTCACTACTTTAAAAGAAGTGATTAAATTATCTTCAGCGATAGGCAAAGAGCTTTCTGTTATGACTTCCCCATTTTCCACATTGAAAAATATTAGGTCTCCAGATTGGCTTACTCGCAAACCAATTTCTGCCTGTTCTTCTATCGCTAAATAAAGGGTTTCATCATTCGCGCCTGGCGTTTGGTACTGGCCAATGCTATCAACTGATGGCCGATCAAATAGGGGGTAAACCACGCTAAGCAAAAAAATAAAGATTAATGCAATGGCGGCTATCACACTGATGCCACCAATTTCGACGACTCTGCGTGCCACAATATCGATGGCTTTGCGCATCTTCCATCTGCGCTGGCCTTCGGTTATTCGGTCTGAGGTATTACTGGCTTCCATTTCCTAAATGATTCTGAGTCTTTGGTCGGGGGATTATTATATAAGTAGGATAAAAAGAAAGCCCTATATAAATCTATAGGGCTTTCAGGGACTGCTTAAAAATTTTAGTCGTTTGGCTAAGTTACATACCGAGTGATTTCAAGGTTTTATCAGCCACTTTCGCCGGCAATGGAATATAGCCGTCTTTCACTACGACTTTTTGACCTTCCTTTGATAGCACTAATTTAAGGAACTCTCCTTCTAATGGAGAAAGTGCTTTATTCGGATGCTTATTTACGTAAACGTATAAGAAACGTGCAAGTGGATATTTACCAGAAATTGCTGTTTCAGAAGTAGCCGCAACATAATTGCCCGAATTACGTTTGGAGATTGGCAGTGCTCTTACTCCTGTCGTTTTGTAGCCGATACCAGAATAACCAATCCCATTTAATGACTGCGTCACCGATTGAACCACTGATGCTGAACCAGGCTGCTCGTTCACTGTCGACTTAAAGTCTCCTTTACATAGTGCTTTCTTCTTAAAAAAGCCATAGGTTCCAGACACTGAGTTGCGACCAAATAATTGAATATCCTTTCGTGCCCAATCACCCTTTAAGCCCAGATCACCCCAATTATCAACCGTATTTTTAGCACCACATTTACGCGTGCTTGAGAAGATCGCATCCACTTGCTCAATTGATAGCCCTTTTATTGGGTTATCTTTATGAGCAAATACTGCTAATGCATCAATGGCCACTGGCACAGCTGTTGGCTTGTAACCATACTTTTCTTCAAACGCCGCAATTTCTTTGTCTTTCATTTTACGGCTCATTGGACCTATATTTGAGGTACCTTCAGTGAGTCCCGGAGGCGCGGTTGATGATCCCGCAGCTTGAATTTGAATATTCACATTCGGGTAGAAGCGTTTATAGTCTTCGGCCCATAGTGTCATTAAATTTGCCAATGTATCCGAGCCGACACTTGATAAATTGCCAGATACACCACTGGCAACCGTGTAATCTTTTAAGCCTTCATCGACTTTAGCTTCAGCCAATGCAACAGTGGTTGAACTCGCTACTAACATGGTCAGCATGGCGGTCACTTGTTTAAGGTTCATTTATTCTCCTAAATTATTATTGTCGTAAAATTTAGACATTAGATTAAGTAAGTAGGCTGCACTGTATTACTGCTTTGTTACATCTTTATGACATCGCTCAATATAAAACCTGACTATTTATTGCACATAAACATTACGATTTGAGGGGAATTTTAATTGGACGTTCGTTCCCTTCTGCTGCTTGCTCACAATTGATAAGTTGCCCCCATGTCGTTCCATCACATGTTTTACAATTGATAGCCCTAGTCCAGTCCCTCCCATATCACGTGAGCGCCCTTGGTCAATTCGATAAAATCGCTCGGTTAATCTGGGAATATGAGACTCCTCAATCCCGACACCTTGATCAGTCACGCTAAGCACTGACGTGCCATCGGTCATCTTTTGCCAATTCACATCTATCTGTGTGTCTTCCTCAGAATATTTAACTGCGTTATCTAATATGTTCTGAATGGCACTTTGTAGTTCACGATAATCACCACTGATGTGCACCTGAGAATCTAATGACAGCTCAAAATGTTGTTGTTTATAAATATCAGATGACTTTATCAAATCAATACTTTCGCGAACTAACATTGAAATATCCACTTGGTCCACATCACTTTTGCTTAATGGCAAACTTTCTAAACGTGACAACGAGAGCAAATCCTCGATCAGTTGTTTAAGCCGTTGTGCTTGCTCCAAGGCACCTTCAACTCCTCGTTTTGTTAGCCCAGACATTTCTTCGCGCAAACAAAGTGTTTCTAGATAACCAATAATGACTGTCAGTGGCGTACGCATTTCATGAGAGGCGTTAGATACAAATGCCTTTCTTATATTTTGCAAATGCAGTAGATCTGCATGGTCATGCACGATCAATAATTTTTTTCCATCCTCGTAAGTCACTACTCTTAGCATAAGATCATTTTCTAAACTATTTGCCGAGGAAAATTCTAGAGGTTCTTCATATCTCTCATTATTCAGATAGCGTGTAATATCCGGGTCCCGAACAATGTTATCGATTCGCTGACCGATATCTCGCTGCATATCTATTGTTAATAATGTTTTCGCTGCAGGATTTGCCCATTCAATGACTTGCATCTGATTAATTATCAGCATGGCATCGGGCATTACTTTTGTCGCTTCATCAAATCTTGATAGTAATTCCTCAAGCTGTCTCTGTTCTATTTGAGAATATTCTTTGATATCACAAATTTGTGTGATGATTTGATAAGCGGAGCCATGTAGGTTCGGCACTGATTTTAGTGA
Organism: Gammaproteobacteria bacterium; assembly: GCA_045106935.1. Taxonomy (GTDB): domain Bacteria; phylum Pseudomonadota; class Gammaproteobacteria; order UBA4575; family UBA4575; genus UBA1858. The sequence continues at coordinate 24,308 of JBGCFN010000024.1, read as the reverse complement.
TGCTCCTTCATGCAGCCAACGACGCAATTGCATTATCTGACGCAACTGCCAAATAATAAATGCAAACAACCCAATGGAAATGGAAAGCGCCCAATAGCCACTAATGAAGCCTACAATCAGGCTAACTAGAAATACAAATAAAGCTTGTCTTAATTCAATCCAGAATGATGCGATACGCATTATTTTTCAACGACAAAGCGGTAACCGTAACCTCTAACTGTTTGAACCATATTATCGCAGTTGTATGGCTTTAATAATTTTCTTAAACGTAAGATATGCACATCAACTGTCCGCTCTTCTACAAATTTGCTTCGACCCCATACAAAATCTAACAATTGTGCTCGGCTGTAAACTTTATCTGGATGGGTCATAAAAAACTCCAATAAGCGAAACTCGGTAGGCCCCACTTCAATCTGGTCATTTTCAATGATTACCTGGTGCGCATCAAGGTCTAACAATAACTTTCCATAGCTGAGTTGATTGTCACTTTCGTCACCATCAATTCTACGCATCACAGCACGAATTCGTGCTGACAACTCTCTCACTGAAAATGGTTTAGTAATGTAGTCATCTGCACCAGAATCAAGGCCTTGAATCTTATCACGCTCTTCCGTTTTCGCCGTTAGCATAATGACTGGTATATGGCAGGTAATTTCATCTCTCTTAATCCGCCTAACTAGCTCTAGGCCAGCGATATCAGGCAACATCCAATCCATCAAAATCAAGCTGGGCAAGTTCTGAGCAAGCTGCTCGGTCGCCTGAGCGCCATTGACTGCTTCAACGATGTCATAACCATCACTATCCAGTGCAAAATACACCATATCGCGTATTGGTTTTTCATCTTCGACAATCAAAATTCGATGTTTTTTCATTTCTCTGAAAGAAAATTTAGATGGCTGAATGTATATTCATAATAGCCTACTTAAAGACAAAAGTTGTAAGTCAATCAGAGAATTATTCATTACCTATATTAAAAATTTTTTTACAAGGTTAGAAATATTACGAACATAAAAAAAGGTAGTGAAATCACTACCCTTTCTATACGACAATATTACTGATTAGAACTTGAATATAATATCCGACTGAAATCTCTTCTCCTCATCATCATCCAGGCCCGGAACATCTTGCTCAGAATCATAATAGTCAAGACCAAGAATAATATTCTTAGCAATTGCATACTTAAATATTAACTCGTTTGACATATATCCAGTCTGCCCACCTAATCTATTTGAATCACCAGTGAAATCTACAAATGCATCTGCTTCTAAATCAGCATTAATGTACTTAAACTGCCATGTGCCAGTATTTTTGACTTTCTTATCTCCAAATTTAAAGCCAAATGCACGTCCAGTGTCTTCATCGCTATCATCATTTTTTATGTATTCACCAAAAATGGCAAATACCTTACCTTGCATCAACACATCTTTAATACCAACCTCAGCAGATAAACCTACCGAATCATAATCAAACAAGTACGTTCCACCCATGATCGTATTATTTCCACCACTTCCAGCTATGATTGAAGCACCTTCTAGCCCATCAAATGAGTAATATGTACCAGCGACATTACCGAAGAAGTTACCAGACTTAAATTTATGGCCAACTTGAACATAGGTCAAAGTTGGATCATCACTACTATTTCTATCTTCACCTAAAATCCAATGGCCGACATTTCCATATGCTGTTCCAAACGAATTATCAGTTTGCAAATGTACTGATGCACCCTCAGGGTTAATATCACCATCCCATATCATATCTGTTGGTGCCCAAAGATAATCTTTGCGTTTATTGAATTTACCACCGACAACACTTACCCAATCTGACGGCTTCCATTCCGCAAATGCATAGTCTAAGCGTGCATCTTTAGTAGAGAACCCATCATCAAGAGTACTATTTACAGAGCGTGCATCATCACTACCGCTAGCAAAACCTAAACCAATTTTCACTTCATCATTAACTTCGGCTTCAGCACCTAAACGTAAGCGGTAGCGATATCGATCACGGCTTTGGCTCTCAGAATTTTCTGGATCAGTATCTATATATTCACGACGCAAACGTAAATCACCTTTAACCTTAATTTTCTCAGCCCACTTAAGACTATCAGGAACTTGTTTGACAGAAGCCAACTTTTTTTCAGCAGTTTCTTCTATTTTTGCATCTGTTCTTTCCTCATCTGCTACCGCTGAATTTTTAAGGAGGTTATAAGCTTCTTCAGTTATGGTCCGGTTATCACGTAGCACTTTGAGTAACTCTACCATTGCATCATTAGCCGCCAATGCCGGGCCTGTGAATGCCACTAATACAGCTATAGAAACTATACGTAAGTATTTTAAGTTCATATTTAACTCTCTGTAATTAATAATAATTTTTGATTAAGTCGTTTATCGACCTGTTCTTCTAAAGGTTTAATGAGTGGGATCTTATTTCACAAAAATTACAGTTTCGTGACAAAACAGTCCGATTGTCTTTATTTCTGTGTGATTGATTATTATTTGAGTGCTGACAATTGAAATGTCAGCTCACTGAGCAATACAAATGCCCAGTAGTGCGCCAGCAACAATATTGGTGGGATAGTGCAATCCAAGAATTACACGAGACATGGCAACAAGTATTGTAAGCCCCCAAACTAATTAACTTAATCCAGGAAATTAGCTACTGCAAACTATGCTAAACAATTAGACTCGACCATGCTTGCCAAGAACATGTTAAAGTTTTATCAACAAATTATGAAAAATAGCCGATTACACACATACAAAGTCGATAATGCCTAATTCAAAAATAAATACTTCAGGTACCATTGATGTCAGTCTGCCTGAGTTATTCATTAATAGAGAAATTAGTCAGCTCAAATTTAATCAGCGAGTTCTAGAACAAGCCAAAGACCCTACTACACCATTATTAGAGCGTTTAAAGTTTCTTTGTATTTCATGTTCAAATCTAGATGAGTTTTTTGAAATTCGTGTACTTGGCATTAAACAACATATCGAATTTTCGACAGGATATACGTCTGCCGATCAAAAACCTGCAAAACAAGTGTTACGTGAGATTCATGAATCTGCAAGCATATTAGTAGAAGAACAATACCGTGTTTTCAATGAAGTTATTTTACCTGCACTGGCGAATGAAGAGGTTCATTTTTTAGCGCGAGAGAAATGGACTTCAGCCCAACGTGATTGGATTCAAGATTATTTCACCAACCAGGTTGAGCCGGTCTTAAGCCCGCTTGGCATTGACCCTGGCCACCCTTTCCCACGAATATTAAATAAAAGTCTGAATTTTATAGTAGAGGTAGGTGGTTTAGATGCATTTGGTCGCACGGGTCACCTTGCTATTGTGCAAGCACCTCGATCATTACCAAGACTGATTCAAATCCCAAGTAATGAAAATGATCGATCAGTTAATTTTGTTTTCTTATCCTCCGTCATCCATGAGTTTGTTCATGATTTATTTGAGGGCTTACAAGTTCATGGGTGCTATCAGTTCCGCGTGACGCGTAATAGTGATTTATACGTAGATGATGAAATTGATAATCTTCCTTTAGCCCTAGAGGGGGAAATAGCATCACGTCGATATGGTGCAGCGGCACGCTTAGAGACATACAAAAATACGCCCGACCATTTAGTTGAATATTTACTGCAGCGCTTTGAATTGGATCAAGTTGATTTGTATAAAGTAAATGGTCCAGTCAATTTAAATCGACTACTCAATACCTATGATTTAATTGATCGCCCTGACTTGAAATACAGCGGCTTCAAACCCCTGCTACCAAAACCGATCACACCTGATTCAAATTTATTTAAGGTCATCTCCACACAAGATGTCTTATTACATCATCCCTATCAATCATTTGCACCGGTACTCAATTTTATTCACCAAGCAGCTAAAGATCCAAAAGTACTAGCAATAAAACAAACGCTTTATCGCACCGGCGCTAACTCTCGCATTGTCGATGCGCTGGTGATGGCAGCAACTTCAGGTAAAGAGGTCACTGTAGTGATTGAGCTCATGGCCCGATTTGATGAAGCTGCAAACATCACATTGGCACAACGGTTACAAAAAGCAGGTGCTCACGTGGTTTATGGCATTGTGGGTATTAAAACTCATGCCAAAATGATTTTAGTTATTCGCCGCGAAAATGACCAATTAGTTCGGTACGCACACCTGGGAACGGGAAATTATCACCAATCCACTGCAAAACTTTACACCGATTACGGCATGTTCACATGTAATCCTGACATTACGACCGATTTGCATGAGATTTTTTTGCAGCTAACCAGCTTCACCAAAATTCCAAGACTGAATAATGTATTGCAGGCTCCTTTTACGCTATATAAAACGATTATTGAATACATTGAGAAAGAAACAAAGCGCGCATCACAGAAACGTAAAGCTAAGATCATCGCGCGAGTGAACTCATTAATTGAACCTCAGCTAATACAAGCACTTTATCGGGCTTCAATTGCAGGCGTCGAAATTAAGTTAATTGTGCGTGGCCCTTGTTGCCTAAGACCTGGTGTTAAAGGTATCTCTGAAAATATTGAAGTGCGTTCTATAGTAGGAAGATTTCTTGAACATTCACGCGTCTTCTATTTTTACAATGGCGGCCGCTCTAAACTGTATTGCTCTAGTGCAGACTGGATGGACAGAAACTTTTTCCGCCGCGTAGAAACCGCTTGGCCAATCGAAGATAGAGCTATTAAAAAGTGCGTGTTATCAGAACTAGAGCTATGCATTAAAGACAATCAAAACGCATGGATACTCCAACCTGATGGTGAATATGTCCGCCAACAGGTGCGAAAGAAAGACAAAAAAATTACTGCTCAATTAGAACTGCTGAAAAAATATTCTAAAATGAAAGCTTAATATCAATCGCTTTTAGATAATCGCTTTCCTGTTCTAAATCAATCAGCGTCAAAGGAGACTGATTTAGCCAATCTTTTTCAAATTGTAATTTTATTTCCTCTTTTTTCGCTTGTATCGACTTAATAGGAAATTCATTATCGATACGATCACGATTAAGTAATACCGCAAGTCTTAGTAAAACGATTAAATACTTTACTGAATGACTTTCTTCACTTTGCAGAATATCAAATGAATCAGAACGAATCTTTCTGCGATGACAGCCGACTAAACATGCCAATACTTGCTGCTCGCTACTGGCAAACCCGGGCATATCGGAGTGTTGTAACAGATAAGCGCCATGGCGATGAAAACCTGAATGTGCAATATCTAGCCCCACTTCATGCAGACGTGCAGCCCATTTCAAATGATTTTTATACTCTGTGCCAGTTAGACCCCACTGTTTTTTTACTTTATTAAGTAGCATGCCTGCACTTAACTCTGTTCTATTCGCTTGATCAAAATCTACATGGTACCGGTACTCAAATCCTCTAACCGTCTCGGCACGGACATCTTCATGATCTATGTGAAGCCTACCTAATAAATCAAACAACACACCTTCTCTTAACGCACCATCAGAAAAATTCATTTGATCCAAATTAAGACTATCAAATACAGCTAATAAAATAGCCAGTCCGCCAGGAAAAACTGGTAGGCGTTCTTTTTTAACACTGGATAAGTCCAGTTCTTTTGCCAGCAACAAATCACGCAGTTTAAAAAGTGAGTCTAGAGATATCTCGTTACTTCCTTCTGGTAGATTATTCACAATCTCACTAATGGCTTTGATGGTCCCTGATGTACCTATTTCTAAATCCCAACCAATTTTTTTATACGATCTCACGACGGGGCGCAACTGTTGTTTCGCAGCCATAAATGCTTGATCAAAGTGTTTGCGAGTCACTTTACCATTGTTGAAGTACTGCTCACTCATGGAAACACATCCCATAAAGAGACTTTCCATTTTCATGGGCTGCATTCCTTCACCCACAATAATTTCTGTACTACCTCCACCAATATCTACAACAATTCTCCGATCATTTGGTCGAGATATAGCATAGTTAGTCCCTTGATAAATTAGTCGGGCTTCCTCTATACCAGCGATCACTTCAATTGGATGACCCAATGCTGCTTGGGCAGATTTCAAAAATTTACGGGAATTTTTTGCTTGGCGTAATGCGTTTGTGCCTATCGCTCGTACCGAGTTGGCGTGCATATCTCTCAAGCGCTGACCAAACCTTTCTAAACATGCGATGGCTCGCTGCATCGCTTCTTTATCAAGTTCTCGTGTAGAGTTTAAACCTGCACTCAGACGTACCATTTCACGCAGTCTGTCTATAATTTTCAATCGTCCATGATGATTTGTTGCGATCACCATATGAAAGCTGTTCGAACCAAGATCTAACGCGGCAATAATTTGTGGTTCATTTCCATCGTCAAGTGTAATCGTACACCCCCTGCCTTCGCGTTGAACATTCCTTATTCATTTGCTTAAGTACGCTAGCTAATTATTGGGTGCGTTCGATTAACGCTTTGCCACTACCATAATCGATGACTACACCTTCTGGCACAATTGCTGACACGATTGCACCCCCTCCCGGGAGTTGATCGCCTTGCCTATACTTGACCATATTGATTAAGACAAAACTTGCTTGCCCACTGTCATCATATACATGCACATTCACTTCATATTGACTCAACTTAGATCGCTCACTGATAGGAACATCACTCAAGCGGGTATAGTTTGACGAATTGGTATTTGCAATGCGTTGCTTTTCTACTCCAGCAGATACCGATGCGACAGTCGGTTTACTTTTTTGCGTAGGCGCAGACAATGGCTTACTTGAATACTGCACCGGTGGTATTTTTTTAACAATGCTTTTAATAGGTTTTTGTATAGGTGCTTTTTTCGTTTGATTTACTTTTACTTTAGTTTCATCAAGTAATGAAGCAGCAGGTTGCGTTTTATTTGATTCTCCAGAAAGATCAATTGATGAGAGCTCTGGCTGTTGGTCTGTTTTATTTTCTAGCGGCTGATCAGCAATCGGACTCACTGAATTAGTCGAGTGTTGCTCGGTTACGACAGCTTCCATGACCGTCGTTTGTTCATTGTCTACCAGTTCAGATAAATTTGGTGTTTCATGCACATATGTTTTCCATATATATCCAAGCGTCAATAAAATAATCAGTGCAAAATTTGCCACCAAGGCTATTAGCACCCACTTTTTAAAACGATCTTCTTTAATAGTAGAGCTAGTGGCATATCGAGCTGTATCCAAGCCAATTGCATTTTCTGCTTGGCGTTCTTTTTCGGCTCGTGACAACGCGTCTAAGATCATTGACATATCGTTATCCCTTAGTGGTCGGTATCAGCTTAGGCACGACACCGCTTTCGCTAACATTGACTAATTCAATAAATGTTTCTCGCCCCACTATCCCGTCCGCTTTTAATCCTCGTTTAACTTGAAATTGTGTGACTCTTTCTGCAAGTGTTGAATTGAATTTCAAATTATCTGCAGAATACTCTGCTTTTTTCTTTCCTTCTATTTGATCCAATTGATGTCTTAACCATAAAACGTCGGGGCCAACAAAACCTTCCGCTAAAGATTCGTTCTCAGGAAAAGGAGGTTTCCATAAAACAATATAATTTCCCGACCACGACTGTTGAAGCTCTTGTGGTGTTGCTTCAATATTCTCATCAAAAACTTTAATCTCAAGTTTATCGTTATCTGCCTTATGCAACACAACAAACACTACTTCCTGTTTGGCATTTTGCAACTCAAGCACTGCTGGCCGATTAAATTTAATTAGATCAGAAATCTCACCACGCCCAAAAATACAACGCATACCGGCTTTAATCGCTCGCGTACAGGCAGTTTCACCTGTGTATGCAGAATAATCTCTTTGCCAAAGTGAAAATAAATTAGCGAATGCTGAAAAAGTGTCTGCTTTACTAGACTGATTAATTAACACTTGTGCAAATGTTGATGATGTCGAATCAGGTTGATCTCTGATTACCGGCGTTGCTTGGGACGCGGTTATTTGATTATTGTTTCTTTCTTCTGTGACTACGGTTTTCTTTTCAGCTTGTTCTATAATGGGCTTTGCCTGTGCATTACTCACCGCAGGTTTATCTGACAACAACACTCCCCATAAACCAAGTGCAACGGCGATTAAAGCAACAGCGATACCCCCAATCGCGGGCCAACCAATCGACAATGTATTTTTCTTGCGTGAAGATTTACCCAATACTTCTACAGCCGCATTACTGACAATGTCTTTTTTAATCATGGGTAAGTTAGCCCCATACGCACCTATCAAAGAGCGCTCACTTAGCGTATTGATTAATCTTGGAATACCACGTGACAGTTTATAAATTTCGTTTACCGCTTGTTTAGTGAATACCTCACGCGTGACTCCTGCTATTTTTAAACGGTGCGCGATGTACTCACCTGTTTCCTCACGTGTGAGTGGCGTCAAATGAAAGCGTGCAGTAATCCGCTGAGATAACTGTCTTAATTCTGGCATATCTAACATGGTCTGCAATTCGGGCTGACCAATTAGAATTATTTGTAAGAGTTTCTGTGTTGACACTTCCAGGTTAGTCAGTAAGCGTACTTGTTCTAACACTTCGGACGTTAAATTTTGCGCCTCATCAATAACGACAACTATGCGCTGACCTTGCCCATAGGCTTTCAGCAAATATAAATTCAACCGATCTATTAGCGCTTTTAAGCTAGAGACATTCTTTGGGTAGACGACTTGTAACTCATCACATATTGATGCGACTAACTCAATAGGCGATTGTTTTGGATTTAGAATTAACGCAATGCGCACATTATCTGTAATGCTTTCTAACGCACTTCGACATAATGTCGTTTTGCCAGTGCCTACCTCGCCGGTAAGCAGCACAAAGCCACCTGCCTCATCTGCCCCATATAATAAATGTGCAAACCCATCACGATGACGCCGGCTCAAATATAAAAACCGCGGATCAGGTGTGATCTGAAATGGTTTTTCTGCTAATCCAAAGTATTCTAGATACATAGGTGACGGTTTGACTTGATTATGTTGCTATTCTACTTGCAACGAAGACGAGCTGTAAAACCTATATAGACCAAAAGTTTTCTAATTGATTTCAATCATTACGCCCCGTTGGTCCGTAGAATGCACTAAATTTTGCGCCAGCTTGTCCCTTCTGGACGATCCAAGATTTCTATGCCCAATTCTGCCAGTTCATCTCGAATTTGATCAGCGGTAGCAAAGTCTTTATCACTACGCGCTTGATTACGTTGAGCAATCAGCCCGTCTATCTTCGATTCATCAAAGTCGCCACTACCTAGGCCAAACCAACTGCTTGGTGCTTGCTGCAACAATCCTACCAATCGACCACACTCTAGCAACGCGCCTTTGAGTTCTGCTCGTTGTTGATCGTCGCGGGCATTATTGGCACGTTTTGCTAACGCATGTAATTCACTAAAGGCTTGCGGAGTGTTTAGGTCTTCTTTAATTGCTGAATAAAAATCTTCTGTCAGCTCCGGTGAAGGTTCAAGTGCCTGAATGGAACTTAGCTCATCTAATGCCCCGTATAGTCTATCTAAACTTTTTTTAGATGAAGTTAATAACTCATCTGTCCAATCGAGCGGGCTTCTGTAATGTGTGCTGAGTAATGCATACCTCACTGCTTCGCCTGGCGCATTTTCTAATAGCTCATGAACCAACAATACATTACCAATCGACTTTGACATTTTTTCGTAATTAACATTCACGAATCCATTATGAATCCAATAACGACAAAATACTTCGTGGTTATGCGCACATGTACTTTGGGCAATTTCATTTTCATGGTGAGGGAAAATTAAATCTTGTCCGCCACCATGTATATCAATTGTATTGCCTAGATGTTTTTCTATCATCGCAGAACATTCTATATGCCACCCAGGTCGGCCGGCACCCCAAGGACTTTCCCATGCAGGCTGTTCTGGAGTCGATGGTTTCCATAAAACAAAATCAGCTGGATCTTTCTTATAAGGAGCCACTTCTACACGTGCACCAGCAATCATGTCATCACGATTGCGCCCAGAAAGTTCTCCATATTCTTTATAGGCAGGCACATTAAACATCACGTGCTGCTCCGCCTCATAGGCAAACCCTTTGCTAATCAGCGTTTCAATCATTGAAATAATTTGATCAATATGGTCTGTTGCGCGTGGCTCAATATCGGGCATATCAACACCCAATGAAGACATATCTTGGTGATAAATATCAGTAAACTTTTTAGTGATTACATCAATCTCAACACCCTGCTCTCTTGCCGCTGCATTAATTTTGTCATCAACGTCAGTCAAATTTCTTGCGTAAATCACCTTCTTATATTGATTACGTAACAATTTAACAAGCACATCAAACACTACCGCTGGGCGTGCATTACCAATATGCGCAAAGCTATAAACAGTTGGCCCACATACGTACATGGTGACGCAGTTTGGGTCTATGGGGATAAACTCCTGTTTTTGCTTTGCCAGTGTGTTGTAGAGTTTAATTGTCATGTCGTATAGCGTTGTTTAATATTTTTTATTCTTAAAGGTCATTAATATAATCTAGACACAGAAAATTCTGCCAGACTACTTAATGCTGTTTTATATTCAGTGTCAGGTAGCCACTGCAATGCTTGTTTTGCTTTTTCAGCTTCTTGCATTGCGGCGCGCTCGGTATATTCCAAGGCTTTCGTTTGTTGAATAACGCCCATAACAAATTCCAAACTTTCTCGATCACCATTTTCAATAATGTGTGATAGCTGTTTTGCTTGTTCAGAAGTTGCATTTTTTAGCGCATGAATAATTGGCAAGGTCGGTTTTCCTTCTGCTAGATCATCACCGACATTTTTTCCCATCGTTTCACTGTCTGCACGATAATCTAATACATCATCAATTAATTGAAACGCAGTACCTAAATGTTTGCCATAATCTTCAAGCAATTGCTCTTCTTCAGCAGTCTTCCCTGCTAATAAAGCACCTATTTGAGATGCCGCACCAAATAGTCTCGCTGTTTTGCTTTTAATAACCTGCATATATTGCTCTTCACTGGTGTCAGGGTCATTGCAATTCATTAGCTGTAACACTTCACCTTCCGCAATGGTATTTGATGTCGTTGAAAGAATATCCATCACGCGCATATCACCCACCTGGACCATCATTTCAAAAGCACGTGAAAAGATGAAATCTCCTACAAGTACACTAGCCTCATTTCCCCATATAGAATTTGCGGTTTCTTTGCCACGACGCAGCTCTGAAGAATCCACCACATCGTCATGAAGCAGCGTGGCAGTATGAATAAATTCGATAATAGCCGCGGTTAAATAATGTTTATCTCCCTCGTACCCACATGCCCTGGCTGCCAATACGGCGATTACTGGGCGCAGTCTTTTACCGCCGCTATTGATGATGTATTCACCCATTTGCTCAATAAGCACCACATCTGAATGTAACTGGGCGCGAATACTGGCATTGACGCCATCCATATCTTTGGCAACAAGTGCCTGTATTTCATTAAGTTGCATGTAAATTTATAGGGTTACGCTAGAAGTGCTCGCTTTGCAGCAAGCTTATACATATTATTAGATAGTCTCATTGATCGATACCTTCTTGGCATCACAGGGTGTATTTTACTTTCCGGTGACAATAATGAACGGTCATACTCGAGTAGGCAAGACGATTGACCTATTAGAACTAAGTCGTTAGAATGCCGCGCTCTTTTTCTTAAAGATACACGAAGTCACTAATATTATGTATGCAGTCATCGCCACAGGCGGAAAACAATACCGAGTCGAGCAAGGGGATGTCCTTCGCGTCGAAAAATTAGATGTTGAAGAAGGCGGAACCGTCGATTTTGACCAAGTTCTCATGATGGGCTCAGGTGACAGCGTGAATATAGGGGCTCCCTATATTGATGGCGGTAAGGTCAGTGCAGAGGTTCGCGCTCATGGACGTGCTAAGAAGGTTGAGATCATCAAATTCAAACGTCGTAAGCACCACCGCAAGCAAATGGGGCATAGACAGTCCTACACAGAATTAGTTATCAAAGAAATTAGTCAGTAATACGGAATATAAGCAATGGCACATAAGAAAGCAGGTGGTAGTACCAGAAACGGTCGTGATTCGGAATCCAAACGACTCGGTGTAAAATGCTTTGGTGGTCAAGAGGTTGTCCCTGGCAATATCATCTTGCGTCAACGTGGTACAAAATTTCACCCCGGACAAAACGTTGGGCTAGGCAAGGATTATACAATTTTTGCTAAAACCCCAGGTGTCGTGAAGTTTGAAGTTAAGGGCCCTAAGAATAGGAAGTATGTCAGCGTCGTCAGCGCATAAAGGCAGGCCATTTCCAATTTTTAAAAAGCCCCGAGATTCGGGGTTTTTTTTTGCCCGAAAGAATCACTTAAGGAATTGCAACATTAGGCAACCCAGATGAAATTTGTAGACGAAGCAACAATCACAGTATTTGGTGGCAATGGGGGCAACGGCTGCCTTAGCTTCCGCCGTGAACGCTTTGTCGCCAAAGGTGGGCCAGACGGTGGTGATGGCGGTGATGGTGGCTGTGTTTATCTAAGGACGAAAGAAGGCATAAACACACTGGCTGACTTCCGTTTCACTCGCAGCTTCAAAGGCCAAAAAGGCGCGAATGGCGGTGGAGCCAATTGTACCGGGAGGTCTGGTGAAGATTTATACATTGATGTGCCTGTCGGCACCGAGGTTTATGACAATAATACGGATGAATGCATTGGTGATTTAACTACCAATGGGCAAACCTTACTGGTGGCTAAAGGCGGGTTTCACGGGTTAGGCAATCAACGTTTTAAGAGCTCAACCAATCGCGCTCCGCGTAAAACCACCAATGGAACTGAAGGCGATATACGTGAATTACGCCTAGAACTGAAATTGCTGGCAGATGTTGGCTTATTGGGCCTGCCGAGTGTTGGCAAGTCGTCATTAATCACTGCAGTATCAGAAGCGCGTCCTAAAATTGCTGATTACCCTTTTACTACCCTCCACCCTAATTTAGGCGTGGTTAGAGTCGGTCCGTTGCAAAGTTTTGTTATGGCGGATTTACCCGGCTTAATTGAGGGCGCTGCCCAGGGGCATGGATTAGGTATTCAGTTTTTAAAACACCTGTCGCGCTGTCGTGTGTTAGTTCATATGATTGACTTATCTGAACGTGGTGAGGGTGAAGATCCTGTCTCTCAGTTCTATACCATTGAAAAAGAACTTCAAGAATATAGCGACACTGTCTCGAGCAAACATCGTTGGCTAGTGTTTAATAAGGTCGATCTTTTACCCGAGCAGGAACAACAAGAGAAAATTAAACAAGTATGCGATGAAATTAATTGGCAAGGGCCAGTGTATGCCATTTCTGCTGTTTCTAGAGTAGGCTTGGATCAGCTATGTAAAGATATTCTTGGATATTTAGTTGATCAAGAAAATGACCATGAAGAATAACGACACAAACACTCAGCAGGCTAAACGTTGGGTGATAAAAATCGGCAGCTCGCTGATCACGAATGACGGGCAAGGTTTAAATTTATCTGCCATCAAAGCCTGGATGAATGATTTCGCAGAACTTCGCAAACAGGGTTACGAGCTCATCCTTGTATCCTCAGGTGCAGTCGCGGAAGGGATGGCAAGACTCGGTTGGACACAACGCCCACGCACATTACATGAATTACAAGCCGCGGCGGCCATCGGCCAAATGGGCTTAGTCCAAGCCTATGAAAAATTTCTGCAAGAACATGATTTACACAGCGCGCAGGTACTACTCACTCATGAGGACTTGCGTGATCGCCAGCGCTACATTAATGCACGCTCAACGCTGACCACGCTATTAGCTCTGGGTGTCATTCCTGTCGTGAACGAAAATGACACCGTCGCGACCGATGAAATCCGCTTTGGCGATAATGACAATTTGGCTGCACTTGTTGCAAACTTAATCAGTGCTGATCAACTAATCATTCTCACGGACCAGGCGGGAATTTTTGACAAAAATCCAAACGAATTTAAAGATGCAAAACTGATTGAATCCTGTTCTACCAATGACAGAATTCTGGATATTGTTGCTGGCCCATCACACCATGCACTTGGACGTGGCGGTATGGTCACGAAGGTCTCAGCAGCTCGGCGTGCAGAACGATCAGGCACTTCGACAATTATCTTGTCTGGCAAACAAGCCAATGCATTAACTTCAATTGCTGATGGTTCCTACATTGGAACAACAATAATGCCTGCAATAGAGCCACTCACGGCACGCAAGCAATGGATTGCTAACCAACTTCAGGTTGTCGGCAGCATTCAGCTAGACGCAGGTGCAAGTAACGTTATTAGGTCGGGTGGCGCCAGCTTATTACCCATTGGCGTAAAATCTGTCAAAGGCGAATTTAAACGCGGCGATTTAGTTGCTTGTAATGATGAGCAAGGAAATGAGATTGCGCGAGGGCTGATTAATTACAATGCAGACGAATCTAGGAAAATTCTAGGCAAATCAACTGCTGAGATTGAGCCAACCTTGGGCTATATTGATGAGCCAGAATTAATCAATCGAGATAATTTGGCAATTCTGTAAACGTTAGATAGTTAACATCCCACGTTTACTGCCGAATTACATTGCGCGGATGCGTGAATTCAAGCGTTGCTTATGTCTTGCAGCTTTATTGGTATGAATAATACCTTTACGAGCTGAAGTATCGATAACGGGTAAAGATTCCGTGTATAGCTTTTGAGCTTCTTCTTTATTTCCAGAATCGATCGCTTTAACGACATTTTTAATGAACGTACGTAATTTAGATCTCATCGCAACATTTCGTTGTCTGGATTTCTCTGAAGTGCGTGCTCTTTTACGAGCTGAAGCTATATTTGCCAAAATCTGTCCTCTTAATTCTGAGCTTAGTGTTTTAGGGCGTCGAACTATGCGTTTTTCACTGTAAAATGTCAACAAAATCTGGCGCTATTCCTGAATCAACCGCTTAAATTTAGGATTTTTCAGTTATGTGTGATGGAGAATTTAGTCCTAGCCCAGAGATAGTAGCAACATTGATGCAAATCGATGGTTAATAGGTTAGAGTTTTTCTATACAAATCAATTAAATATCGCCCAATTACCCCGCAGTGAGCAAGAAACCTATTAAATCCACCTTAACTGTTGGTGGCGCCACTTTAGTCTCACGCATTTTTGGCTATGTTCGTGATGCCATCATTTTTATCGTGTTTGGTGCAAATGCTGGCACAGATGCTTTTTTTGTCGCGTTTAGAATTCCTAATTTTCTTCGACGATTGTTTGCGGAAGGCGCTTTTTCACAGGCATTTGTCCCCGTGATGACTTCTCACTTGCATAATGGCGAAAGTGATTTTAAGCGCTTAATCGATCATGTTGCTGGCCTGTTATCGGTGATTTTATTGATAATCACGACAATTGGGATTTTGTGCTCACCCTGGTTAATTCATATATTTGCGCCGGGATTTGATGATCCCACTCAGGAATTACTTGCCAGCGACATGCTAAAGATTACTTTCCCTTATGCGATGTTTATTTCACTCACCGCACTGTCGGGTAGTATTTTGAATATTCGCCAAAAATTCGCAGTCCCTGCACTCACTCCCGTACTGCTCAATTTGTCATTAATTGGCGCTGCGGTCTGGCTGTCTCCGCGCATGGAGAATCCTGTCACGGCATTAGCTTGGGGCGTTTTTATCGCGGGTGTCGCTCAATTGTTATTTCAACTCCCATTTTTAATCAAAGCGCATTCATTACCGGTACCGAAATTATCGGGCGCAAAAGAAGGTGTCGATAGAATTCTAAAATTAATGCTCCCGGCTATATTTGGCAGCTCAATTGTGCAAATTAATCTACTCATCAACACGATCATTGCCTCATATCTAATTGCTGGGAGCATTAGTTGGTTATATATGTCTGACCGCTTTGTAGAATTGCCTATCGCATTATTTGGTATTGCGACGGCGACTGTGATTCTGCCAATGCTTTCAAAACAATTCGTCACTAAGAATAGTCAAGCATTTGATCAAACACTTCAGTGGGCATTAAAAATATCCTTACTTGTTTCTGTACCGGCAATGTTTGGGCTTATTGTGTTGTCCGGACCGATTTTATTTGCCCTGATTCAATATCGAGAATTCAGCGTCTTTGACACACATATGGTATCGCTTAGCCTAATGGCATCCTCACTTGGGTTGCCTGCTTTCATCTTTATTAAAGTATTAGCTCCTGGATTCTATTCTCGCCAAGATACAAAAACGCCTGTCAAAATTGGCGTATTAGTCATTATCATTAACATATCGCTGAGCCTATTATATTTATGGTCATTGCCCAATATTAAAATCGCCGGGGTACATGCGGGACTTTCACTTATAACCTCATTTTCTGCTTATATTAATGCGACGTTGCTATACATTCTGTTAAAAAGGGCTAAGGTAATTAATGCTAACTCAGAAAAATTACTTTTGGGTCTCAAGATAATTGTTAGTTCTCTCGTCATGCTACTTTGTTTGTGGTGGCTCAATCCTGACCCGCAAGTCTGGGCAAACTGGGATAGCCTGACTAGACTTGGCTCACTAACGGGCTTAATCATTGTTGGTATCTCTATCTATGTCGGACTGCTAATGGCATTGGGCTTACGCCCACATCAGTTCCGCCTTCAGTCGCTATAGCGCTTAATTGTTATGAGATTACTTCGCGGCAGCAACGAACTTGCAAACATTAATCAACCTACTATTGCCACGATAGGCAACTTTGATGGATTCCATTTGGGTCATCAAGAAATTGTCAATTTTGTTATCGGCAAGTCTAGCGAAACAAAGGCTAAGTCTGTACTCATCAGTTTTGAGCCTACTCCCAAAGAATTTTTTGCTAACACTAGTGCCCCTGCACGCATTTACCCTATTCGCAAAAAAATTGAATTAGCTCGTGAGTTTGGTTTTGACTACTTTGCATGCCTACATTTCAATCATGCATTGTCCAATATGTCAGCAGTGGACTTTGTGCAGAAGATCTTGCACGATTCGCTACAGATAAAGACCCTCATTGTTGGTGATGATTTTAAATTTGGTCATCAACGTTGTGGCGACATTGAATTACTGAGAAAGATGGGTAAAACCCTAGGCTTTGAAGTGGAAGACCAAAGCACAGTCTTGCATAAGCATGATCGTGTCAGCAGTACGCTAGTTAGAGAAAATTTGGCTGAAGGTAACTTTGAACAAGCAGCCTCTTTATTGGGCCGCCCATTTCGCATGTCTGGACGTGTTTTTCATGGGGATAAAAAAGGTCGCACTATTGGCTTCCCAACAGCTAATATATTGATTAAAAGAAAAGTCTCTCCGATTAAGGGAGTATTCACGGTTAGTGCATTCCACAAGAATGATCTCTGGCAAGGCGTTGCAAATATTGGCAGCAGGCCAACCGTGAATGGCCAACGCCAACAATTAGAAGTACATTTGTTTAACTGCCAACAAGATCTATACGGCAAGAGACTGGACGTTGAATTTCATAGTAAATTAAGAGATGAAATAAAATTTCCATCATTTGAAGCATTAAAACATCAAATTAGTCATGATGTTACAAAAGCAGAACACTATTTTAGTCAAAGGACGTAACACTCAGTGAGTCAGGATTACAAACACACACTAAACTTGCCGAATACCAGTTTCCCAATGAAAGGTAACCTGGCACAACGCGAACCAGAAATGTTGAAGCGTTGGCAGGAGTTAAACATCTATCAGCATATACGCGAAGCATGCAGCAATCGTGAAAAGAAATTCATTCTTCATGATGGTCCTCCCTATGCCAATGGTGACATTCATATTGGCCATGCTGTCAATAAAATCCTCAAAGACATCATTGTTAAAAGTAAATCTTTTAGTGGTTTTGATGTCCCCTTCATCCCTGGCTGGGATTGTCATGGCTTGCCCATTGAAGTCATGGTTGAAAAGAAAAAAGGAAAGCCTGGACATAAAATTTCTGAAAAAGATTTTCGCCAAGCATGTCGTGAATATGCGCAAAAACAAGTTGATCGACAACGAGATGACTTTATACGCTTAGGCGTTTTTGCAGATTGGGAAAATCCTTATTTGACAATGAACTTCCAAGTGGAAGCGGACATCGTGCGCGCGTTAGCTAAAGTAATTGCCAATGGACATTTAGAGAAAGGTTTCAAGCCTGTTTACTGGAGCGTTGCCAGTGGTTCAGCATTAGCAGAAGCAGAAGTTGAATATAAGGACAAAACCTCTTATGCCATCGATGTAAAGTTCACACCTGTTGATCAACAAAACTTTAAAAACATATTCGCCGGTGCTGCAGAAGATATCACAGCTCATGTGGTGATTTGGACAACCACACCATGGACACTACCCGCGAACCAAGCCGTTAGCCTACATCCTGAATTTGAATATTCATTACTAGAAGTATCTCAAGAAGGTAAAAGTGAATACTTGTTATTAGCCTCTGATTTAATTGACTCTTGTTTGCAGCGTTACGATATTGAAAGTCATAAAGTGATTGGTACCTGTACGGGCCATGAGCTTGAACATACTCTGCTACAGCATCCTTTTTATGACAAACAGGTGCCTATCATTCTTGGCGAGCATGTAACCACAGAAGCCGGCACCGGCGCAGTGCATACAGCTCCCGACCATGGTGTTGATGACTTTGTCGTCGGTAAAAAATACCAGCTTGGTACTATCAATATAGTGAATGACAATGGTGTTTACCGTGAAGATGTCGAGCTATTCGCTGGCCAGCATGTACACAAAGTAGATCAGCCTGTGATTGAAATACTCGAGGAAAATTCCAAACTCGTGCATCAACACAAAATCACTCACAGCTTTCCACATTGTTGGCGAACTAAGACGCCTTTAATTTTCAGGGCGACACCTCAATGGTTCATCAGCATGAATAAAAACAATTTGCTGAATCGGTCATTAGAAGAAGTTGACAATGTTGAGTGGCTTCCTGACTGGGGTAGAGCCAGGATTGTCAGCATGTTAGGTAATAGCCCTGATTGGTGCGTCTCAAGACAACGTACTTGGGGAGTACCCATCACCTTATTTGTGCATGAACAAACACAAGAGCTACATCCCGACACTGTTTCCTTAATGGAAAAGGTAGCACTGCTCATTGAGAAAGAAGGCATACAAGCCTGGTTTGATTTAGACCCCGCTGATTTACTTGGTGATGATGCTGAACATTACACTAAAGTCTCTGATACTTTAGATGTATGGTTTGATTCTGGCGTGACACACGAGTCTGTCGTTCAACGTCAAGAACAGCTTAATTTTCCAGCCGATCTGTATTTAGAAGGTTCTGACCAACATCGGGGTTGGTTTCAATCGTCATTAAAAACAAGCGTCGCTATCAACAACTGTGCGCCGTATAAAACTGTGCTCACCCATGGTTTTACCGTAGATGCCAGTGGACGGAAAATGTCTAAGTCATTAGGCAATGTTGTCGCACCACAAAAAATATTCAAATCACTAGGTGCTGATATTTTGCGTTTATGGGTAGCCTCTAGCGACATTAGTTCTGAAATGAATGTATCTGATGAGATTCTTAAACGCACTGCAGATTCCTACAGAAGAATGCGCAATACGGTCCGCTATCTACTATCTAATTTAAATGGGTTTGATCCGAGTAAAGATTTGGTCGCGGCAAATGAAATGATTGCACTTGATAGATGGGCTGTAGATAGAACCGCTACTCTTCAGAAAACTGCGATTGAACATTATGAAAGATATGAATTTCACCAGCTATACCAAACGCTGCATAATTTCTGCAGCTTAGATTTGGGCAGTTTATATTTGGATATCATCAAAGACCGTGTATATACGACACAGGCTGATAGCCTTGCGCGCAAATCAGCGCAAACCGCCACTTACCATATTGCCCAGTCTTTACTTCGCTTATTAGCCCCGATATTAAATTTCACTTCGGAAGAAGCGTTTTCGCATATTCCAGGAAATGAAGAAACAACCATCTTCACCAAGACTTGGTATCAAGATTTAGCACAGCTAAAAAATGATGAAGACCTAAATGCTAATACTTGGGATTTAATATTTGATGTTCGCCAATTAACATTAAAATCATTAGAAGAGCATAGGGAAAAAGGGACTATTGGCTCTGGTTTAGACGCTGATGTGACAATTTATTGTGAGGGTGATTCACAGAAGGCATTAACTTTACTTGAAGACGAGCTTCGCTTTGTCCTCATCACTTCATCGGCAGCGCTTAAACCTCTCAAGGATAGTTCTTCTAACATTGAAGCACTAACATTAACTAATGGCGATAAAGTTAAAATTGGCATTCAAAAGTCTAACAATAATAAATGTGTCCGTTGCTGGCATTTACGTGAAGATGTGGGTAGTCATATAGACCATCCAGAATTATGTTTGCGCTGCATAGAGAATATTGATGGTAGTGGAGAAGTAAGAAAATATGCGTAAGTGGTCTATATTAGTCATCGTGTTAACACTTGTTGATCAAATCACCAAGCGTTTTGCAGAATCGGCTTTAGAGTTTGCACAACCCATCTCTGCAGTACCCATGTTTAATTGGATGCTTGTTTATAATGAAGGTGCAGCATTCAGTTTTTTAAGTGAAGCAGGCGGCTGGCAGCGTTGGTTTTTCGTTGTACTTGCTTGCGCTGTCTGTATTTATATTTTTAATTGGCTGCGCAAACTGCATCCTTCTGAATTATTACTCGGCGTTAGTCTCAGCTTTGTCCTAAGTGGCGCACTGGGTAATTTAATTGACCGTGTCATCTATGGCAAAGTCACTGATTTTATTGATTTCTACTACAGAGCTGATGAATGTATTTATTTCTTTTACCATTCTTCGCGTGGAAGTTGTCATTGGCCGACATTTAATATCGCTGATATTTTAATTACTCTGGGTGCCAGCCTATTAGTCATCCATATTTTCAAACAACCAGCAGATGATTCCCATACAAATTAAACTTGCCAACCCAAGAGGTTTTTGCGCGGGTGTTGATAGAGCCATAGAAATTGTCGAGCGAACTTTAGAACAATTTGGTGCACCCATTTATGTAAGGCATGAAGTTGTTCATAATCGTTTTGTGGTCGAATCATTGCGAGAAAAAGGCGCAGTATTTGTCGATGAACTAGATGAGGTGCCAGACCAATCCACCGTTATCTTCAGCGCACATGGTGTGTCAAAGGCTGTAAGAAGTGAAGCAGATAGACGCAAGTTAACAGTATTTGATGCCACTTGCCCACTCGTGACTAAAGTTCATATTGAAGTTGTACGCAATTGCAAACACGGTCGCGACACTATTTTGATTGGACATAAAGGTCACCCTGAGGTTGAAGGCACCATGGGACAGTTCACTGGCGAACATGGAGGTAAGATTTTTCTGGTCGAATCTCCTGAAGATGTAGACAAAGTCATTGTAGATAAACCTGATGACATTTCTTACGTCACTCAAACAACCTTATCAGTGGATGATACGAAGGAAATTATTGAGAAATTACAAACTCGCTTTCCTAACATTCAGTCACCTAAACGAGATGACATTTGCTATGCCACACAAAACAGGCAAGATGCAGTTAAAAATTTAGTCCACGATTGTGACTTATTACTTGTGATTGGTTCTGTCACTAGCTCAAACTCAAATCGGCTTCGCGAAATTGCTGAGAAGAACGGCATCGAATCGTATCTCATCGACGATGCGGATCAAATATCTAGTTCATGGCTAGCAAATAAATCCAGCATTGGCGTTACCGCTGGGGCATCAGCACCTGAAATATTAGTTAAACAAGTTGTTGATAGACTCACTGCTTCCACAAATGCAGTTGTCAGTGAAATAGCAGGTGTTGAAGAAAATATTACATTTGCTGTCCCAAAAGAACTTAGGACAACTAGTTAGAAATTTTCACCATGCACCAGGTGGTCCAGTAGTCGCATTTCTAGAATCATAAGTAAGATCACCTAGGCTTCCTGAAAAATTTGCGCTCGCTGTTAATAGAACACACTCAGCAATATCATCAAACGGAGCTGCGCATGTTCCCGCAGTAATTAAGTAAAAATCTCCATCTGAAGACACTGCACCACTTCCTGCATCTGGATATTTTAGTACTGACACCAAACTTGTTGTGAAAGTATTATTATTTGTGAAATGTTTTCGTTGTTGATTCATTATTTCAAGTAACTTGACTTTTCCATCTGCATAGCGAGTTTTTGATACATGATTTTGATAAGCGGGGTAAGCAATTGATGCAAGTATTGAAACTATTGCAACAACAATAAGCACCTCTACTAAGGTAAAACCACTATGATGTGCTTTCATTGTTACTTCGCGATGTCCAATCTGCAGTTAAGAAACCAAATATGCGTGATAACACGTGTGTTTTGTTCGCTGACCATAAATGCAGCTGCTTCGCCTTCATCTGAAGACAGTAAATCATTATTATCGGCAAGACAGTTTGTTAACCCAAAATTAGGATCTACATCAAATAGCTGTGCGTTCTCTGTTAATTCAAATCGAGCATTGCCCATTCTTAATGATGAAGAATTTATTACTTCATCTACATTGCCAAATTTTAGATTTTCGACTTCGAATGGTGGGTTAAAACTGCAATCTATACTTGGAAAGTTAATCTCATTCACATCACACACACTTACTGCATGAGATTGCAATGATATCCCTATTAGTATTAAAGCAAAAAATCCCTTCATTAGAATTCCACCTCTCTCCACGCCTGTCTTCCCACTAACTCTGTTTCCGCGGTATTAGTTCGCACTGCATCAATATCTGTATCAGCCAGTTGTGTGATTCGGTAATCACCAAAGAAGGTTGAGTCTGAAGGGGTTGATTTAAATCGTGTGCCGACAATTATTTTTGATTGACCAGACACATTTATTTTATCATTTGAATCAAATACATTATCTGCATTTATATCGAAAATAACTTCTTGGCCAGCAGTTCCCGTTTGTGGGTCTATAGCTAATGAAAATCCACCGGGCGCAGGATCACAACTTAACGGTTGGGGAATAATTGTATTTACAAACAACACATCGTTGCGTAACTGTAATGCTCGCACCGCTTTTTCTCCGGGAAATTCAATATCACCTTGCTCATCACGCACATTAAAGTCTATAAACCATCCTTGTCTACCTGGATTAATAGCATTATCTGTGATTGTTCTAACTTCAGTATTTATTCCTGCATTTGTATCGACAAACACACTATTCGTGAGTGTTTGTTCTGTCATGTTGCTGACATTCACTTGTGAACCTATATTACTTCCTGGAGGTGCAACTAAGGCTGTTTCATCAAACACACCATAGATAGATTGAATGCCTTCATCGATAGCATCACTCTCAGTAAAATAACTTCCTGTTGTCACAATAACTATGACGCCATCATCGCTTTCATTATTCACCACAATTGGCCGAGTTGTGATTGGTTGTGACTCTCCATTTGGTGCAGTCGCATTGAATAAAATAAAATGGTTACTCGGAATATTCCAATCTCCAGGATCCGTACTTAATACGTTCACAACATGTAGATTTCCACGCAAATCTCCTGCATAAAGTCTGTCGATTGTGCCATCACCGTTGATATCAATGCCTCTAACATCTGCAATGCCATTTGGTGTTCCGTCACCGCCTATGCCTGTATTAATTTTAACAAAATCACTTGCGCCCCAAATACCATCAATGCCTTCATCGATGAATAACATATATATAACAGCATCGCCGTCTACACTCGTGCTGTTATATCCATTGCCAAATACCGCAACCCATCTTTTGTTTACCCCATCAGGAGCATTACTCATTGCAATCAGTGGGCGCCCAAACGAGAAGCCTAAATCTGCATCATCGTCTGGGCCAAACTCCCACAAAACTTGATTGACTGGGTCTTCTTCTGGACCAACATCATTAATATTGAGTGCATAGTATCCTCGCCCACCGGCGCCTAAACCACCCACAACAATGGTGTTCCAACTTGGGCCTGATGCACCATCTGCTCTAATGTAGGCATCTTCAACGCTAGGTGTCGAATCTACAAAGAATTGATGCTTATAATTTGGGTCAGTCAATTCTGATAAATTTTCAAATACAAAGCTTGGCACATAAGCAAATCTTTCAACACCATTGGCAGCATTGAATACATGGAACATACCGTCATTCGCCGCCACTAAGACAGAGGCGTCTCGACCAACTTGCTCGGACTGAAAATCAAAATAGGTTTCCCCCTCTGTGCTGGGCCATGCGCCACCAAATCTGCCTACAGCTTGTGGTTGCCCGACAAATACCGGTGCGGCATTTGCAATGGTGCCCAATTTTGCATGATGGACTATGCCGCCACCGGTACTATCTGTTTCAGGCCGAATTCTAAAC
>JBGCFN010000023.1:0-6148 GCA_045106935.1 Gammaproteobacteria bacterium | reverse complement strand
AAAAATAATCACGATGGTTCTCTTGAAAATGACCTAGCAAAGAAAAAAGTATATTCATTTGATTTTATAGGCGAGTCACATAAGTCCGTTTTACAGCTTACCGCACAAAGCTCTGTTTTAAGGGTAAGCATTATTTCATATGACGACCAACAACAAACTGAGAGATATGTAACTCTGGCACAATCTTTTCTAGGGGAAGGAATCCCTGTCACTAGTGTATATAGGACGAAAAAGAAAAATACCTCAGGCGCCGGCGTCATTTGTAATAGCGCACCCTTAGGAAAAGCCGACACAATAGAGCAATTAGAAATATTGTTGTATGAGTGCGCTGAGCATTTAAAGACGGCGCAATATCTTGGTGAGGAAAAATTGAAGAATATATCGGTCGATTGGTGACAGTGAATACGAATGACCGCTATTGAGCCGATAGGTGACTATGACAACCGCATACGTAATTAGATTTTCAACATCAATGTTTGACTCTTCTCAAGAAGACGAAAACCCCATAAATCCTATCTATGGACAGTCTGTTTTGAAATGGATAAAGGAAAAGACGTCTGGGCTAGTTCAAATGAATGAACCTACTACCGAAGATTGGGGCTGGTATTCATATGCTGAATGGGAAGGTCGTAAGTACCTGATCGGTGCAAGTGCAGAACAAAAAAGTGAGGACCTTTGGTGCCTCCAAATAGAAAAACAAAGAACATTTATGGAAGGATTATGCGGCAAAGAGAAAATGACTCGGGATGATGGATATTTGCAGTTAATACTTTCTACTTTAAAAGGTGAATCCCAAATTAAAGATGTTGAGCTCGAATGACCGCTATTGAGCCGGAAGCTGACATTCGCTTAGGTTGCTTTTAAAGCTGGCGCTATGACTGAGCTAAGTATTTTTAATTTCTTTAATGTTTTCTAAATAACTTTGGTGCCGTGCTGTTTGGATAATGTTTTTTTCTACAGCAGTTTTTATTGCGCATTGAGGTTCGTTGATGTGTTGGCAATCTGAGAACTTACAGTTACCTAGGTGGGGCAGAAATTCGCGGTAACCTAGCATGACTTGATTGATATCTTGAAAGATCGGCATGAAGGTGCGTACACCGGGTGAATCTATTAGTCTGCCATTGTTATTAATGCTATGCGTGAATGCGTTGGTGGTGGTGTGTTTGCCTTGTTGAATGTTTTCGGAGAGTTCGCCAACTCTTATATTATTGTTGCTGAGTAGGTGGTTAATTAATGATGATTTACCTACGCCTGATTGACCAACTAAAATACTGGTCTCGTTTGACAGTGCCAATCTTAATGTTTGAATGCCGTAGCCTAGTTTGGCGCTAGTGATAATGAAGTTATCGGCTAAATCTTTATAAGTGTTTTCCAGCTTAGAGATATCAACGTTATTGTCGTTGAGCATTTCTGCTTTATTAATGACTAAGGTTGCTCTGCAGTGATTGAGTAGTGCGCAGGCTAGATATTTATCAATCAGTGATGTTGAAAATGCAGGAGCAGCGGCGACCACGATTATCATGTGATCAATATTGGCGGCGATGGTTTTTTCTCGTTTGAAATTGTCTATGCGCGTGATTTGATTTCTACGTGCGCATATTTTCTCGATCACATCGTTTGATTGATCTTTTGATTCGCATTCAACGTCGTCACCACAGACGGCATCGATGGATTTGCTTCTTGCGTGACAAGCATGTTGTTCGCCGTGTTCATCTTCGACAATGAAAGTTTTTCCTTGTCGTGCGATGACGTGGGCGAGGTACATAAAACGGGTGTGCTTAGTAGTGGTAATGTTGTTCGTTTAAGTAATCAGTGACGGCATTGATTTGGGTGCTATTCCAACCGGTGTTTGCTCCATTTGCACAATGTGTGACGCGAGCGTTTAATTCAGCGGCATTTTTGGCAATGCGTTCATCACGTGTGTAGATGACGTGGCCGTCACCGCCCGTCATGCGGCTGTGGCATTCAATGCATTCTGCTTGATGTAATGCCTCGCCATTATCTGCGTGTGAAGTGAACGTGGTGAATGTTAAAGCTGACAATAAAAGGGCAGGCAAAAATTTCATGGAAGTCTGGTTTCTCTTTAATGTTATCGGTTGAATTTTAATAATATGAAGGCAGTTGGTGTACACTCTGTCCAGCGCTGATTATACAACGTGTAAAAACTTAGTGGACCTTATATATGAGTGATTTGATAAACAATAATAATCTGATTTGGATTGATTTAGAAATGACAGGCTTGGACACGGTCAATGATGAAATCACTGAAATTGCCACCATTGTGACGGATAAAGAGCTAAATATATTAGCTGAAGGCCCAATGATCGCGATTCACCAGCCTCAAAGTCGTTTGGATCAGATGGATGAGTGGAATCAAAATCAACACGGTAAATCTGGCTTAATTAAGCGTGTGTTAGATAGTCAATATACCTTGGCGCAAGCAGAAGCAGAGACGATTGCTTTTTTAGAGAAATATGTGCCGGCGGGGAAGTCACCCATGTGTGGGAATAGTATTTGTCAGGATCGCCGTTTTATGGCACGCCAAATGCCATTGTTAGAAGAATTCTTTCATTACCGAAATTTGGATGTCAGTACATTAAAAGAGTTGGTTAAGCGCTGGTATTCGGGCAAAGGTTTTGAATTTGATAAAGAATCCGAGCATCTTGCTTTGGCCGATATTCGTGATTCTATTGATGAACTAAAGCACTATCGCGCTAAATTATTTGTTGCTAATAATTAATTTTTCCTTCTTAATTTTGGTTCTGTATCCCAGCCTGCAACGGGCTCGTTTAAATCTGGAGTGAGAATGGTATTGATGTTATCCAGGCTTGAGTCTGTTTCAGGATAATCCAGTGTGTAATGCAAACCACGGCTTTCTTTGCGTTCTAATGCACTACGGATGATTAGATCTGCTACCACGGCGATATTACGTAGTTCAATTAAATCACTCGTGACTTTGAAATTGCTGTAGTACTCGTCAATTTCATTTAATAACAAATCAACACGACGCTTAGCGCGCTGCATGCGCTTGGTGCTTCGTACAATACCCACGTAATCCCACATGAATCGGCGCAGTTCGTCCCAGTTGTGAGCCACGACAATTTCTTCATCAGAGTCTGAGACACGGCTCGCATCCCAGGCCGGGATGTCGACATGATTTGCATCAGTATTTGTCGACTGATTGATATGCAGACCAGCAAAGCGCCCATAAGCTAAGCATTCTAGTAATGAGTTGCTTGCCATACGGTTCGCGCCGTGCAAGCCGGTAAAAGCGACTTCACCAATGGCGTAGAGTTGGTCAATATCTGTTTGGCCATGTTCGTCAGTCACAATGCCGCCACAAGTATAATGCGCTGCCGGTACCACAGGGATCGGTTGCTTTGTCATGTCGTAACCCAGCGAGAGGCAGCGTGCATGTATGTTTGGGAAGTGATCTTGAATAAAATCGGCCGATTTATGGCTGATGTCTAGAAATACACTATCAAGGCCATGTTTTTTCATCATATAGTCAATGGCGCGAGCAACAATATCTCTTGGCGCTAAGACGCCACGCGGGTCAAAGTTATGCAGAAATTCAGTCCCATCCTCTAAAATTATCTTGCCGCCTTCACCGCGTATCGCTTCGCTTAATAAGTATGATTTAGCTTTAGGGTGATAGAGGCAAGTAGGGTGGAATTGCATGAATTCCATATTGGCTGCACGACAACCTGCTCGCCAGGCCATAGCTAAGCCATCGCCACAAGCGCCATCTGGGTTACTCGTATATAAGTACACTTTGCTCGCGCCACCGGTGGCTAGCACCACATTTTTTGCGCGAAATACTTCAACTTCACCGGTTTCAATATTCAGGATATAGGCACCCACACAGCGATTAGGTTCTGAGCTCATGCCAAGTTTGTGAGTGGTGATTAAATCCACCGCGATACAGTTGGCGTGCAAGTCGATATGATCTCGTTGGCGCACTTCATCAATGAGTTGGTTTTGCACGGCATTGCCCGTGGCGTCATCCACATGGGCGACACGTCGGCGCGTATGGCCCCCTTCACGCGTGAGGTGTAACTGTTGGGTATTCTGTGGGTTGTTGTCTCGAGTGAAATCCACACCAATGGATAAAAGCCAGTCAATCACCTCGCTACCTTCAGAGACTGTTTTTGCCACCACGTCAGGGTCACATAGACCGGCACCTGCCGAGATTGTATCGGCAATATGTTGTTCAAAAGAGTCATCGTCGTCCAAGACTGCAGAAATTCCACCTTGAGCATAGGAAGTGTTACCACTGCTTAATTCTGCCTTGGAAAGCACCGCAATGCGTAAACTTTGATCTATGTGTAAGGCGGTACTGAGCCCTGCGGCACCACTGCCGAGGATCAGGACGTCGTAATCGTGAGATTTTGGCCTAGAATTTGTTGATTTCGAGCTCATATTTTCTAATTCTGTCATAAAATATGTGACGCCGTTAACTTCTATCGTTAGTATATCGCCGTAATTGCTCACTCTACCCGAAGATGAGCGAACTTCACCGACTAAATATAGTCATACCACCAGCGGATACCTATTCGCCCAAGGAGATAAGCCCAAGATGGGCGAGAATAATAATAACGATAAAGAATTGGTGGCACGAGCAAAAGAGGGCGACACACGCGCGTTTGATTTGTTAGTAAAGAAATACCAGTTCAAAGTGGTCAACCTGGTGAGTCGATACGTTCGCTCAGAGGAAGCCCAAGATGTTGCGCAGGAAGCCTTCATCAAAGCTTATCGTGGATTGAAGAATTTTCGCGGAGATGCAGCATTTTATACCTGGTTGTATAGGATAGCGGTCAACTCTGCTAAGAATTACTTGCTTTCGGCATCACGTAGACAGTCAGATCGTCAAGTGGATGTGGATGATGCAGAGTATTTTGACGATGCGGTCGTATTGCGAGATCACGAGACACCTGATCGAGGATTGCAGTCGCAAGAGTTAGAAACGAGGGTGTTTGATGCGATTCATCAGTTGCCCGATGATTTGAAGATGGCGATCACGCTGCGTGAGTTAGAAGGAATGAGCTACGAAGAAATAGCCGTGGCAATGGAATGTCCGATCGGAACAGTCCGATCGCGCATATTTAGAGCGCGAGAGGCGATCGATAAAGTTGTTCAGCCATTAATGGATTAATTATTTAATAGAGTCACTAATATGAGTATAGAAACAGAGTTATCTGAAAAAGATTTAGAATTAATCAGCGCGAGTCTTGATGAAGACTTATCAGAGTTTGAACGGCGTCGATTAAATACTAGTGTACTTGCCAAGCCCGAAGGTGAAAAAGCTTGGATTCGTTATAACGCTGTGAGCGCAGTTTTGAATAAACATTATCCTGCAAAAATTGACAATGACTTTTCTCAACAAGTCATGCAGGCGATTAGTGAAGAAGGTTATGAGCAAGAACAAGAGTCGACTGCACAAGCCGGTATTAAGCGTGTAGGCAGTTATGTCAAACAAGTTGCAGGTCTAGCAGTTGCTGCCTCGGTCGCTGCATTTTCAATTGTCACTTATCAAAACTTTAATCAGCCCACTGCGGTTGAAGGTCCTGAGCTTGCTATCAGTCAACAAGAAGCGGCAGATGAAATGAAACCCGTCGCAGCAATGACACTTCAAGAGTCTCAGCAGGTTGAGTTTGCCCCGGCAACTGCTCAGCAATTAGAAGCCATTCAAACGAATCCACAAGTAGAAGAAAAAGTTTATTACCAAGAGTTGAGTCCATATATCCAAGGGCATGCGGGTTATGGTAGTCAGCGTATTATATCGCCTTATGTAGAAATCATTGAATTGAAGGATGTTAAAGAGTAATTCAATGAGAATTATTTTCGCCCTCGGAATCGCGTTATTCGCTGCAAGTCTGCAAGCACAATCACCGCCTGTTTCACCAATAAAGATTGATCTTGAGCCAACTGATGGACATCAGTTGATTACTAAAATGCTCAATCATGCTGATCAGATTAATTATCAAGGCACGTTTGTGTTTATGCACAATGGTCAGCTGGATTCTATGCGAATTGTCCATGGAGTGGTTGATGGGGAAGTGAAAGAAAGACTGACATCATTAAGCGGGGAACCTCGTGAAGTTGTGCGAGATAATCAAACTGTCACTTGCGTTTGGCCGGAACGAAA
>JBGCFN010000022.1:0-19452 GCA_045106935.1 Gammaproteobacteria bacterium | reverse complement strand
GCATTCATCGTCGACAAACAATCTTCACCCTCCAAGAAACCACGCACGCGCGAGGTGCCTTCAGCGATTGAGGCCAACATAATTGATCGATGCGAGATGGACTTATCTCCAGGGACGGTGATTTCACCCTGAGCATTTTTGCGAGGTTCTACAATATATTTCAAAATAATAGGTACTTAAAAATTTAAATTAATGTCTTGATACTAACAACTTGAATATTTATCTCGCGCATTCTTAGCATCTATAAATATTTTTTCCAACGCATTGCCATCACTTGCCTGCAAACCATCACGTAACTGTTGCAAACTTTTATCAAAATGAGACAAAGCCTCTAGCAATTCTTCACGATTCGACAAACAGATATCTCTCCACACTGTAGGATCACTTGAAGCTATCCTCGTGAAATCTGCAAAACCTCCTGCCGCATACCGGAATATCTCTTCTGTGTGTGACTGCGTAGACAAGCAATGAACTAAAGAAAAAGCTAACGCATGAGGCAAGTGACTCGTTGCCGCCAAAATTTGATCGTGAACCTTTGCTTCCAGCTGTTCAACATTGGCGCCAACTTGCTGCCACATGTCTGTAACGAGACTTAAACTATTTTTAGCAGTCTGTTCTACAGGAGTCAAAATAACCTTTCTATGATTAAATAAATCGTCAATAGCAGCACCGACGCCACTTTGCTCTCTTCCCGCAATCGGGTGTCCTGGAACAAAACAATGCGATAACAAATCTGGAAATACTCGATTAAAATCATCGATGACACTCTGCTTAGTACTACTCACATCAGTGATCGCCATACACTTATCTAGCCACGGCGTTAATTGCTCGAATATAGCTGCGATATTTAATACAGGCACGGCAATGACAACAAGATCCGGAACAACAGGACAGTCACTAACACTTGTGTAACCATCATCTATAACACCGAGACGCATAGCTTCGTCAATTGCATGCTGCTGTTGATCGATGCCAACGACAGATTCACACCAGTTTTGCTTGCGCAGCCCGCTCGCTAATGATCCCCCAATGAGGCCGACACCAATGATACAAATTGTTTTCACCATTGGATTAACTTTATAAAACAGCTTTAGGGTAAGAACCAAGGATATTGATCATATCTGACACTTCACTCAATTCCTGCAAGGCGAGTTTAAGCGGCTTATCTTCAACATGACCCTCAAGATCTAAAAAGAAAACATACTCCCAATTTGCACTATGCGAAGGACGAGATTCAATACGCGTCATACTCACATCATGCTTGGCGAAAGGTTGAAGCAAACTGTATAACGCACCTGGTTTATTGGGCGCGCTAACCAATAGGCTTGTCTTATCAACACCCGAGGCTGCCACTGTATTTGAACCAATAATTAAAAAGCGCGTGGTGTTGTCTGGCATATCTTCAATATTACTAGCCAACACATTTAAGTTATATTTTTCTGCCGCAGAGCGACTGGCGATCGCAGCCACGTTGGTTTGCTGTTGCGCAATCAATGCTGCTTGCGCATTGCTACCCACGGCTTCTCTTGGTATCGCCCCAGCATTAGCATCCAACCATTTACGACACTGCGCTAATGACTGTTGATGGGAATTAATTTGTGTAATTTTGTTTAAATCAGTTTCTTGAGATAACAAGAAATGATGAATGCGCAATTCCACCTCACCCACAATCTTAAGTGAAGAGCGAGTGAAATTATCTAAAGTATGAGTAATCACACCTTCAGTAGAATTTTCAATAGGCACAACCCCATAATTCGCCGCGCCTGATTCCACTTCTCTAAACACTTCGCTGATGGAATTTATTGCAGTGGTTCGCACCGAATGACCAAAGTGCTTTAACGCCGCCTCTTCTGTAAAGGTGGCTGCTGGGCCTAAAAATGCAATATTTAACTGTCGCTCGACGGCTAGGCAGGCTGACATGATTTGACGAAATAGTCGTGCCATTTCTTCGTCCGCAAGTGGGCCTGAATTTCTTTCAGCCACTTTCCGCAAGATATTTGCTTCTCTCTCAGGCCGATAGAATTGACAGTCATCTTCGCCATTTTCTTTTTTACACGCACCCACCTCCAAAGCACAATTTGCTCGCGCCGTGATTAACGCCAACAACTGCTCATCGATATTGTCGATCTCAACTCGAAGGTCTTTAAGACTTTTTTTCATGCTCAATCAATTATGGTGTATTTTCTGATATACAAATATTAATCCAGCTTGCTTCATTCAAATTTGAATTCATGCCGGTTATTCAGCGGCCAGATCATGCTAAAGTAGCTAACGATGCTTAAGCCATGTCAGCCTTGTTACCAGCCTTTAAAAATATGATTT
The DNA here is from genome assembly GCA_045106935.1 of Gammaproteobacteria bacterium. Taxonomy (GTDB): domain Bacteria; phylum Pseudomonadota; class Gammaproteobacteria; order UBA4575; family UBA4575; genus UBA1858. The sequence continues at coordinate 17,130 of JBGCFN010000022.1, read as the reverse complement.
GCCATTAGTCGGAATAATAGACCTAGTGTATATAAATCAGTCTACTTTATACACTCAATCTTATTAATCTATTTCAAATCGTCACAGATTCAAGACAATACTAGCATGCAAGCGAATGCCCAAACCACTCAGATATATTCTCAATACAAATAAATGAAGCGTCTAAAATCTCTAATAAAACAGTTTGGCTTTGTCACAACGGTTAGCTATTTAATCGGCAAACTGTTAGACAAGTTGTTTGGAATTTACATGCATCATGTCAAATTTTACTCACAACCAATAGCTTTGGACCCAAGAATTCCAGAATCAAAATTAAATCGCTATGAATTCACATGGCTGATAAAGCCTGAAAAAATACTTGATGAATTACAACGCCCCCAAGCAGTCATAGATACCCGTTTTGAACAAGGCTCTACATGCCTCATCGCCAAACAAAAAGATTCTTTTCAAGGATGCCTATGGTTAATCAAATCCAAGTATATTGAAGACCAACTCAGAGCCACCTATCATTTTCCTGCCAATGCCGTCTGGGATTACGATGTTTACATCACACCAAAAAAACGCTTTTCAATGCTTTTTGCAGCATTGTGGGATACTGCCGACAGCTGGATGAAGGAACGCAACATCACAAATTCACTCAGTAGAATTTCTGCTTACAATTCTGCCTCTATCCGCTCACACGAGACAGCTGGAGCAAAACAAATCGGTTGGTTAATTGCGTTAGAAAAAAATGATTGGCAAATTGCATTCTCGGATAAATCTCCGTGGATACACTTTTCACCAAATGGGGATAATAACGGTCCAGATCTGCACTTTACTAAGATTTGAACTCACACACATTAATACTCATTTGAATTAGCTATAGTAATCCGCGTTGGAGATACAACGTTAACTAATGACTTAGGCGCGTAGCTCAGTGGCAGAGCACTGCTATTACTTGGCAGATGCCGGAGGTTCAATTCCTACCCGCGCCTACCAATCTCCTTGAACCCGTCAAAACTTTACTTCCAATAGATATTATTCGATTCGCTTGCGTAAGCTTTCGACGACACGTTGCGCTGTGGCACCATCCCATAGCTCTGGACACTGACCTTGTTTCCAATGACCCGCTAACACATCACTCACCGATGATTCCAATACATCTGGCTGTATTAGCTGATTTGTCCCATGAGTAATAGTGATAGGCCTTTCAGTATTCTCTCTAAGTGTGAGACAAGGAATACCCAAGTAAGTCGTTTCTTCTTGAATCCCACCAGAATCAGTAATCACCAATTTTGATTGCGTCACCAAATTCATGAATTGAATATAACCCTGAGGCTCTATGACCAAAATGTTCTCAGCTTTTTCCAGCTCAGCCAGCAAGTTGAATTCTATTAATTTCTGACGTGTGCGAGGATGCACCGGGAATACTAACTGACAATCTTTTGAGACAGCCATCAGCTGACTGACAATATTGAAAAGCGTTTGCCGATCATCAACATTTGAAGGCCGATGCATTGTCACGACAGCAAATTCCTTAGCCTTCAACCCATGCTGCTCAGCTGTATTGTCACGCTCAATTTCAGTGCGCATCATCTCAAATGAATCGATCATGATATTACCCACTAAATCGACTTTATGATCTTCGACACCTTCATGTTTAAGATTTTCGTTTCCATCAATTGAAGGCGTCCACAACAAATCAACAATTCTATCTGTAAGTACACGATTCACTTCTTCCGGCATACGCATATCACCACTACGCAAACCCGCTTCTAAATGTGCGACGGGAATCCATAGTTTTGCACCAACCAGCGCACAGGCAATGGTTGGATTAACATCCCCAACCACAATTATCCAATCGGGGCGATTCTCTAGCACCACAGATTCATAGGCCATCATTACCTTGCCTGTCTGTTCCGCGTGTGAACCACTTCCCACTTCTAGATGGAAGTGCGGCTTAGGCATCTTCAAGTCTTTAAAAAATGCATCTGACATATTTGCGTCATAATGCTGTCCAGTATGAATTAAGCTGGGCTCGCACCAATCTGTCGCCTCCAACGCATGGTACAAAGGCGCAATTTTCATGAAATTTGGTCTGGCAGCTGCAATGAGATGGACTTTAATCATTTTATTCAAGGTCAGGTAGATTCTAGATAAAGGAAAAGAATTTAATTTATGTCAATCAACTGACAAGCTAATTTAACAATCCATATACTACACGTTCTATCCTGCTCATTATTTGAAGTAAGTTCAATACACTTCACATCATGATAAACAGATATAATTTACAATATTCTAATTAATTACTGACAGTGAGTTTTACCGTCTATCGCAATTTTAGGACAAGTAAAGTTTAATCTACCCAAATGACTAATTATTTACACTGATCGGCAATACAAGCTTATCTTAAGCCCGTTAAAATTAGCCACCAAGTTTAATTCCAAATAAAATCTTTTCTATGAACTTTTCATTACACTCACTGCTCTTTAATCAGGCAACAATACGTCCTGATTCTATCGCGATAGAATACAAGCAAGAGAAGATAAGTTACCAGGAGTTAAGCACGCTAGCCTCAACCTTTGCAGGTGGCTATTCAAGCATGGACTTACCCAAAGGTAGTCGTGTTGGCATATTTTTAGCTAAGCAGGTAGAAACAATTTCAACCATGTTTGGCACACTCTTAGCCGGCGGCAGTATGGTGCCAATTAATCCCATATTAAAAGCCAATCAAATAGAACATATTCTCTGTGATTGTGATGTCAGTATTCTCGTCACTTCCAAAGCTCGCTTAAAACAAATAGAGAATGTGATTGGAAATTGTCCCGCACTGAAAAAAATTGTGTTGGTTGATTTTGATGATTCAGTTAATACTGATCAATACACCAAACCAATTTCTAGCTGGCAAGAATTCTGCCAAGCATATAACCCAGAACAAGCACTAGACATTATAGAATCTGATTTAGCAGCTATTTTTTACACATCAGGCAGCACCGGAAAACCCAAAGGTGTAGTACTTACTCATCACAATATGCGTGTTGGTGCTGAGAGTGTTGCGCAATATCAAATCAATACCGAGCAAGATAGAATTCTTGCCGTATTACCATTTAGCTTTGATTATGGATTCAGCCAAATCACCACTGCTTTTGTCTCAGGGGCTACCGTAATTTTATTAGATTACTTACTGCCTAAGGACGTCATTAAAGCACTTGAACGAACCAAAGCAACTGGATTAGCCGGCGTACCGCCTCTTTGGATGCAGATCACTAAACTTGATTGGCCCGACAGTATTAAAAAACATTTACGCTACATTACAAATTCTGGTGGCGCCATGCCTCAAAGCACCTTATCCATTCTTCAAGACAAGCTACCAAATACTGATGTTTATTTAATGTATGGCTTAACTGAAGCATTTCGTTCGACGTATCTACCACCCGATCAAGTAAATACACGCCCCACCTCAATGGGTAAAGCAATACCAAATGCAGAAATATTTGTTATCAATGCTAACAACGAAGAATGCAAACCAGGCGAAGAAGGTGAATTAGTCCACCGCGGGCCATTGGTCGCACAAGGTTATTGGAACGATCCAGAAAAAACCTCTGAACGTTATAAACCTCTGCCGGCATCATTAACAGATGGCCGCACGGTGACTGAGCTTGCAGTATGGTCCGGAGACTCGGTTAAAAAAGATGAAGAAGGCTATTTATACTTCGTTAGTCGAACGGATGAGATGATTAAAACATCAGGCTATCGCGTCAGCCCAACTGAAATTGAAGAAACACTATTACTACTAGACAATATTAGTGAAGCTGTGGCGATGGGCATTCCACACTCAGAACTTGGTCAAGCGATTGTTGTTGTCGCCACCAGCAACTCTGAAAGTGATAATTTAGTGAAAGAAATTACTTCTGCTCTCAGAAAACAGCTACCTGTTTATATGCTTCCACAAAAGCTATTTATTCGTGATGAATTGCCACGTAACGCCAATGGCAAATTTGACCGCAAGCAATTGTATATTGAATTTGAAAACATCTTTAGCACTTAAACTATGACTAAAAAATCATTAGAACATCACTCACCGTTAAATTTCTACGATGTAGAAGACAATTGCTTAGTGATTGGAAAACGAAAATTTACTGACATATTAGGTCAACATGAAGATGTGCCGGCGTACATTTATGACAGCTCAGTGATAAAACGAAAAATAGACACACTGCGGAAAGTTTTACCTGAGTCTATGCATATACACTATGCAATGAAAGCCAACCCTATGCCTGAAGTCGTAAATTATGTACAAGGCTTAGTAGAAGGATTAGATGTAGCCTCGGGTCTAGAGCTGAAAGTTGCTCTTGCTAGTGGAATGGACCCCAAAGAAATAAGCTTTGCAGGGCCAGGGAAAAGTATTGACGAATTGACACTGGCAATACAAAGCGGCATTACGATCAATTTAGAATCTGAAACTGAACTTGATCGCGCAGCAAAGATTGGTGAACAGCTTGGCATCACACCTCGAGTTGCTTTACGCATTAACCCTGATTTCGAATTAAAAACATCTGGCATGAAAATGTCAGGCGGCCCTAAACAATTTGGCGTTGACGCTGAAATCTCTCCTGACATCATCAAGAAAATCATTAATTACAATTTGGATTTTATTGGATTACACATATTCAGCGGCTCTCAAAACTTAAAGCCTGAAGCACTGATTGAAGCACAAACTAAAACTTTTGCATTAGCTGCAGATTTAGCTGAGCAATCCAATACTGAGTTTTCTAAACTAAACATTGGCGGCGGATTTGGCATTCCCTATTTTCCTGGAGAAAAACCACTTCCTTTAGAGCCAATTGGTGAAAACCTACACCGCCTTCTCGACAAATACTCAGACCGATTTGGCAACACAGCTATTATCACTGAGCTAGGGCGCTTCATTGTTGGTGAATGCGGCGTGTACATTTCCAAGGTGATCGACAAAAAAATATCACGCGGAAGCACTTTTTTAATTATCAACGGCGGATTACATCACCATTTAGCGGCCAGCGGTAATTTTGGCCAAGTCATTCGCAAAAACTACCCTGTGACTGTCGCCAACAAAATTGGTTTAGATACAGAGAAAGCTAGCGCAGTCGGCCCCTTATGCACACCGTTAGATGTACTGGCACAAGACATGGATTTACCCAAAGCAGATATTGATGACTATGTTGCTGTGTTTAATTCTGGCGCATATGGGTATACGTCTAGTCCGTTAAATTTTTTAAGCCACCCACACCCAATAGAGATTTTCGTTTAGCCGTTAACAAAGTCTAATGTGATACGCTCAACCTGAGATCTCCATTGCTTCGAAGAAAACGTATGATCAGCCTCATCCACGCGATGAATCACTGTCTTTGATTTGTTATCCGCCTGATTCAGCCAATCATTTTCATTCAATACTTGATTAAACTCATCAGCAACCAAGTCTTTACCACTTAAAATCAAACAAATTCTTCCATCAAAACGAGACAAACCCTTAAACATCGCTTCTGCAATATTCGCTTCTCTATCTGCAATAGAAATCTCTTGGTATTCATTAGTCTTTGGCGCCGAGAAACGCGCCTTTATTATCTTGATAACTATATTTCCAATAGAGAAAATTGCATTTAATATTTTTCGAGGAGAAAGAAGCAATTGCTTCCAAACATCGAGACTAAACAGTCGATCACGGTAGTAATTATTTAAAATCGCTTTTGAGTGACTCGCTTCATTCCTCACCCATGGGTTCAATAAAACTGCACCTTTAATACGAGTATCGGTATAGGCTGTAAATGAAATAGCAGAAGCTGCATCACACAGTCCCCACACATATATATTAGTCACATTGAATTCGTGACCAGAAATGAAATCTACTGCGGCCTGTATATCCTCATCAACTTCATAAAAATTTTTCGCAATGCCTTGACTATATCCCATCCCAGTATAATCAAATCTTAATGCCAAAATTCCTTGTTCTGCTAAATATCTTGCTAACAACGCAAATTGACGATGACTTCCAACACGATACTGAGGCCCACCAACAACAATAATGACCGCCGTCTTTGCTTTCTTTTTGGGCACAGACAACATCCCAAATAAATGGTGGTTATTCAAATCAAACGAGACTGCTTGCTCAACAAAATGTTCATTCATGTAATAAACACCATTTTAGTCTCGCGCAATAATACTGGCGAAATAGTGACTTCCTGCTGCATCCAAAATCTCACATCGTTGACTGAATGCAAGGTTAACTGAGCCAACAACTTTTCACTTAAATCTAACTTGGCCAACGAAATAGGCAATTGTTGTTTAGCACTGTTATTTGACTTGCCGGTAGTCATCCAATGCAGCTCAGCAGAATTAAGTGCATCTTCAAAACTATCACTGATCTTTTGAGATTTTATACAATCAATCAAGTCAGAAGACACGTGGTATCCACCCACTTCTAAGTACCCTTCTTTCTCAATACTCTCTGACACTTCTTGCGTGGTAATTTTCTTTAGATCGTCGGCCATTGCGCTTGCAATTTTCATGCGTACTAACTGGCGTATAAGAGCTTCCCCATTATCAATAGGATCCCACATGACACACTTGTCTATGTGTATTTCATTAAGCTTAATTAAATCCAAAGAAATCAGCGCGCTATCGCGCAAGGTGATCAGATTAATGGTGGGAGTGATTTTTTTTGCGAATTGATAAACATCGATCAGGTTTTGCTTCCAGTCCTGATAACTATAATCTCCCCATTCTCCAGAACTATCCCCTGTACCAGCAAAATCAAAACAAATTGAATGAATCCCTGCATCCGCCAATAAACGCGCACACAGCACATACATTCTTTTTGACCGATTCATTTCTTCTGCAAATGGAGGGACAAAAATCACAGCCTGCTGACTTCCCACACCTTCACTCTGCTCACAAGGAGCATAATGAGCTAAAAATATTTGGGAATTTTGACTAGAAGGAAGGTGTTGGAAATCAGTTGTATGCAACCTTAATTTTCCATTTTTGAGACTATCTGATTTTTCAGTGTTCCTACTGTTTCAAAAACTTCAGCATCTAGCTCATCATCATCAAACACAATGCCAAAGCGCTCTTCTATTGAGGTGATAATACCGACTATCGCCATGGAATCTAACTCAGGAATCGCACCAAGCAGTGGTGCCTCTTCATTCATTTGATGTATCTGAGCTGCACCATCCAAGGATTCAGCCAACACATCTAATACCTGCTCTAATTCAACCATAGTAATATCAATTTATTTGTGAAATTTATAATGTTAGTTTTGAGACACTGTTTTATCCCAAACACCTTTTTTAATTAGCTTGTTTTTCAAGCCATTTAACGGGTACCCAAGCTCATATGCTTTGTGCCCGTGCTTAACAGCCAAGCCCAATTTATTTCTATCAGCATATAACAGACCCAGATTATAATGAACTTCGGCAGAATCTGGTATCAAAATAAGCGCTTCATTATATTGCTTTTCTGCCTGATCATAAAATCCTTTTTTATGAAGGTATGTTGCATATATTAAACGCACCGTTCCATCGGTAGGTTTAAATGCAATTCCACGACGAAAGTAACAATCAACATCATACTTTTCTTCTAAAAGCATTTCACGCGCGCCTTCAACCTCAAACTCGAATTTTGATATCGACACTAATGCTCTATGGTGATTTGGAAACGCAAGCAACGTATACTGGAGATCCCCATAAATATTATCACTCATACCACTTAGTAGCGCCTCAACCTCATGCGAGAAATGATGCTGCTCAACGACAGGCAATTTATTTGTAAAATGCTCATAGTTCGTATAATCAAATGGACCATAAGCATTTTCCAATGCTCCACATCCACTCACCATTGTTCTAGCAACCGATGTCTGCGACATAAGTAGCGCAGCCAGTAATACTATCAATGTTGATCCATATTTACCTTTCATAACCAAGCCTCATTTGTACTTAAACTGTTGTTTCATCATTATAAATGCATCAGCTATCCCGTTCATCGTCCTATGTTCTGACTTAGGCATTAATAGCGTGAATTCCGTCAAATAATCAGCAAAAATAACGCTATTACAGAGCTATTTTGAAGTCACTGATTATCTAGATCTTCTTCGCAAGTAATCTAACAAACATCATTCAAGACAATCGAATAACGTGTCACACTTCAATAAAATATCACTAAAAAACTCAAGGTTCCCGATAGAAACTCAGTCTCAATTACAAACATATATTAGAATAGACTCAGTAATTATATCGTTTAACCCAATCACATAAGACTTAATAAATGAAACAATTTATCGCGACTGGATGGACCACCAATGATGCTGACCTAGACTCAAAATTACTCAGTCACTTCAGCCAATCTCAAGAGCAGACCAGCCAAACCAAAAGCGATCAGTGGATCCACTCATCAGCGTCAACACGATCAAATGATCTTGTCACGCATTATAAAAGCAATGACGTTACATTGATGATATGCGGAAGACCCACGCTCAAGAACAAAGACAATGGTTCATATTATGCAGTAAACAACGAACAACAGCTTAGCGCATTAGTTCAAGCGTACAAAAACCACGGCTATCATTTCCTGCGCGAGCTAAATGGAAGCTTTTCTATTGCTCTTTTTGACTCAAGAAACCATATAACCATTTTAGCAATTGATCGTATGGGCATTGAGCAGATGCATTATGCCACCCTATCAGGACAACTTTATTTTAGCAGTTCGCTCAAGTCATTAAGCAATCTACCTGGTGTAACAAAAGAAATTCTACCGCAATCTATTTATAACTATTTTTATTTTCATTGCATTCCTAGCCCCAACACTATCTTTCAAGACATATATAAATTAAAGCCCGCTGAAGTTCTTATTTTCAAAAATGGGTCAAGCTCTAAAGATACTTATTGGACACCTGAATTTAATGAAAAAGTCTCAACATCTGTTGAGGCCCTCCAAACTGATGTGCGAGCGTCTTTAGATTCAACCATGCAAGAATTATCGGCAATACCCAACACTGGGTCTTTCTTAAGTGGCGGCACAGACAGCTCAACCCTGTCAGGATTAATGAAAAAACATCACCCAACAGATGCGCCAGCTTTCTCTATTGGTTTTGAAGAACAGGGATATGACGAGATGGGTTTTGCCGATATTGCAGTGAAGAAATTTCAAAATATGCATTATAAGTATTACGTCACCTTTGATGATGTTCTGCAGCTATTCAATGAAATTCCACAAATTTATGAGGAACCATTCGGCAACTCTTCTGTTGTGCCAACATTTGCAGCCGCACAACTTGCCAAAAAGAATAACGTAGACCACATGATTGGCGGTGATGGTGGAGATGAAATTTTTGGTGGCAATGACCGCTATGCGACACAAAAGTTATTCAACATATATAGCTCTGTTCCAAAATGGGCGCGCGATATAATGATAGAACCCAGCTTTTGTAATTCTATTGCTGGCTCTTTACCTGTCGCTAAAAAAGTAAAGAGTTATATAGAACAAGCTAAAATTCCAATGCCCAGACGCATGCAAACGTACAATATACTGCATGTAGAGCAGCCCAATTCTATATTTGACAATCATTATCTTGGCGAAATAAATTGCGACTACCCTATTGACTTGCTTGGAGACACTTACAATGAAATGCAAGACGCTTCACTTCTGAATAAGATGCTGTATTTAGATTGGAAATTCACACTTGCTGACAACGATATTCGAAAAGTGAACACTATGTGTCGCGCAGCGGGGGTTGAAGTCTCTTATCCTTTCTTGGACAACAGAGTCGTCGAAAGCTCTACACAAGTTCCATCTCACCTAAAAATAAAAGGCATGAGATTAAGAGCGTTTTACAAAGACACTTACAGCAGCTTACTTCCACCTGAAATCATCACTAAATCAAAGCATGGATTTGGACTACCTTTCGGCGTGTGGCTGAAAAAAGACAAACGACTACAAGACGAAGTCTATGGCGCTTTAACCAATTTAAAAACAAGATCCATGTTTCAAGATAAATTCATAGATAATTTAATTGAAAAACATCGATCTGAACATGCTGCATATTATGGCACGTTTGTTTGGGTACTAGCCGTCTTGGAGCGTTGGCTAGACGCTCAATAAGATTTAGCAAGCAGAGCGCAATTCTAGATAACTGAATTACTATTTCTCAACCTAGGTTTTAGTAACAGCCTATTTGCTCATTGCAACCGACATATCAGAGACAATATGCCCGCTTTCATTCTCTGGTATCTCACTTTCCTGTCTTTGCCGCTTATGAAGCAATGTATTCATTGCAATACCAATGGCTATTAAGGCATAGAGCAAATCAAATGTTGCCATCTCCAGGAACAGTCCCGCAACCATATACCCAACAAGACTCACTTGAATCATCGCTGCCAAGTTTCTCATCCACAGCATATCCTCGTACTTAGGTGCCATCTTAATTATTTTAGCCATGGTGCGATATAAGAATATAAGCATTAATAAGAATATAACTAATCCTACATAACCATGCTCAGCTAAGGACTGGAAATAAATACTATGTGGACCCGTCCATGGGACTTCGGGACGCTCAGAATATCGCTTAAATAACTCCTCAGAGAATGTCTTATAGCCTCCTCCTACGACTGGATAATCGTTGGCTAGATTAATTGAAAACTCCCAGGCATTGATTCTCATCATGGCAGATTCATCTTGCTGATAATTCTTAATGGTATCCATTCGGTCATGCCAGCTTTGCGGCATAAACACATACAGTAACGGCGCCATAATGATGACAACAGCGGCCACTTTAAATTTAGCTTTACTTTTCATCACCAAGAATCCAGTCATCGCCATTAAGGCTAAGAACCCACCTCTTGATTGAGTTCCCAAAATCGCCAAGGCGGTGCATATCATCAGTATCATTGTTGAATTTCTATACAATTTCTTCACTGATATTGAATGCAAATACCACATCAAAGGCAGAATCATGACCAACGCAAGACCTAATGCGTTGTTATCAGCAATAAATGATTCAGGCGGACCCCACACGCGGTATACGCCAGCAGTAAGTGCCGTAAACACACCACCCTTAAGCCCAAAGACACCTAACGACGCGACTATAGTAATCACTAGCGCATTAATTTTATTCCTATCACTAGCCATCACTGTGATGAGAAAAGCAATCGCCATGATCTTTAAGAATTGACTCAGCGCAGCGACCGCTTCATCTGGATAGAGTGCGGAATAAGTCGTAAAGCTCACCCATAGCGTATAACAAATCAATATCCATAGCAGCCCAGACCCTTTTGGCAATATCTTATCTTTGTAGTAAAAAAAGGCAATAATGGTGACTAATGCAATAATTTTTGAAAAGGGGAAATCATATGCAAAGCCAAAGCAAAGCCTTTGTGGGTTCATGAATCCTAACCAACTCCACACTAAAATTCCCAAGTAAGGTCTCACCAAAATAAATGGAATAAACCCAAAAACTATTAACGTTAGCAGTATATCTCGCATTGCAATCTCAACTTTTCATTCTTAATTAGTTAGCGTATTGCACATAACCACACGCCAAAGAAACACCAAATTTAAATTTATTTGTATGGTCAATGCTAATTCTAGGCAAATCATACATTCCCGAATCTTTATCGATCACACCATTATTTGTTGTTAATGCCGCATCAAACCCGGCTTGCTTAACAATCTGCATATGTTTTTCATTGTAGTCCTTTCCAGTCTGTCCATTTGGATAGGCAAAAAATTTCAACTTCTTGCCCAACAATTCTTCCAAAAACAGTTTCCCTTCAGTCACTTCACAATGCACATCATCATCGTCAGCACAGGTTAATATCGGGTGTTTAACTGTATGACCACCTATCTCCATTCCTGCACGCGACAATTCTTTTACTTCACTTTCTGTCATCATCAAGCGTTCATTGATGTCGACTTGCGCAATATTTTTTAAGCGGTTCACCATGTCAATGCGTTGATCCACATTGTTATATTTAATATTGCTGAGCAATTTTTCTATCAATTGAACTTTCTTCTGTTCTGTATCGATCAATTCATTTCCCAAAGAAAATTCACTTAAATCTAATTGTTTCAACGACGTATTTTTAATCGCTAAACCAACGACATCATTCCACATAATGCCATCACCCAAATAACCAGTTGCGATAAAAAATGTTGCAGGTAAATTCAATGCTGACAATATTGGCAATGCAACATCGTAGTTGTCTCGATAGCCATCATCAAAAGTAATGCAAACCGAACTAGCGGGTAATGTTCCGGACCGCATTTGCTCAAGACCTTCTTCCAAACTGACCACATTAAAGTATTCTGCGAGCGTCTCCATCTGACGAGTGAACTGAACTGCATCCACTTCATCTATCACTGGATCATATTCTGCCAACACACGGTGATACGTCAGCACCAGCAATTTATTATTTGCTCGATGACGAGATAATGCTCCCACTGTCTGCTGGAAAATTGGTCTTAATACCTTATTCACTCTCTAACTTTACTCCAATCCACATCGAGCTATTACCAACCTCGTCTCAGATTTAAAATCTCAACAAACATGAACTAGTTCACATTTTTGCAAAATCTGCATGTCTGTCTTGTGCTTTTTTATATAAATCCACATAACCAAAAACGCTTTTCTTCCAATTGCGCTCGGCTTTTACATATTTACGTGCCCAGCCCGAAAACAATGCTTTTAAAGGTTTATTTGCAATATTTGCTTGCAGGGAATCAACCAATGCCTCCACTGATCCCGCCTCAAATAAAACCGAATGAATACGTTCAGGCACTAGCTCAACATGTCCTCCTACATTCGACGCAATGAATACCTTACCCATCGCCATCGCTTCCAAAGGTTTTAACGGTGTCACAATATCGGTCAGTCTGGCTGGCTTGCGTGGGTACACTAATACGTCAATCAAGTCATAATAATCTTCTACATCTGAATGCGGCACTCGCCCAGTGAAAATTATTCTATCCTGCATACCTAACTCTTTTACCAATGCTCGCAATTTTTCATCTTCAGGACCTCCACCAACTAATAAGCCCTTAATATTTAAATCGCTGTCTCGCATGGCATGTAACGCTTTGACAAACAATTCCAATCCTTCATAGGCATAGAAAGAGCCAATAAATCCCGCGATGTAGCTGTTGCCTAAGTTATATTTTTTTCGCAAATCTTCTTCTACACTTGATTCGCCTTCAAACTCTTCTGCATTGACAGCATTGGGTATCACTTGTATTGGCGTCTGACCAATTTGCCGACTCGTAATATCATTTTTCAGCCCATTACAGATAGTGGTAATTCCATGTACTCTTTTGAATACAAAAGTTTCTAGTGCTCGAGTCAGTCGATAACGCAAACTTCCTTCAGTCGTTGTGCCATGCTCAACGGCAGCATCCTCCCAAGATGCTCGCATTTCATATACGACTGGAATAGAGTATTTCTTAGCAGCATTAATTGCTGCAATACCATTCAGACAGGGTGAATGCGCATGAATGATGTCCGGCTTCTCGCGCTCAATCACTTCGGCCACACGTTTTTGCAAACTACGAATGACATACAATTGATTTAGAATAGGAATTCTCGATAGCAACTTACTTTTTTCTTCAGTTCTATAAAATTTCAAATTCTCGTGCGTCTCCTCATCACTCTGAGGATTTATATGCTTGATACTGGTCACATGAGATGTTTCCCAACCAAGCTTGGCTTGTTCATTCAATATTGAACAAGTACGAAATGTGTATCCACTATGCAGTGGAATAGAATGATCTAGTACATGTAATATTTTCATAATCGACACTATTTAAATATGATTTTCTTGCATACTTGCATTAATAATCCGCTCATCAACCACTTGTTGATCTAGTAGATTCATATCCATTTTTTCCATTGCGATATCCCACGTATGATGAGACAACATGCGCGCTCTTCCTGCTTTTGAAAGCCTTTCCCGCTCTTCTGCGCTCTCTAAAACTCTTGAGATTTGAAGAACGTATTCTTCGACAGATTTGGCCACCAACACATGCTCACCTGCAATGGCATCTATTCCTCTTGCCGCAATATCACTACAGACGACAGGCACACCCATGGCCATAGATTCCAAAATCTTATTCTGAGTCCCACGCGCAATTTCTAACGGAACCACCGTCAATGCTGCTTGCTGAACATAAGGTCGAACATCGGCAACTCGACCCGTGACCTCAATTCCATCTATATCTGCCAACGCTAAGATTTTGTCTGTAGGATTTGAACCGACAATACATAACTTAAGATTAGGATGTTTTTTTCTTAACTCAGGAAACACATTTCGACTAAAATCAAGCATGCATTTTTCGTTAGGGTAGTAGTTCATTTTTCCGATAAAGCTAATAGTATTAGCATCATAGTCACGTGCTACCGGAGAGAAATAATCAATGTCGACACCATTAGGAAAACAAAAAGAAGCTCGTCCCGATTGAAACTCGTCTAATGTCTCTAATTCAAATGCAGTGGCGACAGAGGAAGCGTCAAACTGTTGAGCGAGTTTTTTCTCAGCACGCTCCAACTTAACGCCTTCTAACCAATATGCGAGTGATAATGGGAATGGTTTATGTTTGGCATATATCAACCATTTCTGAGAATCCATATCACAAAAATCTAATATCTTTGGCGTGTCTTTTGCGGATAACACAAAATGCGCTACCGAAGAGCAATGAACGACAATCAAATCAAATTGTTGCTCACTTAAAAGTGTTTTAATTTTTTTACCCAATTTCCATGAATGAAAATACCCCATCGATGAAGGCATCAAAGTCAATAAGCAAAACAATGCTTTTAGCCATGCCACAGGTTTACTCATGCGTTGCGCAATATATGAATGGCAGAAAGGCTTAATCCCTTCTATATCGGCTTGTTCTATTTTAGATTCAACCAAAGATGCAACCGTCACTTCATGTTGCTTTTGGAGGTGAGCAATCATGTTGAATGAGCGTATTTTTCCACCCTCATTAGGCGGATACGGGAAACGATGGCAAACAAATAATATTTTCATAGTTCGATGGCAGCAATCTTAGAATTAGGGTCAATTCCTATTAACTAGGGCTATTATCCAGACTATAGCCAATAACCATCTGTGTTTATTAGAATTACTTCACTGTTAGAGCAATTAAATTTACTTAGTTTGTGATTGGCTTCGAGCTTCTACTACCCCTGACTCACTCGCCCATAAATGCTTAAAAATGGGGTTTTAGCCAAGGTTTCGCGCAATGATTGGGCCAATCATGTGTGTCACGGGAAGTGGTAGTTTCTGCCAGGTTTTAATCGCCATTTGGTACTTTGGATTCACTGGGCTTAAATCAGGCATGCTTTTGGCACTAATCAAGTGGAATCTATAATGTAATGGCTCTGGAGTGAACCCCCAGTGTTTTTTAAATCGGTATGACCCGGCACCATCTTTACTTCGACCAAAATCAAATACTTTAATCCCTTGATCCACACTTAAACGCATTAATTCCCAATACATAAAATCGTTGGCTTTACACGCACGCGCACGGGCTGGCCCACCACCGTAGAACGGTAGCACTTGATCTTTGAAATAAAAATTGAGCACACTAGAGACAGGCTCACCTTTGTCTAAAATAGTCAGCACTCGACATTGATCACCAAAGACATCTAACAAGGCTTGATAATATTTCTTTGAGAGCACTGGTGTACCTAAGTTACGCACACTCTCAGAATACATCGCATAAAAACGCTCAGCATTATTATCCCACTCAGAAGTTAGTCCGTAGTCAATTGCTTTTCTAACAACAGCACGTTGCTTGCGTGGAATGGCTTTAAAATTTTCTTCTTCAGTATCAAATAACTCTTTCTGAAAGGTCACATACAAATCTTTTTTCTGCCAATCAGTATCCCCGTGGGCTGATTCATGCTGTTCGCGCACTTCGACATAATCTACATTCAATTCGTGCGCCAACGTCACTGCTCGCTCAGACAATGCTGCAAAGATTGATTCGTCATCGGCAATCGCTCCTCCATATACACCAAATGGGACTGAAATGAGCGCGTTACCAAACAACTTACTCTTCACTTGCACTAATGGAAAAACACCGACCACCAGGTCATCCATCTTAGCCATGAGATAGTAGGATCGGTGCCCTAACACTTTGTCGAAAATAGTTTTCCACTGCGCTAAATGGAAGAATGTTGAATCACTGGATTGATCCACATATTGATTCCATAGCGCCATCTCAGAATCAGCCAGTTGACAGATTTCTACTTCACTCATGAGAGAATTTATTTATAGTTGCGTGGATTTAGATTGAAAATACTTGGTCCATACGACCCCAACGAAAATCTTTTGATAACTTTTCTAAACGCTTATAAGTATGTTTAAGATTAACGTAGTGTCTAAATTTTGTTTTCATCGATAGATTATCTTGCTTCGGTTGCTCTGGATCAATTTCCCAAGGATGCAAATAGAAGATCGCACTACGCTGTTCTTTCTGATTGACTGTCCGAATTAAACGCTTAGAAATCGCATAAGGGAAGAAGCGGAAATATCCACCACCGCCAGATGGCCATAATCGATTCATCCATTGCACAGTGGAGATTGGCACCTCAATCAATCCCGCTTCATTAGCAAAAAAACTAAATCGCGGTGCATCTGGCATGCCGTAGTGATCATGTTCAACAGGGTAGATACTAGAACTATATTGATAGCCCGCCTGAGACAAACAATCGTATGCCCACAGATTTCGATCATCAATTGAAAAACTTGCTGCACGATAACCTTTGATTTCTACACCACCGATATCTTCCAGCAGCGTCTTAGTGTAGCTAATGTCCGCAGTGAATTGCTCCGGCGTTTGGTCAAACACCCGTCTATGATTACGTCCATGACTCGCGAGCTCATGCCCATTTGCAACGATTTTTTTAACCAGGTCAGGATATTTTTCTGCAATCCACCCCAAGGTAAAAAAGGTCGCTTTCACATCATTATCTGAAAACAATTGAAGAATTCTGTCCATATTATTTTCGACACGACAGCGATGCTGTGACCATTCTTCAAGGGAGATATTGTCGCTGAATGCCGACACTTGAAAATAGTCTTCGACATCAATCGTCATTGCATTCAAATGGCAATCGACATC
>JBGCFN010000021.1:0-54097 GCA_045106935.1 Gammaproteobacteria bacterium | reverse complement strand
GAACATTGTGTCAGATTGGATTGAAGGTGATGTACCATTATCACAAGCGATCATTGATGCAGGTGCAGAGAAGTATGCAGCAGACAACGGTATCGAAAGACGCCCTTGTGATGCTAACAACAATGACGATGACTTCGATATTTAATTCGAGCTCATAATCAAATTAAACCGGGCTCTTTCGAGTCCGGTTTTTTTTCGCCCGCATATTTGTTGATGCTAAAACTATCATAATATTTTAACTGTTGAATAAAATGACTTCTCCACATGATCATAGCGTGCTCATCACAGGTTGCTCATCTGGGATTGGCTATCAAGTCGCGAAAGATTTAAAACAACGTGGCTATAAAGTTATTGCTAGCGCACGTCATCTGGATGATGTTAATCGACTCAACAAAGAAGGCATCTATTGTCTGCAACTAGATCTTGCCAATTCACAAAGCATTAAGCATGCGTTCAACACTGCCTTAGAATATTCAGGCGGCTCTCTATACGGCCTCTTTAATAATGGCGCCTATGGCCAAGCAGGAGCAGTCGAAGATCTGACACGTGAAGCCATGAGCCTACAGTTTGAAACAAATGTCATTGGCACTATGGAGCTGACCAATTTAGCGATCCCTATCATGCGCCAACATGGGGCTGGACGCATCCTCTTTAATAGCTCAGTACTTGGATTCATTGCCTTAAAATTTCGAGGCGCATATACCGCAAGTAAATATGCCATTGAAGGTTTTGCCGACACGTTACGACTCGAATTAAGCGACACAAATATCACCACTTGCCTTATAGAGCCTGGCCCAATAGAAACTAAATTCAGAGCTAATAGTTTCAAAATGTACCAACAACATATCGACCGAGATAACAGTCACTTCAAACAAGAATATTTAAACTCGGAAAAACGATTACTTAAAAAAGGTGCTGCTGTCCCTTTCACTCTTCCGGCATCAGCCATTACTCCCAAAGTAATTCATGCTTTGGAAAGCAAACGCCCCAAAGCACGCTATTATGTCACTAGGCCGACCTATTTATTAGGATACTTAAAACGGGTACTTAGCAATAACCAACTAGATAAATTACTACTAAAAATTTCTAACAGCTAATTTAATTTTTTGAAAAGCGCAATTGTCCTTGATCCAAGTTCACTTTAATCACATCACCCGCTGAAAACTTACCCTCTAATAAGTCTTTTGCTAACGCATCTTCTAAGTGCTGCTGGATAGCTCTCTTCAATGGGCGCGCGCCATAAATAGGATCAAATCCGGCATCGCCAAGAAAAGACAATGCCTCAGTGGAAAGCTCAATTCTAATTTCTCGCTCCGCCAACCTATCACTTAATCGGCTTAACTGAATCCCGGCTATCTGTTGAATCTGAGATTTTGTTAACGGCTTAAAGACTATCGTGTCATCAATTCGATTAATAAATTCAGGCCTAAAATGTTGACCGACCACTTCCATGACTGTTGATTTAATATCGTCGTAATTTTGAGATGCCGACAGCTCTTGTATACGATCACTACCAAGATTTGATGTCATCACTATCACCGTATTTCGAAAATCTACAGTGCGCCCATGACCATCTGTAAGACGACCATCATCCAATACTTGTAACAAAATATTAAATACATCTGGGTGCGCCTTCTCAACTTCATCAAGCAACACAACACTGTATGGTTTACGTCTAACAGCTTCAGTTAAATAGCCACCTTCTTCATAACCTACATAACCAGGAGGCGCACCGAGCAAACGGGCGACAGAATGTTTCTCCATAAACTCCGACATATCGATACGCACAATCGCTTCTTCCGTATCGAATAAGAATTCTGTCAATGCCTTAGTTAACTCAGTCTTACCGACTCCAGTCGGCCCTAACATTAAAAAGGATCCATTAGGGCGATTGGGATCAGCAAGACCTGCTCGAGAACGTCTGACCGCGTTTGAGACTGCCGTAATAGCTTCATCCTGCCCAACCACTCTGCGTTGCAGATAGCTCTCCATCTCCAATAGCTTTTGTTGTTCACCTGACAGCATCTTATTGACAGGAATACCAGTCCACTTGGATACCACTTCCGCAATTTCATTATCACTCACATTATTACGCAGTAACTGTGTTTGTCGATTTTCATTGCCGGCCGCATCCTTAATTTTTTTCTCTAAATCAGGAATTACACCATATTGAATCTCAGACATTTTTGCTAAATCTCCAGCGCGCCTAGCTGCATCCAATCGAATACGCGCTTGTTCTAATTCTTCTTTAACGTGGTGTGTTCCTTGTAAAGTTGCTTTGTCAGCTTTCCAGATTTCTTCTAAATCAGAATAATTTCTAGATAATTCTTCAACTTCATTTTCGAGAATTTCTAAACGTTTTAATGATGCATCATCAGATTCTTTTTTTAATGCTTCACGTTCAATCTTCAATTGAATAAGTCGGCGATCCATACGGTCCATCTGCTCAGGCTTGGAGTCAATCTCCATACGAATTTTTGAGGCCGCCTCGTCAACCAAGTCAATTGCCTTATCAGGTAATTGTCTTCCTGAAATATAACGATGAGACAATGTGGCTGCAGCAACAATTGCAGGGTCTGTGATTTCTACACCATGATGCAATTCATAACGCTCTTTCAATCCACGTAGGATTGCGATGGTATCTTCCACCGAAGGTTCATCAACAATAATTTGCTGAAAACGTCTTTCTAGCGCAGCATCCTTCTCTATATATTCGCGGTATTCGTCTAGCGTTGTTGCACCCAAACAATGCAATTCCCCCCTGGCTAATGCTGGCTTTAGCATATTACCCGCATCCATCGCCCCTTCAGCCTTTCCCGCACCCACCATGGTGTGCAATTCATCGATAAATAATATGATCTGTCCCTCTTGTTTCGCCAAATCATTCAATACGCTTTTCAGTCTTTCTTCAAACTCTCCACGGAATTTAGCACCTGCAATCAATGCACTCAGATCTAATGAAAGAAGTCTCTTTCCTTTAATTCCCTCAGGAACTTCACCGTCTACAATTCTTTGTGCTAAGCCCTCAACAATAGCTGTCTTACCTACGCCAGGCTCACCAATTAATACAGGATTATTTTTGGTTCTTCGCTGCAACACTTGGATTGAACGCCGAATCTCATCATCACGACCAATGACAGGGTCTAATTTTCCTTGTTCAGCACGCTCAGTTAAATCTACGGTATATTTTTCTAATGCGTCACGTTGCTCTTCTTGATTCTGGCTCTTCACAGACTCACCTTTACGTAAATTGTTAATTGCCTTTTGTATATGAGATTTATTGGCATTGAGCTGCTTCAATAGGGCGCCTACCGCACCTTTATCTTCTAGTACCGCCACAGAAAAAGCCTCACTTGCAATATACTCATCGCCCCACTCATGAGCGACTTTCTCAGTAATATTCAACACGCCTGAGAGGCTTGATGACACATGAACTTCACCGCCTACACCACTGACTTGAGGCAATGATTCAATGTGCTTTTGTAGTTGTGCAGCTAACTGTTCCACATCCACACCTGCATTGGCATAGATGTTATAAACACCACTACCTTGATGTGCCAGCATCGCTTGCAGCACATGCGCAGTTTCTAGCATTTGATGCTCATGACGCACAGCTAATGACTGCGCTTCTTGCAGTACAGTTTGAAATGTTGTGGTTAGCTTATCTGTTCTCATTAACTTCAAATATAGTTTTTAGTTGCTATATATTTGGGGACTATTTGGAGAAACTTCAAGGGTACCTGATTAGCGTTTCGTAATAATCGTCGCCATTCTGCCTGTCACTGAATGACGTCGATATGAAAAAAACCGATTCTCATCGTTGTACGTGCAATAAGACCCACCATATATATTTGCTATATCGGCCTGTTTAAGAACAATCTTTGCTGCTTGATATATATCAAGGTTCCACTTACCTGGTTTTTTAGCTTCAAAACATGTTTTGAAGCTAACATCGCGATTAACATATATTTCATATACATCGTCTCCAACCTCGAATGCAGTTGGGCCAATCGCAGGTCCCAACCAGGCATAGCTTGGCTTTATATGTTGCGACATTGCCTGAATAGTATTTTCTACCACTCCACCGACCAACCCTCGCCAACCCGCATGCGTTGCCCCCACACACTCGCCATTGGCATCAGAAAACAATATTGGCAAACAGTCCGCGGTAAGCACTGCACACGCAACGCCTTTTTTCATTGTAAATGAAGCATCTGCTTCATTTACATCGGCATCAATATGAGTGGCGTTTAATACAATCGAACTATGTGTCTGTTTCAGCCATTTAATATCTATTCCTCGACCTAGATAATCATTTATCTGTTGACGATTACTTAATACGTCACTCTGAATATCGCCCACATGTAATGCAAGATTGCATTCATTATAAGGTGCATCGCTGACACCCTCTTTTCTGGTCGTTGTGAACGCAGTTACCTTATCTTGCAATGGCCAATCTGGATGAATCAACTTAACACTCACAGAGGTGAATGCTCTCTAAGAGTATCCAGCAACGCAGTCATATCTTCAGGCATTAAGGCATTCCATTTCATTTTTTGATGAGTCACCGGATGTTCAAAACCCAGTTCAAATGCATGAAGTGCTTGGCGTGGAAATGAACATAGACAATCATTTAATGCTTGTGGCACATTCGCTACTCTCTGAACACGTGGCGCATAAACAGTATCACCGATAAGTGGATATTTCTTTGCCGCCAAATGAACTCGAATTTGATGAGTTCGACCCGTCTCCAACTTCGCCTCAACCAAAGTATGACGCTTAAATTTTTCTATCACTTTATAGTGAGTAATGGCCGGTTTACCCTTATCAGAAATAGCCATTTTTGTTCGATCATGAGGATGACGACCAATTGGCTCATCAATCGTCCCACCAGAAATCATATGTCCTCGGACAATTGCATAATAACGCCGCTCCACCATACGTGCTTGCAACATATTTGTTAAAGCCGTATGTGCTACTAGTGACTTAGCCACGACTAAAACCCCACTAGTATCTTTATCAAGACGATGAACTATTCCTGCACGAGGTAGCGATGATTGCTGATCATTATAGTGCAGCAAGGCATTCATCAAAGTGCCTGTATGATTCCCCGCACCAGGATGAACAACTAAGCCGACGGGCTTATTAATTATCAGCAAATGTTCATCTTCGAATACCACATTGATGGGGATATCTTCTGCGGTATGTTGTTCATTCTGGTCTTCTTGCAGCGGAGTAAGGATAATTTCTTCTCCTCCCTCCACACTGAATCGATTCACCTGATATTCGCCATTGACTGTGATTAAGCGTTTACTTATCCAAGATTGTATTTTTGCACGCGAGTATTCCGGAAAGAGCATTGCCAGTGAACGGTCAAGTCTTAACCCGGCATGATCCAAGGGAATCGTAATTGTTTGTTTAATTTCTTCAGACATATCGCTCGTTATCACGCGGGTAATGTATACTTATCATCAGAGCCATTAACTTAGATTAACCACTACTTTAGCCAAGATGAATCGTAACACCCGGTATTTAGAATTAATTTGTATCCTTTGCCTAGTTTTTGCTTCAGGTTGCTCCACTGTCAAAGGGTTATTTGGAGACGATGAAGATGAAGAGCCTACAATAAGTGAGGATATCTCCGCACGTCAACTTTACACTAAAGCTAATGGAGAAATGCAGAGCAATCGATTCTCTGATGCCATAGATAGTTATACGCTTCTAGAATCTCGCTATCCATTTGGTTTATATGCACAACAGGCCCAACTAGAACTTATATTCCTATACTACCGGCAAAGTAATATGGATGCGGCAATTAGCAATGCTGACCGCTTCATCAAGTTAAATCCCCAACACCCCAGTGTCGATTATGCACACTATATGAGGGGATTAGCTAATTTTGATAAGAGCAAAACGTTCTTGAACTTCATTCTCCCACGCGATCCCTCAGATAAAGATCCTGCCCCACTTTTTGCTGCTTTTGAAATTTTCAACAATTTAATACGTACATACCCCGATAGCGAATACGCCGATGATGCCAAGCAACGCATGATTTATCTACGAAATGAATTAGCTGAACATGAACTCACAGTTGCTGATTTTTATATGCGCCGAGGCGCTTATGTTGCCGCAGCTAATCGAGCTAAGTACGTGATGGAAAAATATCAAGGCGCTCCCTCAATGCCACAAGCAATCTATACGCTTGAACTAGCCTACCGACAGCTAGGTATTAATGACTTAGCGTATGATACTCATAAGGTCTATGCTGCTAACTTCCTTGGTGACGATGGTAAATTGCTAGATCCAAATTTTCAGACCACCAAAATAAGCTGTGCAACAAATGTATGGGATAGAGTTCTAGAGAAGCTTAGCTTAAAAACCTATTACTGTAATTAAACTACATCATTGCTGCAAATATCTTAGTACTCCCGAAGTGATCGGATAACGTCGATCTTTACCAAAGGCCCTTTTTGTAATCTTAATCCCTGGTGGTGCTTGGCGACGTTTATATTCGTTTTGAAAGACCATTTTTATAATGCGCGATACCGTTTCTTTATCAAACCCTTGCGAAACAATTTCATCTCGGCTTTTATCTTGTTCAATAAACATCTCTAATATTGAGTCAAGCTCATCGTAAGGTGGTAGGCTATCTGAATCTATTTGATCTGGCGCCAACTCCGCGCTGGGCGGCCTATCTATGATTCTATTTGGAATTAAATTCTCTAGTGAATTTCTATAACGAGTCAATTCATAGACGAGCGTCTTAGGTGCATCTTTTAAAGGCGCAAACCCGCCCGCCATATCTCCATAAAGTGTCGCATAGCCTACGGCCATCTCGCTCTTATTTCCTGTTGAAATAACCATTTTTCCAAACTTATTTGATAGCGCCATTAGCAATACCCCTCTAATGCGCGCCTGTATATTTTCTTCGGTAGTATCTTTTTCTGCCGTTCCAAACAGTGGCTGCAAAGAAACATCAAAGGCATCGACCAGATTATCTATTTCGCAAACCGAATACTTTACTTTGAAATTAGCCGCTAG
Organism: Gammaproteobacteria bacterium; assembly: GCA_045106935.1. Classification (GTDB taxonomy): domain Bacteria; phylum Pseudomonadota; class Gammaproteobacteria; order UBA4575; family UBA4575; genus UBA1858. Next base: position 47,056 of record JBGCFN010000021.1, on the reverse strand, counting down.
TTGTTTCGCATCCTCCAAACTCATGTCTGACGTATACTTAGAAGGCATCATCACCGCATGCACTTTTTCAGCGCCGAGTGCATCCACTGCTAAAGCTAGTACTAATGCAGAATCCACCCCACCTGAAAGGCCTATTATTCCTCCATTAAAACCATTTTTCTCAACATATTCTTTTAGCCCATACACTAAAACATCATAAGCAGATGAAATATTATTTTGCATAGGACTCATTGACGCTTGCGAAGTAAGATCTTTTTTATCTTTACTGTACTCAGTTAAATACATGCCTTGTTCGCATGCTGCTGCTCTAAATAAAATATTTTGCCCGCGGCCCATTGCAAAAGAACCTCCATCAAACACAAGTTCATCTTGCCCTCCGACCTGATTGACATAGACAATCGGCAAATCGTTTTCTTTTATTCGCTCAGCAACCTGGATTTCTCTTTGAGCTTGCTTCCCCACATGGTATGGGCTTGCATTAATATTGATAACAACTTCAGCTCCCGCATCTTTTGTTAAACGCATGGGTTCAATATTCCAGATATCCTCGCAAATCGTTACTCCAACAGAGACTCCTTTTACATCTATCACGCAGGGGCTTTCACCTGCAACAAAATATCTTTTCTCATCAAATACACTATAATTTGGCAATGCCATTTTGTAGTATTTTTCAATAATATTTCCATTCTGGATAATTATCGCAGCATTAAATTGCTTTTGATCTTCTATCCACGGCAACCCAAGAATGACGCAGACATCAGTGGCTTCACTTATAATTTTTGCTAAGACTGATTTGATCCGTCTCGTCACATTTGATCGATGCAACAAATCTTCTGGCGGGTAGCCAATCATTGCAAGCTCAGTGAATACAATGCAATCAGCATTGAATTGTGATTTTGCTTGACGAATATTATTGATAATTATTTTTCCATTGCCTTCGATATCACCCACCAAAAAATTGAGCTGATTAATGACAATGTTTAAGTTTGAATGTGACAAAAAAACCTCGTTTATATATAACAACTCATCTTGAGTAATAAGCAATGATATCGCTAGAAAACCTTGTTAAGATAACACTTTGTATATTACCGTCTTAAGCTCTATGACTGTTTCGAGCCAAATCAAGCATCATTCTCGTCGCAAAGGTGATCAAAAAGAATCACTTCAGTCTCGCTCTTTACAACTACTCAACCTATATCGCTTAGTTATTTCAGCATTACTGTTTAGCTTCAATTTTATTACCATCAGCTTTATTGGTCGCATAGAACCTGGGCAACTATTTTTCTTATTAAGTACATTTTACATTATCTATTCTCTAGCTGCTTTTGTTGTTAGCACAAATAAATTACTACCTCTAAGTACACAAGTCCATATCAATGTCCTCATTGATATCACCGCAATCTCAATAATCACGCTAAATGCGGGAGGCATAGATAGCGGCTGGGGAACACTTGTTATTGCGCCTATTGCTGGCGCATCGTTATTGCTCCCAGGGCAAACGGCATTATTATTTGCTTCTTACGCAACTGTAGGTTTGATTTTTCAAGAAGTATACGGTGACTTTACTGGATTAATCACTAATACGTCATATTCGCAAACTGGGCTGCTAGGGATCGCATTATTTGCCACTGCAATTCTTGCGATTTCACTTGCCAAGCGAGTGACTGAAAGTACTGCATTGGCTGAAAAACGGGGAATAGACCTCGCCAATCTCTCACAGTTAAACAATCACTTAATCAACCGCATAGAATCTGGAATTATTGTTGTCGATGAAGATGAGTCGATAAAATTAATGAATCGAGCTGCCATCAGCTTGCTTGGCTTACACCAAGATACTCGTCAGATTAAATTAAAAGATACTTCAAATGAATTAGTCATGGTTCATACGGCTTGGCGAAATAATAATTTAGGAACAGACAAAAGCAGATTTAACCAGATTAATAGACATAACCAATCACCATTACAAGTTCGCATTACAAAAGTAGGTTCACGTGCCGAGGACAAAGGTTCTGTTATTTATTTAACAGATACGTCTGATTTAAACAGACACATCCAAGAAGGCAAACTTGCTTCCTTGGGAAGACTCACTGCGAGCATTGCTCATGAAATTCGAAATCCGTTAGGTGCGATAAGTCATGCAGCTCAATTACTAGATGAATCCGACAAACTTCATCCTGATGACAAACGATTAGCCAATATCATTCACGATCAATCTATGAGATTAAATAAGATCATTGAAAGCGTATTACGCTTGTCACGAAAAGATAGCGCTACCGTGGAGCTGCTAACACTAAAGCCTTGGCTAGAAAAATTCATAATTGAGTTTGAAGAATATAATGATGTGCAAAAACATTGGTTTGATTTAAGTATCACTCCTCACGACTTGGCTATCTACACAGACCTCAATCATCTACATCAAGTTTTATGGAATTTATGTACGAATGCAATCAAGTATGCTGATAATAAAGATAATGATTTAATTGTAAAATTTTCCGCCTATACCGATACCAGCACTAAGATTAGTTATTTAGATGTCATAGATACTGGTCCTGGTATAAAATCAATCGATCAAGAAAAGCTCTTTGAGCCTTTCTACACCACGAGCAATAAGGGGACAGGACTTGGGCTTTACATTTCAAGAGAGCTTTGTCTTAGTTATGGGGGAGATTTAACCTACAATGCTTCTCCGAGCGGCGGAAGTTGTTTCCGCATACGTTTTACTAAAAACCAATAGCAATTTTAGTAACTATGGTTAAACACATCTTAATTGTTGACGACGAACCTGATATAAGAGAATTACTAGAGATTACACTTAGCCGTATGCAGCTAGAACCTATTGCTGTGGCAAATATAAAAGAAGCTAAGCAGTTACTATCTACTCAAACTTTCGATTTATGCCTTACAGATATGAATTTACCTGATGGTGATGGCATAGAATTAGTTGCATTTATTCAGAGAGAATTTCCAAAAATTCCTGTCGCGATGATTACCGCCTATGGCAGTATGGATACGGCGATCAAAGCATTAAAAGCAGGCGCATTTGACTTTGTATCTAAACCAATTGACCTGAAAGTATTACGCAAACTCGTTTCAGGCGCTTTATTACTATCTGCTAAAGATACTGATGAACCATCTGAGCACACATCTCGCCTAGTCGGAAATTCTAATGAATTACAAAAACTAAATGCAACCATACTCAAACTAGCGCGCAGTCAAGCCCCTGTCTATATTCGTGGTGAGTCTGGAGTTGGGAAGGAACTAGTAGCACGTGAAATTCATTTACAAGGGCCACGAAAAGATCAGCCATTTATTCCAGTCAATTGCGGTGCTATTCCTACTGAATTAATGGAAAGTGAGTTCTTTGGCCACCTCAAGGGAAGTTTTACCGGGGCCACCAATGATAAACAAGGACTATTCGAAGCAGCGCAAGGAGGGACGCTGTTTTTGGATGAAGTGGCTGAGCTACCTCTACATATGCAAGTAAAGTTGTTGCGAGCTATACAAGAACGCGCCATCAAACCAATTGGTAAACAGGAAGAAATAAAACTCGATGTACGAATTTTAAGTGCCACCCATAAAGACCTTTCCCAAGAAGTCGATCAAGGTCGTTTTCGACAAGATTTATTTTACCGCATCAACGTCATTGAATTACCAGTACCTGCACTGCGTGACCGCATCTCTGATATTGGACCACTAACCAGCTTCATTCTCACAAACATCGCTGATAATTATAAGATAGATAATCTCCAAATTGACGATGTAGCCATTTCTAAATTATCTAACTATTCGTTCCCCGGCAACATTCGAGAATTAGAAAATATTTTGGAACGTGCTGCCACTCTCTGTAACGATGAAAACATCACCGCTGAAGATATACATTTACCTAATGGTCAGCCATCAGAAACGATTGAACCACTTCCAAACACTGAACAATCAAGCATTACTTTAGACCAGGACCAATTAGAAGAATATTTAGAGGATAAAGAGAAACAAGCCATCACTGCTGCGCTTGAAAAAACTCGCTGGAATAAAACAGCGGCGGCTAAACTACTTGGAATTTCATTCCGGCAATTGCGCTATCGCCTCAAAAAGCTCGACTTAGAGTGACAAACTGCGTCACAAACTGTCAATTAAGACCAGATAATACCCCATCACAACCACTGATCATCTTTTAAAGAACATCAGCACGCCAATTAAAGTATTGTTTCGCATGGATTTATTCAGCAAGGCTCTCATTTGGCACGATAACTGAATTATATTCACTTAGATTGAAAGCAATCGACTAGTTTCCAGGGGTTCAGGGTAATTTATCAGGGCGCAAGGAAGCGTAAGTACGACAATATTTATTTAACTTAATACTCTAAACGAGGAGTTTTTCATGAAAAAAGTACAACAAGGTTTTACTCTGATCGAATTAATGATCGTGGTAGCAATTATCGGTATTCTTGCAGCGATTGCATTACCTGCATACCAAGACTATACAAACCGTGCAAAAATGTCTGAAGTGATTGGTTTTGCTGCTGCAGCAAAAACTGCTGTTTCAGAGTGCTTGATCTCAGAAGGCTTACTAACTGACTGTGATACTAACGCTGAAGTTGGTCTTGGTACTTCAACAGATATCACTACAGATTTAGTTGAATCTGTGACTGTACAAGCAACTTCTGCTGCAATTCAAGTTGCTATTCAAGGCACTGGCGTTACCGATCTTGACGCAGCAACACTCACTTTGACACCAACATTAGATGCAGACTCAGGTGTACAGTGGGCTTGTGCAGCAAGTGATCCAAATGTTTACAAATACGTGCCAGCTAGCTGTCGTAATGCTGCATCATAAATCTTAATCAGATTTAGCATCAATGGAACGATGCGCATTTGATATGCGCATCGTTTTTTAATTCAGCATCCTTAGACATACGCAACCATGCCATGCCTTTCAAGAAAGCATTCACTGACAGTCTCTTATTATCACTCCTAGTTTTAGTTCTTCAATTTGCATATAAAGCCTACAGCTTATCTGCAACTTTTTCTGTCAAAAAAGACACCATTAATCTTGGTATTTATTTCGATGCCCTTAAAGTATCGACACACTTACAGCTAGATATATTGCATTTTGTTTTATCACACTTTTTGATCTTTGCCATTTTTAGCATCGGTATATTGGCTTGCACTCATGGGGCAGCGATATGCTTCAAATATGTGAAAGACAATTTTATTCAAACAAACCGTTTATTTTGGTTGTACGCTTTAGTAGCTGGGCTCATCATCAATGCAAAAGTTTATCCTCAATCTGATTATGCGGTCTATTTTAAACACATTTATGACAACCCTATTGCAACGATATTTTTGTTTTTAATTGTTGCTTCTATCATTATCTTTACTGCTATATCGGTGATCACACTAGCTTTAAGCTATAAAAAATTATCCGCCACTGCACTATTATTGATTGCTTCATTTAACTTATTCGACTCCCAACAGGTCAACACGCAGAATGGGCAACCCAACATTGTTATTGTTGGTATTGATTCATTACGCCCTGACGTGCTTACCAATCCAGACAATCCTGCTCCCTACATAAAAAAAATAAGCGAAGATAATATTACTTATCAAAATACACTTACCCCAATTGCGCGAACTTTCCCGTCATGGGTTTCCACGCTGACCGGCAGATATCCAACTAGCACAAATATGCGTGTTAACTTACAAACCATTACAGAAAAAGATATCCCACTTGGGCTCGGTCATTTTTTTCAGGACAAAGGCTACAGTACAGTTTATGCATCCGACGAAAAAAGATTTAGTAACATTGATGAATCTTATGGGTTCAACAATGTTATAGGACCCTCTATAGGAATTTATGACTTTCTATTTGGCAACATCACTGATTTCCCACTATCAAATTTAATTTCTGAATGGAAAATATCTCAATACTTATTTCCATATACCTATGCCAACCGTGCAGTAGCCAAGCTTTACAACCCTGACACTTTTGTTGAGCTAGCATTAGACGGTATACAAAAAACCAGTAAAAGCGGAAACCCATTATTTATTGCAACGCACTTCTGTCTACCTCATTGGCCATACACTTGGAAAGGTGCAGAATCAAAATCTAGTAATCAAGAAAACTATCTTGCTTCAATCACTCGCGCCGACAAACAGGTTGAAGATTTCATGCTTGGTTTAGAAAAGCAGGGAATTTTAGAAAATGCGATTGTAGTAATCATGTCTGATCACGGTGAAACATTCTTGTCTGAAGAAGACAGAATGCCTTCAGTTAATTTTGAAAGTAATTACACCGACTACAAGCACTGGCATGGCAATGACTTGGCAAGCATAAACCAGAACAGAGTCTTACTAACCTTCATAGACAAGACCAAGACACAAAACTTTTCTGAAAATTTAAATTCACATGATTTAGTATCGCTTATTGATATCGCGCCAACACTAGCGAGTTTTATTGATACAGAAAATTCACACTCAATACACAAAAGTTTTGATGGAATTTCATTAAGTCACCAACAAAATAATACTCGCGATCGCTCAATATTTTTGGAGACTGGTTTTACAGTGCCCGCCTTTAATAAAGCTGAAATATCGATAGAAAATGTAATTGAAGAAAGCTCGATATACTATTCCATCAGCCCAGAGACTGGACGACTTCAAGTTCTGAGTGATAAACAACCAAAAATCAATAGCCGAAAACAACGCGGTATTGTGACTAAGGATTGGCTACTCGTATACAAACCAAGACCGCTGGCAGCTTTTGAAGTTTTATTGGTTGACATGAATTCTGGAGACATATTTTGCGACAATCTTAGTCAAACCCAAACTGTATTCACTACATATGCCAAACCACTTAGCAATTATCAACAAAAGGTTGCTGCTAAACTATTCTCAGATTTACAGACTTTTTATGGGGATGAGATACAAAAATCCCCTTCTCAGATATTGAAAAACAGGAACATTCCCCAACCCGCCTATATTCAATGATGAAACCAGTAGCTCATCTCCATTATGATGCAAGTAATCGAATTTAATGCTGATTTCAGCGTATATTTAAACACAGCTGTGCAAGAGTTTGGTAGCATAACGCTCTAATATCTAATTAGTTATTCGTCTGAGGCATTATTAGCACATGGCAACACCTGTACCATCAGCTCGCATAGGAGGTTTAGCACTTCGTTTAATCAACGATGGTTTAATATCTGAAGAAGTCGCTTCCAATGCTCAACAAAAAGCACGTGAAGATCAAGTTTCGCTTGCCAGCTATTTAGTAAAGAATGATTTTGTTAACGCCAGCGCATTAGCAAATTGTGCTTCCATGGAATTTGGTATCCCTCTTCTAGATTTAGATGTACTCGATCTAGATTCAATCCCAATTAGCCTGGTGCCTGAAAAACTTATCCGCCAGCACCATGCCTTACCAATACAAAAGCGTGGAAATCGATTATTTGTAGCTATATCAGACCCAATGAATTTAGTCGCACTTGACGAATTCAAATTTAATACTGGAATCTCAACAGAACCAGTATTGGTCGAAGAAGATAAATTAGGTCAAATACTAGACAAGGCTCTTGAGATGGGCGACACATCCATGTCTATGGATGGCTTACTTGATGATGACCTTGATAACCTCGAATTTACCGATACAGAAGATTCACCCAATGACGATAATGCAGAATCTGACATAGATGACACACCAATTGTACGCTTTGTTCATAAAGTACTACTTGATGCAATAAACAAGAAAGCCTCAGATATCCATTTTGAACCATATGAACGTACCTTTAGGGTACGCTTTAGAATCGACGGAATTCTAGAAGAAATTGCTAGTCCTCCAATTACACTAGGCCCAAGAATAAGTGCTCGCCTAAAGGTCATGTCTAGATTAGACATCTCAGAGCGACGTGTTCCTCAAGATGGTCGAATTAAAATGCAGCTTTCTAAGAAACGCGCTATCGATTTTCGAGTTAACACTTGCCCTACACTTTTTGGTGAAAAAATTGTACTGCGTATACTAGACCCGAGTAGTGCCATGCTTGGCATTGATGTCTTGGGTTATGAGGAAGAACAAAAGCAATTATACCTAGACGCACTAGCAAAGCCCTATGGAATGATTCTAGTGACGGGACCGACAGGTTCTGGTAAAACGGTCTCGCTATATACAGGTTTAAATATATTAAATACGCCGGATAGAAACATATCTACCGCTGAAGATCCAGCAGAGATCAATATGCCTGGAGTTAATCAAGTCAACGTTAAACCCAAGGTCGGTTTAACATTTGCCTCTGCTTTGAGAGCATTTCTACGCCAAGATCCAGATGTGATCATGGTTGGTGAGATTCGAGATCTAGAAACAGCAGAAATTGCAATCAAAGCGGCGCAAACAGGCCACCTAGTGCTATCGACACTTCATACCAATGACGCTCCTCAAACGCTTACTCGCTTAGCTAATATGGGGGTGCCCCCATTCAATATCGCCTCGGCAGTCTCATTAATTATTGCTCAACGATTAGCTAGAAAGCTTTGTGATCATTGTAAAACTGTGGATGATATTCCTAGTGAGGCGCTGATTGAAGAAGGATTTAAGAAGAGTGATCTGAAAAATTTGACCATTTATAAGGCAGTAGGTTGTGATCAGTGCACTAATGGTTATAAAGGGCGTGTAGGTATATACCAAGTAATGCCTGTCTCAGAAGCTATGGGAAGAATAATTATGGAAGGCGGAAACTCTTTACAACTAGCTGATCAAGCTACAAAAGAAGGAATAGCTGACCTTCGATTATCTGGCCTCCAAAAGGTCACTGATGGTGTTATCAGTCTTGAAGAAGTAAACCGAGTAACCAAGGATTAAGTTATGGCGACTGCAACAACTAACGCAATCACTTTTATATGGGAAGGATTGGACCGTAAAGGCTCAAAAGTTAAAGGAGAGTCACAAGCTTCTAGTGAGATCCTATTAAAAGCAGATTTACGCCGTCAGGGTATCAACCCTATGAAAGTCAAGAAAAAGCCGAAGGCTTTATTTGGCGGCAGTGGAAAGAAGATCATTCCTAAAGATATTGCCATATTCGCTAGACAGTTAGCTACTATGATGACTGCCGGTGTGCCGTTAGTTCAATCATTTGAAATTATAGGGCGTGGACATGAAAACCCTAACATGCAAGATTTAGTGCTAGGCATAAAATCAGATGTAGAGGGCGGTACTAGTTTAGCTGATGCATTAGAAAAACAGCCTAAATATTTCGACGACCTTTTTTGCAGCTTAGTAGGGGCAGGTGAACAGTCAGGCGCATTGGAATCATTACTAGACAAAGTTGCTACATATAAAGAGAAAACCGAAGAACTAAAAGCGAAAGTTAAAAAAGCACTTTTCTATCCTATCGCAGTATTAGTTGTAGCTTTTATTGTATGTACCATTCTGCTTATCTTTGTTGTACCTCAATTTCAAAGTATATTTGAAGGATTTGGCGCAGACTTACCTACGTTCACTCAAATGGTAGTCGACCTCTCTGAATTTGTTCAAAATTTCTGGTGGGCAATTTTCTTAGCAATTGCTGCAATAATATTTGGATTTAGAACTGCTAAACAACGTTCTCCAGCAATGCGAAGAAATCTAGATATTTTATCATTAAAGATTCCAGTGGTTGGAGGAATTCTAGAGAAATCAGCAATCGCCAGATTTGCCAGAACCTTGGCTACTATGTTTGCAGCTGGTGTACCACTTGTAGAAGCAATGGAATCAGTAGCTGGTGCCACTGGCAATGCGCTATATTATGAAGCAACAATGAAGATGAAAGATGATGTTGCTACAGGGACGCAACTTCAACAAAGCATGAAACAAACAGGTATCTTCCCAAATATGATGGTACAAATGGTATCAATTGGTGAAGAATCTGGATCTCTAGATGAAATGCTCAGCAAAGTTGCCGATTTTTATGAAGCAGAAGTTGATGCTCTTGTTGATGGACTTAGCAGCTTGTTAGAACCGTTAATTATGGCAGTTCTCGGTGTTCTCGTTGGCGGCTTAGTGATTGCAATGTATCTACCAATTTTCAAAATGGGCGCGGTCGTCTAAATTAAATAGTGCACATTATAAATTTATTAGAGACCAATTTAGTTTTTCTAATTTGTTGCTCCCTATTCCTAGGTTTATTGATTGGCAGCTTTCTCAATGTCGTGATCACTCGATTACCGGTGTTGCTTGAAAAAGGCTGGAAATCTGAGTGTCAGCAACTACTTGAATTAGACAACCCTGCTGAAAGCAAATTCAACCTAGTCACACCTCGCTCCCAATGCCCTTCCTGTAAGCACACTATCAGTAGCTTAGAAAACATTCCGTTACTCAGCTATCTAATTCAGAAAGGCAAGTGTAAGCATTGCGGGACTTCAATTTCCGCGCAGTACCCTTTAGTAGAATTATTCACAGCCTTACTCACAGGCTTTATTGCATTTAAATTTGGTTTTACCTGGCAAACACTCTTCGCCATGGTATTAGTTTGGAGCTTGATTGCCTTAGCTGTGATTGATTTCAAAACCACTTTGCTACCTGACAACATAACATTGCCGATTCTTTGGCTGGGAGTTGTTGCTAATTACTTCAACTTATTTTGTTCACTTGAAGACAGTGTTCTCGGGACAATATTTGGATACCTATCATTATGGACAGTCTTCCAAACATTTAAACTCATCACCGGCAAAGAAGGTATGGGCTATGGCGACTTTAAATTACTTGCATTACTTGGCGCATGGTTAGGCTGGCAATATTTAATTGCGATCATATTAATCTCATCCGTGGTTGGCAGTATTATTGGGATAACTTTAATTGTGACAAAAGTTTTAGGAAAAGATGTCCCTACACCCTTTGGCCCCTACTTAGCACTAGGCGGAATAATCTGTTTACTGTGGGGACCCGAAGTGCGTTCAATCCTAGGCGCATTTTGAGATTTGCACACCCATGTTACGAGTAGGTCTTACAGGCGGTATCGGCTCTGGCAAAACAACCATTAGCAACCAATTTTCTAGCGCTTATGGAACCCCTATTATTGATGCTGACGAAATTAGTCGACAGTTACTGTTGCCTAACGGCAAAGCCTATGAAGAAACTATCAATTTATTTGGACCTGAATGCGTTCTTGAGTCAAACGATATCAATCGTAAATTTATAAGAGAGAAAATTTTTACTGATGATAGTTTACGACTATTGCTAGAAAATATCATTCACCCCAAGGTGGAAGCTGAGATCAGCGCTCAAGTTAAATCACTTGACGCCCAATACTGTCTAATTGTGATCCCGTTATTGATTGAATCAAACATGCAGTCAATGGTAGACCGGATTTTAGTTATCGATATTAATAAACAAAGTCAACTTAATCGCGTGGCTTCCCGAGATCGATGTGAAATAAAACACGTAGAAGCTATCGTCAATGCCCAGATAGATTCAGCAGAACGACTAAAATATGCTGACGATATTATTACCAATAATGGCCAACCTGAGGATTTAATCACTCAGATTCATCAACTTCATGAAAAATACTTGGATTTAACCAATTAGCCGCCTCATAATCTGCCCATGTCTTCACTAGTTTCCTTTGAGCAACCCCTTAACGAGCGCATGCGCACGTTCATGCGCGTCGAACAGCTCTATAGTCGCTGCCAATACTACATAGAGAAAGAAGAGGCCTTAGACAGCCACTCAGCGCTTTCAGCATTGCTAGAATTAATGGGTTTGGTCTCACGCGGCGACTTGAAAAGAGAATTGATGAAAGAAGTTAAAAGACAACTTGCTAACCTCCAACAATTGCACAGTATTCCATCATTAGACCAAAATAAATTAGAGCAATTAGTATCAGGTCATTCAACGCTGATTAATGAGCTAGATAATCAGCCTGGCCAGCTTGTCTCTCATCTAAAAGATAATGATTTTATCAACAGTATTAAACAACGTGCCGCTATTCCCGGAGGGACTTGCGACTTTGACCTGCCTTCTTACCACTACTGGCTTACTCAGCCACCGGCTAAACGCAAGGAAACTATTCAAACTTGGTTACAACCATTCGATGTCGTCTATAAGACAGTGGTACATTGCTTAGAACTTATAAGAAACAGCTCGGAAATAGAAAGTTGTGAAGCATTGAAAGGCTTCTACCAAAAAAACCTTGATCAAAATCAACCTAATCAACTGATTCGCGTCTTAGTTGACACCAAGGATCAATGCTTCCCTGAAATAAGTGCTGGTAAGCACAGATTTTCTATTCGATTTTTAGAACAAGCCAATCCTAATCAATATCCAAAGCAAGTAGAACGAGACATCACTTTCAAGATTGCATGTTGTGCTTTTTAATTACTAAATGCACGAATTGCCGCAATGCCTTGCGCACCAAAAACGCTTGCTGTTTTCACATCATTTAAACTCATTCCACCCAAAGCATAGACAGGGCGATTAGCTAGTGAACATAACTGACTAAAACGACTCCACCCCAAGGGATGATTCTCCGTGTGACTCTGCGTTTGATTGACAGACCCAATCAAAATACACCTGACACCTATTTTATTTGCCATCTGTACTTCTTCTTCGTTATGGCATGACACCGAAAAACATTCTAATCCCTTATATGAGTCTGGCTGACAACTCACGTCATACAATCGGCGACTATTAAGATGAATACCATCTGCATTAATTTCGCCTATCCATGCCAAATCACAATTACAAATTAATTTTGCATCAAATTCTTCACATAACTTTTTAAGTCTCATTGCATTTTCAACATACAATTGTCGACTTTCACTGCATGCACGGTATTGAATTAATGAGATACCTGCATGTAGCTGTTTTTGCACATGTGAAAATAACTCATCATTAAATACATCTTTATCTGCAATCATGTAAGTCGATGGCATCATCAGTGCATCCAGCATCGCGGAATTTGCAGCTGGAAAATGATGTAATGCTAACTCAGAATACGACACCCACTGCAATTGCTGTAATTCAATACCTTGAGCACGGCCAAAAAATTTATCTATTTTAAAAACTTGAAAGTGAAGATGTCTATCTTCATATTGATGTTGAAGCTCGATAAGTTTTGTCATTGAGTGAGCATGTATGCCTAGCTCCTCGTTAAGCTCTCTTCTTAACGCCATCTTAAACGATTCCTGCGGCTCCACCTTCCCACCGGGAAACTCCCAGCACCCTTGCAAATGCTTAGCCTGCTTTCGCTGCGCCACTAGCACCTGCTGTTGTTGATTCTCGATTACCCCAATACTGATACGTTGTCGAATCATGATCTATTGGAATTCAAATCACCAAATATACTTAGCTTCTGTAATCAGCATTAATACTGACATACTCATGCGTCAGATCCGTTGTCCATACCGTGTGCTGTGCTTCACCTAAATTTAGCAGAATATTAATTTTTATCTCTTCTACCAGCATTGCTTGCTTGCCTGTTTGTTCGGTATAACTTTGTACAAGTTCGCCTTTTTCAATGATAGCCACACCATTAATCAATAAACTTGCCTCATCTAATATCAAATCTTCATCTTCACATTTGCCAACGGCCGCCATTATTCGACCCCAATTAGGATCGCTCGCTGAAAGTGCTGTTTTAACTAATGGCGAATTAGCCACCGAGTATCCGACCGTTTTAGCTTGCTTCAAATGGCTGGCTTGTTCGACACAGACAGTGACAAATTTAGTTGCACCCTCGCCGTCACGCACGATGGCTTGAGCTAGCATTTTCATCACCCAAGTCAACGCAGATTCAAACTCTTTCTGTTCATCTGCAGTCAATGATTCATATTTAATTTTAGATTTGCCAGTAGCAATCAGAACACACGCATCATTTGTTGATGTATCACTATCCACTGTAATTGCATTAAACGACTGGCTCACCGTCTGCGTCAGTAGCAGCTGTAGATCACGCTTGGATAAGGCCAAATCAGTCGCCACATATGACAGCATAGTGGCCATATTGGGCTGTATCATTCCTGACCCTTTTGCAATACCAGTGACAGATACCTCTCTGCCTGCAATATTGATTTGCTTGCTGTATGCCTTTGAAACAGTATCGGTGGTCATAATTGCTTTTGCAGCATCGAGCCAATGATCGTGCGATAAATTTTCTCTCAACTGAGGTAATTGATGTTCAATTTTTTTCTCATCCAGCACTTCACCAATAACCCCGGTTGAAAATGGGAGTACTTGCTCTGATGTTACGCCCATACACTCCGCTACTGCTTTTGTGCTTGCAATAGCCGCCTTTACACCTAAGTGGCCTGTACCCGCATTGGCATTACCTGCATTTATAATTAAATATCGTGGCGTGTGTTGTTCAAGGTGACTGATTGCCAATGTGACAGGAGCTGCACAGAATTTATTCTGGGTGAATACTGCGGCAACATTTGATTCTTTTGCAATTTCGATTAATACAAGGTCATCTCTTCCAGTGTATCGAATGCCTGCACTTGCTGCTGCTAAGCGTACACCTTGAATGCTATGTACGACTGTTGGCTCAGAGAGATTAACTGCCATATGAGGACCTCAGCTTTCGATAGTTACGACAACTTCCCATGACAATGTTTAAATTTCTTACCTGACCCGCAAGGACATGCTTCATTTCTACCAACTTTTTTATCTGCGCGCACAACTGGAGCGGTTTTAGGCATACTTGCAGGCTGGTCATTTCGCTGTGGTGCTACCTCTTCTGGGTGAAGAATATCTGCTGCCTGCTCATGCTTAAGTTGCAAATCTTCCGCTTCAGGAACATTTGCAGGTGTAATGGGAGCCACTTCTTCAGGCGATTGAAATTTAACATGGCATAAAAATGAAATTGTATCTTGTTTAATTTCTTCAAGCATTTGTTGAAACATCTCAAATGCTTCTCGCTTGTATTCTTGCTTGGGATTTTTTTGTGCATAGCCGCGTAAGCCAATACTTTGTCTTAAGTAATCCATCGCAGCCAGATGCTCTTTCCACTTCGAATCTAACACTTGCAACATGACGTCTTTTTCTAACTTATGCATCATCTCGCTACCAAGTAACTGTAGTTTTTCATCTAACAAACTTTTTACAGATGCATGTATCCGTTCACGCAATGGCTCTTCATACAGATTATCATCTCGATCCAACCAATCTTGAACAGGCAGCTCAACATTCACTTCTTTATTTAGCGCGTGGGTAAGACCTTCTACATCCCATTGTTCAGACATGCTATTTGGCGCAATATAAGTATCGATTATGTTCGTGACGACATCAAAACGAATATCTTCAATATTTTCTGAAATATCATCAGCACTCATTAACTCACTACGCTGCTCGTATATGACCTTGCGCTGATCATTGGCGACATCATCATATTCAAGCAAATTTTTTCGAATATCGAAGTTATGTGATTCAACTTTACGCTGTGCATTTTCGATAGCTTTTGACACCCATGGATGCTCAATCGATTCGCCTTTTTCCATGCCCAACTTCTGCATCAATGTCCGCACACGGTCTGATGCAAAAATTCTCATAAGGTTATCTTCAAGAGAAAGATAGAAGCGACTTGAACCTGGATCACCTTGACGACCGGCACGCCCTCTTAACTGATTATCAATACGTCTGGACTCGTGTCGTTCTGTCCCGATGATATGTAAACCGCCTGCATTTAAAACATCATCATGGTGTTGCTGCCATTTTGTTTTAATTTCTGTTATCTGACTTGCCTCTGGAGTATCTCCTAATTCTGCTATCTCGGCTTCCAAGTTGCCACCAAGTACAATATCTGTCCCTCTGCCCGCCATGTTTGTGGCAATGGTCACCGCACCTGATTGACCCGCCTGCACAATAATCTGTGACTCAGAGGCATGATGTTTTGCATTCAGCACTTTGTGCTCTACTTTTGCACTGTTAAGTAGCTTGGAAAGATGTTCGGAGGCTTCGATTGAGGCAGTACCCACCAAAACAGGCTGCCCTCTTTGTATACAGTCTTTCACATCTTCAATAATGGCTTCATACTTTTCTTGCAGTGTTAGATACACAAGATCACCACGATCATCACGCGCCATATCTCTGTGTGTTGGCACAACAACAACTTCTAGACCATAGATTGACTGAAACTCAAATGCTTCTGTATCAGCTGTTCCTGTCATTCCGCTCAACTTCTCATATAAGCGAAAATAATTCTGGAATGTTATTGAGGCTAATGTCTGGTTTTCGTTTTGAATTTTTACGCCTTCTTTGGCTTCAACTGCTTGATGCAAACCCTCTGACCACCGACGCCCAGGCATAGTACGGCCTGTAAATTCATCAACAATAATCACTTCGTCATTACGAACAATGTAATCAACATTTTTTTGAAATAGTACGTTGGCACGTAACGATGCATTGATATGATGTAATAAACTGATATTGGCGACATCATATAAAGAATCTTCTTCGGCTAACAATCCTGATTCTGTCAGCAAATCTTCTATGTGTTGATGTCCCTGCTCACTTAAAAAAACTTGTTTAGATTTCTCATCGATAAAATAATCACCCTCGCTTTCTTCTGAGGCTTGCCGAATCAAATCAGGCACAATTTTATCGACCTTCATATACAATTCAGAGCTGTCATCAGTGGGGCCAGAAATAACTAGTGGCGTTCTCGCCTCATCAATCAATATGGAATCAACTTCATCGACAACGGCAAAAAATAAATCTCGTTGGGCACGTTGATCTGTGGAAAATTTCATATTGTCACGCAGATAATCGAAACCAAATTCGTTATTTGTGCCATAAGTAATATCTGCAGTATAAGCTTCCTTACGCTCCGCATCATTTAGCCCACCGACAATCACACCCACCGTCAATCCGAGAAAGTTATATAACTTACCCATCCATTCAGCATCACGTTTTGCCAAGTAATCATTGACTGTTATGACATGAACACTTTTGCCTGCCAATGCGTTTAAATACACTGGCAATGTTGCCACGAACGTTTTTCCTTCACCCGTTCTCATTTCTGCAATATTGCCATTATTCAGCACCATGCCACCAATTAACTGCACATCGAAATGTCTCATGCCTAACACGCGCTGCCCAGCTTCGCGTACAACCGCAAAAGCTTCTGGCAATAATGAATCTAATTCAGTACCAGACTGCAATCTTTCTTTGAATTCTTGTGTTTTTTGCGTCAACTCAGAATCACTTAAACCTTGCATCGATTCTTCTAGCTGATTGATTTGCGAGACAAGTTTTTTATAGCGAGATAGTATCCGTTGGTTACGACTACCAAAGACTTTTTGTGCGAGCTTTCCGATCATTTTGAAGTTTAGATAATTTAGGTGAAGGTTTAAGTTATATAATATGGGGATAGCCTATCTGGCTTTCAATGCATAATTATATAGAAATAACGAGGCCTGAAGGAATTTGTCACATATATTGAATAGATATGGCTGCTTAATCAACCAAATTAAAACAGTTAGATAAAGCTTAGATTGAGCTCGATAGTGTTTATTTAGCCTGCTTTGAACGTATAAATTTCATAGGGTCTACGCGCGCACCATTTTTAAGCACTTCAAAGTGAACATGTGGCCCAGTTGATCTACCTGTACTTCCCATTTTCGCAATGACTTGACCTTTTTTAACGGTCTGCCCGATTTTCACAGATAACTCATCATTGTGTCCATATCGAGTGACATAGCCATTACCATGGTCTATCTCAACTAAATTACCATAACCTGATCGATCATCTGCCTCAGTTACCACACCTCCTGCAACGGAAATGACATTTGAAAAATACTTGCCAGCAAAATCAACACCACGATGGAATTCTTGTTTCCCTGAAAATGGATCTACTCGTTTACCAAAATGAGATGATATCCAGCCTTTCTCAATGGGACGCCCCTGAGGGTAGACTTCTTCTCTTAAATTTCGATCGGTCAGCATCACGTCTAAGGTATGCAGCTTATTTTCTTGGCTTTGTAACTGAGAAGAGATAGTCGCCAGAGTTTGTTCCATACTTGCTAACACATCTTGATTTGCAACATCGCTATAAGAATCAGGCCCACCAAAACCAGGCGGTTGTGTAAAATCAATTTCGAGATCATCTAAATCAGCCATATTCATTAACTTATTTCCAAGTGCATCCAGGCGATTTATATGTGCTTGGTAGTAAGCTATTTTCTGTGTCAATGCTTCTAGATTTGCATCGCTTTCTAAGCGCACCAGCTCTAATTGATCTTGCTGATGTTTAATATCGTATTTCCAATCTTCCACGATACCTTCATGGCCGTAGTTCACACCTAGCCAGTAACCCCCAGCCAAACATGTTGCGAGTAGCGATAAACCTATGAGTATCGTCAATAGATACTGTTCTAGGCTAAAGTAGCGTACGCTATACAGCCGGCTCCCCGAGCGCGGTAAAATGGTTAATTTCATGATTTATTGGTTAATTTTAATTATGTCGACAATATACCTTACTTATAATTATACCTTGCATTACCCTAGGTAGATATTAGGTAAACACGATGAAATCCCCAATGCGCCCGATACATTCCCTGATTGACTCCAAACTGTTAAATCGGACACAAAATATACAATCCTTGACCAATAGTCTCCGCAGCCGGCTATCGTCAGAGCTACGTCAACATTGTTGGGTCATAGATATTATCGGCAATGCCTTAATAATAATTACTGATAATGCTGAAAGAGCGACCATAATACGCTATCAACAACATGAATTGTTGAAACAAATTAACGAAGAATTTTCAGAAATTTTAGACGTCCCTGTAAGACGTATGAAAGTAAAAGTTGACTGTAATTTATCTACATTAACTAATGCAATTGGTTCAAGCAATCACCATACAGACGCAGCTTTATCTAAAGCTAAATTTCATTGCAAACAAATGTTATCTTTCCTAAAAGAGACTTAGTAATTAGGCGGCAGTGGCCGTCTCTGCACTGGCTGTTTCCGCATATAAAATTGGCACATCATTTGAGTGCGCCTCAAATGTGACCTCTTCCCACGCGGTGGGATCACTCAAGAGAGTGCTTAACAGAATATTATTGAGCTCATGGCCCGATTTATAGCCTTTAAATGAGCCTATTAAGCTATGCCCAAGCAAATATAAATCACCGATTGCATCTAGAATTTTATGCTTGACGAATTCATCTTCATATCTCAGTCCATCTTCATTGAGAATTTTTTGATCATCAACCGCAATGGCATTATCTAAGCTGCCACCCAATGCCAGATTTTGAGCACGTAGATATTCAAAGTCTCGTAAAAAACCAAAGGTACGTGAACGACTGACTTCTTTAACGAAAGAAGTCGATGAAAAATCGATCTCAGCAAATTGTGGCCCTGCTTGAAATACCGGGTGATCAAAATCAATTGTAAAGGCGACTTTAAAGCCATCATAAGGATGGAATTCAGCCCAACGATCTTGGTCAGTCACACGAACGTGTTTTTTAATTCTAACGAATTTTTTGGCAAAATCTTGTTCTTGAATGCCGGCAGATTGAAGCAAGAATACAAACGGACCTGCACTACCATCCATAATTGGCACTTCAGGCCCAGATAATTCTACAAACAAATTATCAATACCTAAGCCCGCGATAGCAGACAATAAGTGTTCAACCGTTGAGACTTTAATGCCATCTTTTTCTAAAGTGGTAGAGAGTTGAGTGTCACCAACATTTTCAATGCACGCTTTAATATTCGGTGAATCTGCAATATCGGATCGCACGAAAATAATCCCAGAATCTGCTTTTGCAGGTCTTAATGTCAGCTGGATTTTCTCTCCAGTATGAAGACCCACGCCACTGGCTCGGATGATATTTTTTAATGTTCGTTGTCTTATCATGATTACTTTCCCAGGATTTATGTCGGCATTTCCATATCAGCGCTATAATTTTCGCAATTGAGAACCATTATCAATTAGATTCCGGAATTTTTCCAGCTAAAATCAAGCATCTGAATCATACGACCAGTTGTCTCACCGATAATTCCCCAACGTTTCCACTCAAAAAGACTGTTAGTCGGCTTGTCTGCGTAAAAATGCTGGAATATCTAGCAAGTCTTCATTCCAGGAGCCATCTGAAGCATTTTTTACGTCAGATTCTTCTATACCCATTTTTGCAGGTCTTTCTATTTCAGCAATATCACTTTCTTTTTCAATGGTTGTCACTGCGGGCTCAACTAACGACACCTTAGCTGTCGGAGGCACTGCTGCAACATTCTGAACACCGAGACCAGTGGCAACTAACGTGACACGCAGCCTTTCTTCCATTGACTCATCAATCGCTGTACCGACCACGACGGTAGCATCGTCAGAAGCTAGTGCTTCAATATGGGAACCCACTTCAGCAATTTCATTCATGCCAATATTAGGCCCCGCCGTAATGTTTACTAATATACCGCGTGCACCCGTAATATTAATATCCTCCAAGAGAGGGCTTGATATTGCGGCTTCCGCTGCTTCTCGGGCGCGTTCTGCCCCGATACCAGTCCCAGACCCCATCATCGCCATACCCATTTCAGACATGACAGTGCGCACATCAGCAAAATCAACGTTGATCAAACCCGGGCATGTAATCAATTCAGCGATACCTTGTACGGCGCCGAGCAATACATCATTGGCCGCACGAAATGCTTCTAACAGACTTGTATTATCACCCAATACCGTTAATAACTTTTCGTTAGGAATAGTAATCAATGAATCCACTTGATTAGACAACTCCTCAATTCCACGATTGGCTATTTGAGTACGTTTTGTTCCTTCAAATGGAAATGGTTTCGTCACAACAGCGACTGTCAGTATTCCCAGTTCTTTTGCAACCTCAGCCACAATGGGTGCCGCACCAGTCCCAGTTCCGCCTCCCATTCCTGCGGTGATGAATAACATATCGGCACCGGCGATAACATCGTGAATTCGATCGCGATCTTCCAGCGCAGACTGTCTCCCAATTTCAGGGTTTGCACCTGCTCCCAGACCTTTAGTGATTTCAGTTCCCAACTGCAATGTACTTTTTGCATTGGTTCGCTGTAAGGCTTGCGAATCTGTATTGGCGCAAATGAAATCGACTCCATCAATTTCAGCATTCACCATATGTTGAACGGCATTACCACCACCTCCACCGACACCAATAACTTTTATTACTGCGCTTTGACCATATGCATCTACTAATTCAAACATTTTATTGCTCCTCTAGTCACGGGGATTAACCCGAAAATTTAAAAATTACCTTTAACCCAATTCTTTACTTTCCCAAATACAGCAGATAACCCCCCACTGTTATATTTTTTATGTTCTGAAGACTGCTCGCTGAGGTGTCCAAACAATAACAACCCAACCCCTGTTGCATGTATTGGATTACGCACCACATCAATCAGGCCCGTCACGTATTGCGGAACGCCTAAACGAACCGGCATATGAAATACTTCTTCAGCCAACTCAACCACGCCTTCCATTTTCGAACTGCCACCAGTGAGTACAATTCCTGCTGCGATTAAATTTTCATAGCCACTTCTTCGCAACTCCGCCAATATCAATGACATCAATTCTTCATAGCGCGGCTCAACCACTTCAGCCAATGTTTGTCTGGCAAGTCTTCTTGGTGCCCTCTCTCCTACACTAGGCACTTCAATCACTTCATCCGCATTGGTTAATTGCCTCAACGCACACGCGTATTTAATTTTAATTTCTTCTGCATGTTGCGTAGGTGTTCTCATTGCAATGGCAATATCATTGGTAACTTGATCACCTGCAATTGGAATCACTGCTGTGTGTTTAATTGCTCCTTCTGTAAACACGGCAATATCTGTAGTGCCCCCACCAATATCTACTAAGCAGATACCAAGTTCTTTCTCATCTTCAGTCAATACTGAATAGCTAGATGCTAATTGTTCTAAAATTACGTCATCTGCTTGCAATCCACAGCGCTCTATACACTTGATAATATTTTGTGCCGCAGAGACAGCACCCGTCACTAAATGCACTTTAGCTTCCATGCGCACACCGGACATACCGATGGGTTCTCGGATTCCTTCTTGCTGATCAATAATAAATTCCTGTGGTAAGACATGAAGTATTTTTTGATCTGCTGGAATAGCTAACGCTCTAGCCGCATCAATCACTCTCTCTACATCACTCTCAAGCACTTCACGATCTCGAATCGCCACAATCCCGTGAGAATTCATACTCTTTATATGGCTACCTGCAATACCTGCATATACAGAGTGAATTTGACAA
Source organism: Gammaproteobacteria bacterium (assembly GCA_045106935.1). Classification (GTDB taxonomy): domain Bacteria; phylum Pseudomonadota; class Gammaproteobacteria; order UBA4575; family UBA4575; genus UBA1858. The sequence goes on along the minus strand of JBGCFN010000021.1, from coordinate 24,844 downwards.
CCTGCCATTAACTCAGCTTCTTCAACTGCACGCTGAATTGATTGAACTGTCGATTCAATATTAACAACGACACCCTTCTTCAATCCGCGGGATGCATGGGTACCAATGCCAATGATTTCCAATTCATTGTCATCATTGACTTCTGCCACTATTGCCACAATTTTTGAGGTGCCAATATCTAGCCCAACAATCATTCCGCTTTCAGATTTTCTGCTCATATTTATTTTATAAATCTAAATTAGTTAACCATTCCATCGAATTGCAAATCCATTACTGTGCCGAAGATCGATGCTAGCAATCGCCTCGCGCTCGGCTTTAGTAAACATTGCAAAAGAATACAAACAACGCTCAATCTGCTTATCCACATGTTCCCGACCCACATTGATTGAAATCCCATCTACCAATGTAATTTCTTTTTCGTAGCGCGCATCTTCTTTAAGTTTCATGATGTCTGTTCCCACTTGTTTGAATCGCGAACTGTACTTGTAATAAAAATCAATCAAATGTCTCTCTCTTCCCTCAATACCTATCAGCAATGGTAATGATGCATATTGCTGCGCCTTCTTGGCATAAAACACCTCGCCATACTTATTCACAAGACGATCATCACCCCAACGAAAATATGGTTCTTGCTCTGTTATTTGTATAACTAATTTACTTGGCCATTCACGTTTAATATTTGCTCGATAAACCCATGGAATATCATTCAATTGATTTTCAAATGACCCAAGATCTACTGTAAAAAACCCATCATGCATGTAATTTTCTGCAATTGTTCGAACGTCAGACTTGCCAACATGATTTAGCACACTTTGAATTTCAATTGTTTTAATCGATACATCTTCAATTTTTTTGCTCGCCCAAATACCTACAATTACAACAAGCGCAACCATGATCAACTTACCTACTTCACGAAAATCAACTCGTGCAGCATCTTTGTGGTTGCGAATTATTCGCCGTTGATTTCTTTTTGCTCTCTTTACCATCTGCAATATCGTTATATTTATATTAATTAAATGATGTATCTAAAATTTTTAAAACCAACTGATTAAAATTAATGCCAGTGTTTTCTGCTGCCATAGGAACAAGACTATGGTCAGTCATGCCTGGGACAGTATTAATTTCTAAAAACCAATATTGACCATTTTGATCAATCATCACATCAACTCGGCCCCAACCAGTTGCACAAGTCGCATTAAATGCGTTTAGTGCTTCTGCTTTTAATGAGTTTTCTTCAATCTCATTCAAACCACAAGGGAGAACATACCGAGTGTCGTTGGCTTGATATTTAGCCGCGAAATCATAAAAATCGTGCGATGTCTCCAACTTAATTACTGGTAATGCAACGCCATTCAAAATTGCTATTGTGTATTCATCTCCATCGACCCATTGCTCTGCCATCAAAGCCCCTTGATACTTAAGGGCATCTTGCTTAGCTATTTCAAACTCCTGTTCATTACTGACTTTATGAATACCCAAGCTTGAACCTTCCAGAGATGGCTTAACCACGAATGGCGTACCCAATGTAATCACAACTTGTTGATAATCAACTGCTTCATCAATTGACATAAAGCTTGGGGACTGAACACCAGCTGTCTCCCAAATTTTTTTCGTCATCACTTTATTCATACAGATACTGGAAGCCATGACATTACTTCCCGTATAAGGTAGATCAAGAACCTCTAAGCCACCTTGCATAGATCCATCCTCACCACCACAGCCATGTAAAGCAATAAAAGCACGGTCATATTTATTTGATTGCATGACGCTAAATATATTTTTATCGACATCTACACCATGAGCATCGACACCGCTTTTCAATAAAGCATTCAGTACCGCTGTACCACTATTGAGAGAAATTTCTCGCTCGCCCGATGTGCCACCCATTAACACCGCAACTTTGCCGTACTTTTTCATCTCAGGCGCATTCATATTGCATCTCCATTACCCAGGAATTTCACTTCCGGTTCCAGATCAATATTGCATTGCTGCTTTACTGTATTTTGTACATGTTCTATTAATGCTTCTATATCATGCGCTGTTGCTTGAGCCTCATTGATAATGAAATTTGCATGCTTACTAGAAACACATGCGCCGCCAATTTCAAACCCTTTCAATCCACACTGTTCAATTAAACTAGCCGCATAATTATTCTCTGGATTTTTGAACACTGAACCACAATTCTTTTTGCCAATCGGTTGTGATTCTGCACGTTGAGCTAATAATTCTTTAATAGAGACAACTTTAGTTCCATGCTGATCCAAGTTGAGCTTGAAGTGCGCACCAACAAACCATTCACCCGCATAACTATTGATATAACGATAGCCATATTCGTACTCATGCACTGCGCGTGTTTTAATAATTCCACGACGGTTAATCACATCGACAGTTGTCACATTTGGCCATGTTTGTCCGCCAAACGCCCCTGCATTCATTGCAAGTGCACCACCTACCGTACCAGGAATTCCCGCCATAAACTCTATACCCACAAGACTCTTGCTCACTGTGGCTCTCGCCAGCTTGGCGCATGCCACACCGGCTTGCGCATAAACACCCTCATCTGCATCAAGCTGTATTTGCTTCAACCCTGTTTGAGTCACAATTACAATGCCATCAATACCACCATCACGGATTAAGACATTGGACCCAAGCCCCAACCAAGTAAGGGGAACATTCTCATCCGTCTTAGCAAGAAATTCACTAAGGTCTTCAAGATCTGCTGGATGAAATACACATTCAGCATTTCCACCAACACCCCATGTGTTGTAACGCGAGAGCGACACATCAAATAACAATTTACCGCGTGTTTTAGGTGTATTAATCATAGTCATCACAACAACCGCACCTCTGCCTGCACTTGCTCATATAACGTTGAAGCTATTCGTCCAATACTACCGGCACCTAATGTCACGACGATATCGTTTGGCGCAACAATTTTTGCCAAGGTAGCACTTAATTCTTGATCCTCTTCTAATAACACGGCATCCAGCTTGCCACGCAATCGTAATGCATGAGCTAAAGCTCGACTATCTGCATTATTAATTAATTTCTCTCCGGCCGGATATACATTTAGCAATAGCAGTACATCAACTTCATTCAATACTGCGACAAACTCATCGAACAAATCTCTTGTGCGTGTATAGCGATGCGGCTGAAACACCGCAACGATACGTCGTTGAGACCAGCCATTACGTATTCCATCTACTGTCGCTGCAATTTCTTTAGGATGGTGTGCGTAGTCATCGATAAATTCAGCCACACCGCCTTCTAGCGAGAGGGTGCCTATATGCTGCATTCTTCGCCCTATGCCTGCGAAATTTTTAAGTGCTGAGGCTATTTTTTCAGCAGGCACTTCCAACTCCAAGCCGACGGCAATACTCGCTAGCGCATTCAATACATTATGTTTACCCGGCAAATTTAATGTAAATGTAAATGGCTCTGAAATATCTTTACCACTCACTTTAAATGTTGTCGCTTCACCATTGTAAGTGAGATCACTTGCATGAATATCTGCATCTTCACTAAAGCCATAAGTAACATAAGGTCGCGCTACTTCTGGAATCAAACTGCGCACATTTTCATCATCCACACACAATACTGCCAAACCATAAAATGGAATATTATGCAAAAACTCTACGAATGCATTTCGTAATTTCTCAAAATCATTTTCATAACTAGACAAATGATCTGCGTCTATATTGGTAACAACAGACACAATGGGCTGCAGATGAAGAAATGACGCATCACTTTCATCCGCTTCCGCGACAAGATATTCACTACGCCCCAACTGCGAATTAGTACCGACACTATTAACACGCCCACCAACAATAAAAGTTGGATCCAAACCAGCTTCCGCCATCACTGTTGCGACTAAGCTTGTTGTCGTTGTTTTACCATGTGTGCCAGCAATTGCGATACCTTGACGAAATCGCATTATCTCCGCCAACATCTCTGCACGCTGAATTATAGGTATGCGATGCTCTAATGCTGAAACAACTTCTACATTTTCTGGGTCTATCGCAGATGACACCACAACAACATCCATATCTTCAATATTCTGTGCTTGATGAGATGGATATATCGTGGCACCCAAACTCTCAAGCCGATTTGTTGCAACATTAGGATGGCTATCTGAACCAAAAATTTTATACCCAAGGTTAAGCATCACTTCTGCAATACCACTCATGCCCACACCGCCAATACCAACAAAAAACACATTTCGTATTTTCCTCATCGGCAAAGTTGGCGTGACGTAATTCATTTATTGCTTATCTCCATACGGACATTCGCATGCATTCATGCATTCATCTGCAACTCTTTTGCTTGCATTACCTTGGACCAGTTTTTTTGCAGCGCATGCCATGTCAATTAAGCACTCAGAATCACTCAGCAATCTTGATAACATACCTGCTAAATTTTCTGCCGACATTTCAGCCTCAGAAACAAGTTCTGCGGCACCTGCTTTGACATAACTCTGCGCATTCGCAGTTTGATGATCATCGACAGCATAAGGATATGGAACCAACACAGAACCTAAACCCACCGCAGCTATCTCGGCCAGTGTAATTGCGCCACTCCTACATACAATAAGGTCCGCCCAAGCATATGCCTGATCAATATCATCAATAAACTCTTCTACTTTTACATCTAAGTTAGTTGCTTGATAACGTTCTCGTGTTGCATCTCGTCTATTTACACCTGTTTGATGCCACACTTCGACTTGAATGGAAGATGAGATACTGGCGATAGCTTGTGGAATGAATTCATTTAATGATGCCGCACCTTGGCTACCACCCACAACGAGTAATCGTTTAGTCATGCCGCGCCCTGACAATCTTTTCTCAGGGTGTTCAATTGTTAACAATTGACTACGCACCGGGTTGCCACAGTACTCAATTTTTTGCTTTTTGTATTGAATAGGAAAACCGGTAAACATTATTCGGCTCAGCGGAGATAAAATTCGATTAGTCAAACCAACAATAGCGTTTTGCTCATGAATGATTAATGGCTTTCGAAGTAACACACCTATCAGCGAACAAGGTCCCGCAACAAACCCACCCATACCTAATAATGCACAAGGCTTGTGTTTCAACACAATGGATAGACTCTCATACAATGCTTTCATAATTATTAGTGGCGCACGCACATACTGCATAAAGCCCTTCCCCCTCAAGCCCTGCACACTCATGATGGCCAGTGAAAAATCTGCCTCCGGTACAACTCTTGATTCGATGCCTTTTTTAGTGCCAACCCAAATAATTGGGACGCCACGATTGCGCAATTCATTTGCGACGGCCAGCGCCGGGAATACATGCCCTCCCGTACCTCCAGCTAATATCATCACAGGTTGCATACTCACTATTTTGCCTTCCTAGTTGTCGTGCGACGCGATCGATGTACACGCCTTGCACCCTGTTGATTAACTTCCAAATAAACCCTCACTAATAATCCAACGGCAATACAACTCGCTAATAAATTACTTCCTCCTACACTTATAAATGGCATGCTCAACCCTTTAGTTGGCAGTAAACCCATATTGACACCAACATGAATAGTGGCTTGTAGGGTGAACCAGATACCACAACCGTAAGCAATATGTTGTGCAAAGGTCATATGTTGCTTTTGAGCGCTATTTGCCAAAGCAAAACAACGCCAAATAAATATAAAATACGCAGCCAACAATATAGCTATGCCAATTAACCCCAATTCTTCGGCTAATACAGAAAACACGAAATCGTTATGCGCTTCGGTAAGATAAAATAATTTTTGAATACTTCCACCTAAGCCTTCACCAAAAATTCCACCATTACCAATTGCAATTAATGCTTGGGTCAGCTGAAAACCATCCCCTAAAGGGTCCTCGAATGGTCGCCAAAAAGTAGTTACCCTAGACCAGCGTTCTTCGTTACTGCGTGCTAGAAAATACATCACGACCACTGACAATGCTGTAGATAAGATAAATGGTGCCAACCGTACTCCACCCAAATAAAGCATTGTAAACACCAAGGCAGTTAACACGACAGTTGAGCCAAAGTCAGGCTCCATCATGAGAAGTACAGCGATAATACTTACCAGCAACATCGGATTGATAAATGCGGAAAAATTTTGTTGTACATTAGAGCCATGCCGAACTATGTAACCCGACAAATAAACTATCATGGCAACTTTTGTGAACTCAGAAACTTGTAATGTGATTGGGCCTAATGCCAACCACCGACTACTCGCATTAATATTTCTTCCCAAGCCAGGAATCAATACCATCACCAATAATGCGATGGTGACTATTAATAGAAATGGACCTAACTGCTCCCAATAGGCGAGACGAATACGTGATATGACAAAAATACTTAACCCACCTAAGAGTAAAAACATCATTTGTTTTTTAACGTAATAGAAAGCATCTGCATGGCTTTTATAACCAATCTCAACCGTGGTAGATGTCATCATCGTAATACCGATGCCACACAAGATCATTAGCGCAAACAGCATCTGCACATCAATCAAATTTGCAATGGATTCCTGCATGCTAAGTTGTTTATTATTCGCTGCCATCATCAGCCTTTAGCACAGATTGTTTCACCGCCGCTTGGAAAGCCAAACCACGCTCGATATAGTTTGAAAACATATCGAAACTTGCACATGCAGGAGAGAAAAGCACAACATCTCCTGGACGACTCTTTTGATAGGCATATTCTACCGATGCAGATAAAGAACTCTTTTGAGACACCTCTACTACATCCTTTAGGGCATCGATAAATACTTGTTGATCACGCCCAAAGGCAATCACTAAACCAACCCTGTCATTTACCGCATCAATCAAGGCATCTAACGATCCTCCTTTATGCACACCCCCTAAAATCAACACTATTGGGCGATCTAACCCTAAAATTGCCGAGACAGTTGCACCCACATTGGTGCCTTTACTATCATCGATCCATTGCACGTTATTTATTTCCGCCACCATTTCACAACGATGCGATAAACCCTTAAACAAGCGAACCGCCTCTAATGCTTTTTCATGGTCATGCACAAATGATTCTGTTAACGCGAGTGCTGCTAGTACATTAAGCTCGCCAGTCACGCCTACAAGCGCCAAATCATCTGATTTAATCAATGGCTGCTTACCGCGCATCAACCAGCGCCCACCATCATCTTGCTTTATTCCATACTCACCTTCATCTGGCAGATCTTGCCCAAAGCTAATAGTTTTGTTCTTTGAATCAATATTGCTATGTTGATCTTCATCACGTGGCAATACGCTCAACTCAGCATTGGTATAAATTGATTGCTTAATTTTTGCATACTCTTCAAAACTAGCATGCCGATCCAAATGGTCATCACTGACATTAAGCACAACTGCCGCGCGAGGTCGTATCGACGAGATGGTTTCTAGCTGAAAACTAGATAACTCCAGCACATATACATCAATAGATTGATCATCAATTAAATTCAGTACAGGTTCACCGATATTGGCGCAGGCCTTCGCATTGAATCCCTGACTTTCCAAGATGGAAGCAACTAATGTGGTCACTGTACTTTTTCCATTCGAACCAGTAATTGCGATATATGGTTTAGTCACTTCGCGCGCAAATAATTCAACATCACCCAATACTTCAACTCCACACTGAATCGCTTCCTGTATTTCTGGCATGTGTGGAGAAACACCAGGGCTCAATACAATCACATCTGCTTCTTGTAACCATTGCTGCTTAAATTTACCGAAGCACACTTGCGTTTCAGGCATAATGTTTTTTATTGTCGCTGCATTTGGTGGCAATCCACGACTATCCATTATTCGGCATTGCTTATTTCTCGCTAACAAATACTCAAGCGCAGACAAGCCAGACATACCTGCACCAATAACTAAGTATTTTGTCGGATCAATATTCATTGAATAACTAACACCCACCTGTCTCTACCTAATCTTTAATGTCGCTAAACCAATCAGCACAAGTATTACTGTGATTATCCAGAAACGAACAATCACTCTTGGCTCAGGCCAACCTCTTAATTCAAAATGATGATGCAAAGGCGCCATTTTAAATACTCGCTTGCCGGTTAATTTAAATGATGCCACTTGGATCATTACCGACAATGTCTCTACAACAAAAACTCCACCCATGATTACCAGTACTATCTCTTGTCTTACCAGCACCGCGACCACACCCAAGGCAGCACCAAGAGATAATGCACCTACGTCACCCATAAATACTTGAGCAGGGTAAGCATTAAACCAAAGAAACCCGAGACCAGCGCCAACAATAGCTGCACAAAATACAACTAACTCACCCGCCAACGGAATAAAAGGAATCGCCAAATATTCTGCAAACGTAGAATGCCCACTCACATAAGCAAAGATTCCTAATGCACCAGCCACCATCGCGGTAGGCATAATTGCCAAACCATCAAGGCCATCAGTTAAATTAACAGCGTTACTTGAACCGACAATGACAAAATAGGTCAGCAAGATAAACCAAGGCCCTAAATCAATCACAATATTCTTAAATAGAGGCACATATAAATTTGTCTCAACCGGCAAGGCAGCCGTTTGAAATAACCACCACGCAGTTATCAATGCTACTGCTGATTGCAATGTATATTTAAGCCGCGCCGAAATACCTGCGCTGCTGCCTTGTATTAGTTTTTTAATATCATCAAAAGCACCTATTGCACCAAATGAGAATGTCACAAAACACACAACCCAAATATAACGATTCTCTAAATCCCCCCAGAGCAACGTACTCACAAGTATGCTCAACAATAAAAACGCACCGCCCATGGTAGGCGTTCCTGCTTTTAGCAAATGAGTCTGAGGTCCATCGGAACGAATGTTTTGTTTGACACTGTAATCTGATAAACGTCGAATCATCATAGGTCCGGTAACAAAACAAATAACCAACGCTGTTAATACTCCCAGTATTGAACGCAAAGTCAGATATCCAAACACGTTGAATACGCTGTTATATTTTTCTAAGTATTCAAATAAATATAGAAGCACGTTAACCCTTTATTAATGTAGCGTTTCATTGACAATCAAAGCATTTACTACATCTTCCATATGCATAGCTCGTGATCCTTTCACTAAAATACAACACTGTGAATTGGCCTGCTCACGAAGCACATTACTTAATTTTTCATGTTGGTCAAAATGAAATCCTTCTTCACCAAAACCATTTACTGCATGCTTGGCCAGCACACCTAGGCCAAATAATTTTTTCACCCCAGTTAATTTTGCTTGCTTACCAATTTGAGCATGAATTATTTCTGCCTCAGCCCCCAATTCCCCCATATCACCCAACACTAGCCATGGTTCTTTTTGCTGAGAACACAACACTTCAATCGCAGCTCGAAGTGACGCTGGGTTAGCATTGTATGTATCATCAATTATTGTTGAACCAGCTACTCCCAACTTAGATTGCAACCTTCCTTGCACTTGATCGGCATGCTCAAGGCCCTGTTTGATGCATTGAGTGTCAATACCTAACTGATGGCTGGCAGCGATGGCAGCCAATGCATTACTTGCATTATGCTTTCCTGCCAGCGGAAGATTAATATCAAACTTTTCTCCCCAAGCACTAACAGACAAAATATTGTTGTGATTAATCTGCCCATACACATCAGCGTCAGCTGAAAACCCAAATGTTATTGCTCTCAAGTGCTTAGCTTTCTCCAACCACACATCGATGTATTGATCATCCAAATTTAACACCACTGCACCAGATGGCTTAACACCATTAATAATTTCACCTTTTGCTTGAGCCACACCTGCTACTGACCCAAATCCTTCCAAATGAGCAGGGCCTGCATTGGTAATCACAGCAACATCTGGTTGCCCCAACTTACTTAAATGATCGATCTCACCAAAATTATTAGCCCCCATCTCAATCACTGCGTATTCATCAGTTTCCCTCAACGTCAATAATGTCAGCGGCACACCAATATGGTTATTCAAATTACCTTGGGTATAACAGGTGCTCCCCGCACGCGACAGCACACTGTTTAGCATTTGCTTAACTGTGGTCTTACCATTGCTGCCTGTCACTGCGACTAGCTTTGGGTTAACTTTGTTTCGCCAAGCCTGCGCCCAATGCGATAAACCTTTTAAGGTATCTTCTACCAACACTTGAGGCAGCTGGGTATTTATCTTCTTGTGAACAAACACTGCCTGAACAGTTTCCTCTACGCTGGCATCAATGAATTTGTGCCCATCAAATCTTTCACCTTCAAGCGCCACAAATAAATCGCCCTCATGCATATCTCTTGTATCTGTTGATATCGCCTCTATCGCGACATCATTACCAAGCAACTCACCATTCGCCATATTGGCAACATCACTTAAACGTAGCCAGCTATCCATGAACCTGCCTCGCTAATGCTTGTGTTGCAATATCAACATCATCAAAAATAATTTTCTCATTACTAACATATTGATATTTTTCGTGTCCTTTTCCAGCAATCAATACTGCGTCATTAATATTCGCCATGGACAGCGCATTAGTAATCGCCTCTTCTCTATCAATAATTATTTTGTAGTTATCCTGCCCCACACAGCCTTCAGCTATCTGATCAACAATCGCTTGGGGATCTTCATTGCGCGGATTATCTGAAGTGATGACTGCAAAATCTGCATAGCGTGTTGCAATCTCTCCCATTTGAGAACGTTTACCTTGATCTCGATCCCCGCCACAACCAAATACACAGATTAATTTCCCAAAACAATGTTCACGCACTGCATTTAAGGCAGCAAATAAAGCAGCAGGCGTATGCGCATAATCAACAATTGCTGTGGCCGCATTATCTACTGAGATAGACTGCATACGACCAGGCACTGCTTGTAAACTATTCAGCGCATCTTTTATTTGCGAATTATTTTTACCCATGCTGACTAACACGGCTGCGACAGCAAGAATATTAAGCACATTGAACTGCCCTAATAATGGCACGCTTACATCAATCATTTTTTGGCCAATCGACAATTTCATAAGTGTGGAATCGGCTAAATATTTAACATCACAGGCATATACATTCGCTTTAGTGTTTGCCAAAGAAAATGTAATCACATCTAACGAGGAAGATAACTGCTGACTCCATTGGTTACCGGTTGCATCGTCTATATTGATCACTGCATATTTAGGATGATGCGTGAAAAACAGACCTGCTTTAGCTTGAATATATTCTTCTAATGAATTGTGATAATCCAAATGATCCCGTGTGATATTAGTCAACACAGCGGTATATATTGGCAAATTTTGTAAGCGCTTTTGTGCAATTCCATGCGACGATGCTTCAATTGCTACAGCGGTGCATCCGACTTGATTGAACTTATAGAATTCTCGGGCAATACGTGAAGCAGGAGGTGTAGTATGTGTTGCTTCAGTAAGCTGACCTAGTCGACCATAGCCTAATGTACCAATTAAACCGCACGGTTCTTGCGAGCTCTCAAGTGCTTGTACAATAAGATGAGCAACAGATGATTTTCCATCAGTTCCAGTAATCGCAATCGTTTTAATAGCATTCTCATCTTGCGCATAAAACCGTTGAGTGATCTCATGAATATGACTAGACAGTTCACAACACTCAAACATGGGCACTGCACTGTCTATGCTAGCTTTCTCATCATGAGATGATGCGTTATAAACTACTGCAACTGCGCCATTTGTGATTGCTTCTTTCGCATAGTGTAGCCCCGATGTGGCTATAAACAAATCACCAATTTCAACGTCTCCGCTATATTCACTCACGCCAGTCACATGAACATCTTTAGATGAATCAATCGCGACCAAGCCATTTAGCAATTCACTCACCAAAAGTTTTCTTTGTTGTTTAATAACACTCATTTCTCACGTGACCCCGTAAGTAACAAGCCGCGCTTCTTATCATCAATAAGATTGGGTGCCACATTCATTAATCTCAAAGCCCCTTCTGTGACTCGAGAAAATATTGGCGCTGCCACTTCACCACCGTAATAACCATCTTCTTTAACCGGCTGGTCGATCAATGCTACAACGACAACTTTAGGTGCATCAGCGGGTGCCATCCCAGCAAACAATGCAATGTAATTATCTTTAGAGTACCCACCACTTTGTGATTTTCGTGATGTTCCTGTTTTACCTGCCGCACTATATCCTTGCATACTCGCGCGACTTCCTGTTCCCTCCTTCGATAGAACACCTTTGAGCATACTTCTGATTGCTTTCGCTGTTCTTCCAGACATGACGCGCTGCCCAGCAGGCACTTGATCATTAACAACGAAAGAAGCTGGTAATAGCACACCGTCATTTGCAATCACTGAATATGCACGCGCTAACTGCAAGGCGGTTGCAGACATTCCATAACCATAAGCTAAAGTGGCGCGTTGTGTTTTATTCCAGTTAGCATAACTGTCTAACTTGCCTGCTCGCTCACCGGGAAACCCGGAACCTGTTAACTGACCAAACCCAACCGATTGATATTGCGACCAAACTTGTTCTTGTGACATTTTTAACGCCACTCGTACCGCACCAACATTGCTCGACTTACTAAGAATAGTTTTCATATCGACCACACCATAATTACTATGATCGCTGACCAATAATCCTGCTACATTAAAATAACCTGGCGCAGTGTTGATTGTACTATTCACCTTGTAAGTACCATTTTCGATCGCGGCTGCAATCAAAAATGGTTTAACCGTTGACCCTGGTTCAAACACATCTGTAATTGCTCTGTTTCTTATCGAGTCAACCTTTGTGTTTGAGCGATCATTCGGATTGAATGCTGGTAAGTTAGCCATAGCCAGCACTTCGCCACTATCAACTGACAGCACTATTACTGAACCGGCTTTAGCACCGTATCGATTAATTGTACGTTTCAACTCACGATAGGCGAGATACTGTATTCGCTTATCAAGCGATAATATTAAATCCTTTCCATGATGTGGCTCGGTGACTAAACCAATGTCTCCAATCACTGTTCCTCGACCATTCTTCAATACCCGTTTTTTACCGGGAGACCCATGAAGCCAATCATCAAACGCTAATTCGACACCTTCTAATCCTTGATCATCAATATTGGTTAGCCCCACGACATGCGCTGCCATTTCACCGGTAGGGTAATAGCGTCGATATTCTCTTATGGCTGAGAAACCTGTTGCCTTTTTTTGTTCAAGCTCTTCTGCCACATTTGGGAACACATGACGCTTTACATAGACAAATTGTTTACTTTTTCTTTCATTCAGTTTTTTAATTAAGGCATTTTTATTGATACCCAACAATGTTGCCGCATCATGAATGGACTGAGGGTTATCTAAAGCAGTTTGGGGGTGCGCCCAAATTGAATAGACTGGTGTACTAATGGCTAATGCCTCACCATGACGATCAGTGATCACACCACGGTTTGCAGGAATTTCAACGGTGCGCACATGCCTATTTGAACCTTCTTCATTATAAAAATCGGCATGAAGAAGTTGCAATTGTGCCGCACGCGCAAACAGCAGAACAAATACACAAAAGACTGCAAATAAAAGCAGGTATCGTCGCCCTGCAAATATTTTTGCTTTAGCCTTTCTCATTTATACAATCTCATTTAGATTTCAGTTCCAACATAACCACATCTGAATGGTTCACTAGATGCATTCCTAATTCTGCGTTTGCTATTTGTTCTATCCTTGCTTGATTTGACCATGCACTTTCCTCTAGTAATAGCTGCTCCCACTCAGTCTCTAATTGAGAGCCGGCTTCTTGTAATGCCTGCAACTCGACAAAATGCCTTCTCTGAAGATGCTTGTTGTAGACCAGACCTGACGCGCTGATCACAACTATCAAATAAAAACTAATTAATCCGGCTAGTTTCATTTAAGCACCTTTTCAGCAACACGAAGGCGCGCACTTCTAGATCGCGGATTTATCTCTAATTCCTGTTCAGAAGGACGAACTAACTTCCCAACTGATTTCAAATGATCAATCAACTCTGGCATTACCGGTAATTTAGGTAATAGGTCCTCTTGCTTGGTATCTCGAATAAAACGTTTCACCATTCGATCTTCCAAACTGTGAAAACTAATAACGACGAGACGGCCTCCACTATTGAGCAAAGTAAAAGCTGCCTCTAATCCTTTTTGTAATGCTAGCAACTCATCATTAATTGCAATTCTTATTGCCTGAAATGTTCTTGTTGCTGGGTGTACCCCCTGGTAATGAGGCGGGTAACAGGCCTTAACAATTTCTGCTAATTGTTTGGTCGATGTAATGGCAGAATTCTGTTGCTGTTGTTGTACCTTACTAACAATTTTTTTCGCATACCGTTCTTCCCCATACTCATACAACACGCGAGTAAACTCTTGCGCAGAGACACTCGTTAACCATTCTGCTGCTGTCACTCCTGCACTTGTATTCATACGCATATCTAATGGGCCATCGTGACTAAAACTAAATCCTCTCAGCGCCTCATCTAATTGTGGCGAAGACACCCCTAAATCGAAAAAAACACCATCTACTTTCGCTAACAATTCATACTCAGCGCCCACTTCCGCAAGCTTTGCAAATGACTGATGAATTATTTGCACCCGCTCATCACTTCCAAATTTTTCCTGTGCACATTCAATAGCACTAGGATCTTGATCCAACAAAAATAATCGTCCTTGACTAGACAAAGACTCCAACAACACCTGACTATGACCTCCTCTACCGAAAGTACAGTCTATGTAGGTGCCATTATTTTTGATATTCAAGCCCTGCAAAGACTCCCGAAGTAAAACAGGGACATGAACTGTTGACACTGTCATGCGTGTTTAAACGCTTAAATGCTCTAGCGCCGATTCATCAGCCGCAGATCCTGCCTCTTCTTGTAACCACTCCTCACATGAGTTATGCCACCTTTCCTGGTCCCATAGCTCAAATTTATTGCCCTGTCCTACCAGGCAAACGTTTTTCCCTAGTCCGGCAAAATCACGTAATTCTTGGGGGAGTAAAATTCGAGATTGACCATCAATCTCGCGTGGTTTAGCGTGTCCTAGGTAGAGGCGATGCCAACGACGTACTTGCTTACCAACATTGGGCAATGCACGTAGATCGGCTTCAAAACGCTCCCATTCAGGCAACGGGTAAATGAGTAGACAACGATCCACATCAACAGTGATTACAATTTGTCCACCACAAGCAGCATTAAGTGCATCACGGTACTCTTTTGGTACAGTAATGCGCGCTTTTGCGTCAATTGTTGTTGCTGTGATGCCTCGAAACATTCTTGTTCTTCTACCCTTAAAAAGTCACTAAAAACCACTTTTTCCCACATTTATACACTATAGAAATCAAGCGAATAAAAAGCAAGCTAAAATAGGCCGTTTATCGGGATTTTTGCCTTGCAAGACAATTACTTACAGAAGAATTTCGAATAGATTATTAGTGAATATTGAGGCGAATTAAGGGCTTGATGGCGCCTGATGAGAGACTACTTTAAGTTTATATTTTATATTAAAGGTAACAGATGGGAGTCGGTCAATAAGCCGGGTTTTGTCGTGGACAATCATTCATCTGAGATGTCTGTCACCAGACACCTTATGCGACCTACCCGAGAACCATGTGGACCACATGTGGTTGCAAAACAACCTGTTCCCCTATTTGGTCTTGCTCCGAGTGGGGTTTACCATGCCGTTCATGTTGCCATCAACGCGGTGCGCTCTTACCGCACCATTTCACCCTTACCCATATAAATATAGGCGGTATATTTTCTGCTGCACTTTCCATGGGCTTACACCCTCCAGGCGTTACCTGGCACTCTGTCCTATGGAGCCCGGACTTTCCTCTGTCGACTTAACAACAGCGATTGCCTCGACCAACTCCCGCAGCGACTGTATCACTAATTGATTTTTGGTATCACTGCCGAAATTAAATAGAACACATCAACCATGTGGCTTAATTAGCGATAATATTCGCTTGCCAGATCATACAACGTGTTTTTAGGTAATGATGTCAACGTCATGGCTAGACTAACTGCGTCTCTATGACTCATTACTGATGAGACTTTAGAGAATAAGAATCGCATATTTTGCAAATCTGTCTCATTTTGTGCGCGACCATCAGCGCCTTCAATGACAATGACAAATTCCCCTTTGAGTGCAATTTCTTCATTTTTTAACTGCATTAATAGTTGAGACACTGACCCAGAGACGATTTGTTCGTGCAATTTAGTTAATTCACGTGCAATCATTAGCTGTCTATCTGGTCCAAATATCGTCTGCACATCTTCTAGCAAGGTGACGATCCGGTGTTTTGCCTCATACAATACGGTGGCATGTTGGCACGGGCTTAGCTGCTCCAATCGGCTGATACGTGCGGAGTGCTTAGGAGGTAAAAATCCCTCAAAGGAAAAGCGAGTGATATTGAAATCGTTAACAGAAATAGCCGCAATCGATGCACACGCACCAGGGATAGGGACAACATCAACTCCATGCTGTCGGCACATGGCTACCAAAGAATGCCCAGGATCACTGATTAAAGGAGTACCCGCATCGGTAATTAATGCAATATCTTTATCTTGTTCTATTTCTAGCAATAATTGAGGATCACGTTGCTGAACATTATGTTGATGGTAAGAAATCAATGGTGTGGATATTCCATGAGCAGCAAATAGTTTCTTCGCTACACGCGTGTCTTCAGCGGCGACCAATGCCACATTTTCTAGCGTCTCAAGCGCACGTAAAGTGATATCCTTTAGATTGCCAATGGGGGTTGCAACAATATACAGTGTGGCCAAAATTTCACCTCAAGACCTGAGTAACACGATTAAACCAAACTACAAATATTCATGAATATTAAAGCCCGATACACCATAGCACATTGCTTGATTTTGATTATATTCACACTGCTAATCAGCAGTTGTGGAACCGGCTTGCCGACTAAACCCGAAGTCTCTTCAGATAATATCGAGATAAAGAAAGCTGAAAAACTCACCAAACAAGGCCAGTATCAAAAAGCAGCAGAAATTTACTGGCAAGTATCGCAATCAGAATCATCCCCAAAAAAGGAACAGTTGCAATTGCAGGCAGCTGAATTATCTATTTCGGCTGGCAATCATGATCTTGCACAGCAATATCTTAATTTAATTAACGAGCAAAATTTAACATTCGAATTAATCCCTCGCAAACGCATTGCAGAGTCAAATATTGCAATACAGCATGAACAATACAATGAAGTGCTGACATTACTCCCTGAATCATTGATGACTCGCGCACCATCACATTTGCCAGCAATTCTTGAATTACGCGCCCAAGCTTTTAATGGTATAGGCGATACGTATTCAAGCTTAAATTCACGAACAGACTTATCCCAACATCTTAATGATCACTCAGATATATCTTACAATCAAAATGAAATTTGGCGTTTACTTGCATCTGCACATGAAGAAGAATTAACTTCTTGGCAAAACAAAAGCAACCAAGAGCTCAGTGGCTGGATTGAACTTGCTAAAACTAAACGCACACCTTATTCAAATATAGAACAACTCAATCACGCACTAAACGATTGGCGTAGCCGTCACCCTAGTCATCCAGCCTCCGATAATTTGCTCACATCAATACTAGAGAGCTTTGAAAACTTCTTTGCAGTTCCCGAAAGAATTGCTCTTCTATTACCGATGACTGGACGATACGCAAAGATTGCTGAAGTCATTTATGCAGGCATTGTTTCTGCAAGAGAACTACGCACTGAAGATCAATATTCTCCACATATTGAGCTATATGATACGGGTGACAATCCTGCTGATATTGTTTATCACTACCAACGCGCAGTGGACGATGGTGCTGACTTTGTTATTGGACCACTAAAAAAAGAATCAGTTGAATTACTATCTCAACAAACAGAATTAGTAATCCCCGTATTAACACTAAACTATTTGCCCAATCATTCACATGCGCCTAATAATTTATTTCAATTTGGGTTGCTGCCAGAAGATGAAGCAACACAGGTAGCTGAACGCGCTTCACTCGATGAACATGTTAGCGCAATTATCATGACACCCAACGGAGAATGGGGTCAGCGGCTTGCAGAAGCTTTTCAATCCCGCTTTGAAGAACTTAATGGCATTGTATTAGATACGCAATACTACGCCTCTAACGACACTGATTTCTCTACACCATTAAAATTAGCCTTACAATTAGATCAAAGTGAAGCACGCCATAGAAAACTAAAATCAACACTAGGGCAAAACCTTGAGTTCGAACCACGTCGACGCCAAGATGTAGACATGGTGTTTATGGTGGCATCTCCTCGTACTGCACGTTTAATTCGCCCCCAAATTAATTATTACTATGCAACAGATTTGCCGGTATATAGCACCTCTCATATATTCTCAGGCATTGAGAATGTATCAAGAGATCGTGATGTCAACGGCGTTCTATATTGTGATATTCCATGGCTCTTAAAACCCTCACCAGATCATGAAATCATGAGTGAATTACTCGAACTTGAAGCTGGCGATACTTACCAATTACTGCCACGCTTTGCAGCGCTGGGTATTGATGCTTATTACTTGCCATTGAAATTAGCAGAGCTCGCCGCGTTGCCATATGAGCGTTATAACGGGCTCACAGGAAAACTAAAAATTCACCAGGGTAATAAAATTTTCCGAGAGCTTAATTGGGCTCAGTTTGTCAATGGAAAGCCAACATTACTGCCTCAATTCTCCAACGAGTAAGTTTTCTAGCCCATGCCAAGCCAACGTTTAACAGGAAAAAAAGCTGAAGACGTCGCTTGCAGTTTCTTGCAGCGAAATGGTTTATCATTACTGCAGAGAAACTATCACTGCCGTTATGGCGAGATAGATTTAATTATGCAAGATTCAGATACTTTGGTTTTTGTGGAAGTACGATTTCGCAGCTCAAAAATGTTTGGCAGTGCAAGCGAATCCGTTGACATCAACAAACAGCAAAAATTAGTCTTTACTGCCAATCATTATCTGCAAAAACACCCAACTCACTTACCTACTCGATTTGATGTTGTTGCACTTTCACCTCATCAAAATCCTGAGTGGATAACCAATGCATTTATGGAAAGCCAATAGTGAACCCGATTAAACAGATAGAAAAGTTGTTTGCTGACAGCATTCAAACCAAACAAGATGCTTTGAGTGTTATTGCTGGCCCCATTTCTGATGCAGCATTGTTAATGACTTCCAGCTTACTTGCAGGTAATAAAATTTTGACTTGTGGCAATGGCGGCTCTGCTGCTGATGCTCAGCATTTCTCATCCGAACTATTAAATCGATTTGAGCGTGAAAGACAACCACTACCAGCTATAGCACTAACTACAGACAGTTCCACGTTGACTTCTATCGCCAATGATTATGACTATAGCTTAGTATTTGCAAAACAAGTCCGCGCACTTGGCCAATCTGACGATATATTATTTGTCATCACCACCAGTGGTGGCTCAGCAAATATAGTGCAAGCCATGCATGCCGCCCATGAAAGAAATGCTCGCATTGTGGCACTTACGGGCAGAGATGGCGGGGAAGTAGGTGCACTCATTCAAAAAAATGATATCGAAATTCGAGTGCCAGGTCCCTCTACTGCTCGCATACAAGAAGTACATTTATTAGTACTACATTGTTTATGTGAATTAATTGACCAACAATTACTTGGATAGAATAGTGCCTACTACTCTTCCGGCAGAGATAGCTAATCATCTAAAAAATATATTCTCTGAAAAAAATTTACTCTTAGATGCCGCAGACTGTTGGCCTTACGGTTACGATAACAGCAAAATTCATCACCCACCTGATGCAGTTGTGTTACCAACCAGCCACCAACAAGTTGTTGAATGTATTCAACTATGTAACCAATTTAACATTCCGCTCACGACTCGAGGAAGAGGCACAGGCACCACAGGTGCTTCAGTCCCTATTACAGGTGGCATTGTTATGTCCATGGAGCGTATGAATGAGATTGTAAATTGCAATATTGGCAATCGTAGCGTTCGCGTCCAGGCAGGCGTGACTAATCTTGCTTTACAAAACTATCTAAAAGAAAAAAACTTTTTCTGGGCCCCCGACCCTAGTAGTGCAGAATTTTGCACTGTGGGTGGTAATTTGGCTTGCAATGCAGCCGGACCTCGCGCCGTAAAATATGGAACAACACGTGATAACACCTTACAACTTACGGCTGTCACAGGAGATGGTCACACCATACATACCGGAAGTAAAACCACAAAAGGCGTTGTTGGCCTGGATCTAACACGTATTATTATTGGCTCAGAAGGTACCTTAGCCGTGATTACAGAGGCTGAATTAAAAATTATTCCACTTCCACCCGAAAGAAATACTATTCGTGCACTATACAAGAGTCATCATGGAGCATGTAAGGCGATACAAAGTATAAGCTCACAATTACATTCCCCCTGCGCAATTGAATTCATGGATCATCACGCGATTAAATTAATTCGCACCCATAGCGATGTACTTTTACCTAGTGACGCGCAAGCAATGCTTATGATTGAAATTGATGGTGATGCTGAGTCGCTCTTAATCAGCACTGACAAAATAGAACAATCATTATCAAATAATGACCAAGTTGATATTCAACATGCAAGTACTGCATCAGATAAAGCCACCCTTTGGCAAGCGCGCAAAGCACTCTCACCCATCTTACGCAATTTGGCTCCCAATAAAATTAACGAAGACATAGTGGTCCCTGTGCCGAATTTAAGCAAATTGCTTGATAAGCTGGATGCTCTATCTACTGAATTTAAATTACCTATTGTTAATTTTGGTCATGCTGGCAATGGCAATTTACACGTCAACATAATGTATGACGCTGAAGACACCATACAGCATCAAAACGCCACAGACTGCTTGGATCAAATTTTTAATACCGTGTTACAGCTTGATGGGACACTATCTGGTGAACATGGTGTTGGCATAAGTAAACGTGATCATGTGGCTAAAGAAATTGGTAGGCATGAACTCATCTTGATGAGAAATATCAAATCTCAGTTTGACCCTAATCAAATTTTAAACCCAAACAAAAGTATTCCTACACGTTGATAACACACACGTCAAAGCACTAGTGCAAATACCAAATATACCGAAACAACTGCAAACACGGCCGACATAGATACAGCTAGCACTTGAACTCGCCCTTGTTTAGCTTGTTGAGTCTTAGCTGATTCTATACTGGCAAAAGCACATGCAACTTGGCTGCCAGATATTGTCTGTGTATCTTCGGGACGCGATGATTTATCACCAACTTGAGATGTATTATTTTGAGCATCTAAACTTATCTCGACATGCATTGGACTGCCTCCAAAATATTTAAATATAATTCAAACACAAAGCTAATCTGCATTTGAAATCAACGCTCATAAGATAGCGTGACAGACCAATTTGACGGCAGTAAATAGATATCTTTAGTCTCGAGCAACTAAAGTGTGACGAACATCACGTATTAATTAATGAATGAAAAAAACGAGTTCTAGATTACTTTTTTGCTTCAACGATATTATCTGAAAGGCTATCAGGGAGAAATTCTAAAACAGCAACACCAACAGTGACTAATATTAATGAAATTGCCACACCCGCAACACCTAACAGTATCTCCCATATGCTTGGGCAGTATTGACCCACCACACCATCGAAGAATGAACTACTTACTTCCATCCCAGGAAATAACTCTAAGGGGAATGCTTGCCCACCGATAACGATGATATAGACCTGAGCAAAGCCGCCCAATATCACCATTGCACATGCAGCGGTTAAAGTTTTACGACAGTTTTTAGTTTGAGGCATATAAATTAATGCGAGAGGAATCAAGCCGCCAATCAGGACTTGTCCTACCCAGAACAAAGTCGTGTAGATTCCACCATCGACTAATAGAAATTTTTCAACCGCATGATGCTCTGTCGCATACAAATTCGTCACATGATAGACAGCAACAAAATATATAATGCTAGCAATAAATACGCCTAACAAGTTACGCAATTTATTTAACACATAATCACCCAAAGGGCGCTCAGTCCAATTATATGAGGCGAGCAGTACTAAAATATAAAACGCCAAGCCAAATGCAAAAGACATAATAATAAACATGGGTGCTAGCATCGCCGTATCATATGCACTTCGTGCGACTAAGAAACCGAATATTGAGCCAGTACCAGTAGTTAAAATTAAACGCCATACAAACGCAAATAAGCCTGCTTTTTTGCTGTATTTCTGCATTGCGTTATCCATCATTGTCCAAATATAGACGCCGACAATTGCAAAGAATCCCGTGTACAAAATAATATTCCAAGCAAATATTGATTTGAAATTATATTTGGTCATTGCCACGATCAATCGATCAGGACGACCCAAATCCAGCACAAGTACTGCTAAACCACCAGCTAATAGTGCAACAGCAAGTAGGGCTGATAGTCTAGCTAATGGTTTGTATTCCACTTTCCCGAACACTGATGCGATGGATGCCACATTTAACGCTCCTGATGCGGCGACAATAAGAAAAATAGCAAACACATGTGGCAGGCCCCATACTATCTGGTTATTCATACCAGAAATTACATGTCCTTCTACTTCCATATGATGTGCAGACAAAACACCAATTAGGATAACCGCTGCTAAACCAATCAATAGCATCCAAAATTTAGATGACCGCGCTGCAATTGAGCTATATCGTAAGGTATCCATTTATTTATAACCCTTGATATCGAACACCAGTATTGAGACCCAGATCGGCACGAATTTGCGTACCGCCAAAATCTTTTAGGCGTTTAGAAATTTCACTTTCGGAATCATTCAAATCCCCAAATACAATCGCTTGATGACCATCTTTTTCACATGCTTCAGCACAAGCAGTGGTATTTTCTCCAGCATCAATTTTATGCACACACATATTACAGCTATCTACACAGCCTTTACCGCGCGGAGTACTTGGTAATTGATCTTCAAGCACTTCATGGACAAATGATCTTGCTTTATATGGGCAGGCCATCATGCAATAGCGACAGCCAATACAAGTGTGCATATTAACTAATACAATGCCATCTTCTCGTTTGAAGGATGCACCTGTAGGACATACATCAACACAAGGTGGATGTTCACAGTGTTGACACATAACAGGGAAGGATTTTGTATTCTCTGTTGCTGGATCTTTTACAGTCAGTTTTCTAATCCATTGCGAATCCGTACTTGAACCTTCCTCGGGCCATAATCCGTGCTCATCATTACAGGCCGTGACACACGCATCACAATCTTCTGTACATTGATTAACATTAACTAACATGCCCCAACGAACTTTATCAGTCACTGCTTGATCAGCAGGCTTAGCTGATGCTGTTTCATATAGCATTACGCCTGGCGCAACGGCCAACCCAGAAGCTCCCACTAAACCTCCGATAAACGAACGCTTACTTTGGTCGGTTTTTTGTTCGCCTGTCTTTTTCTCAGACTTACGTAATAATTTGTATGCTTTATTAACGACGTTATTCATTTTGATTTGCTTACAATTACTGGGCTGACAATAAATTTGACTTCAAGATTAACTCGCTTGCACTGCTCTTCATATTTTGATGAGGATTAGTACCAGCTTCTTTATGCTGCTGAATCGCTTCACGAATTGCTGACTCTGGACGGTCCGCATGACACTGGAAACAATCCACACTTACGGCTGCGTATGTATGGCAACTTGCACAGAAATGTTCTTCGCTATTTGAGTAACGAGCATATTCTCCACTCTCATTAGGAGTAATATGGCAATCAATACAGTTTTTTAGGCTATGTTTCTCAGTGCGTATGCCACGCAAAACTGTCTCATCACGTTGATGCAATATAGTCTCAAAATGATTGGTGCGCATCCATGCAGGATCTTCTACACACTGCTCTCCATTGGGTGGAGGTACTTTGCTTCCATCCGCTATTGCGGCTGTGCTTATGACTACTATTAATAGTCCGACCAAAACACTCAAATGAATGTTTATATTTTTGACTCCAATCATGCTGAACTAACTTTACTATGCTTTTGGTTAATTACTATTTTAGTGATCGCCTAATGCCATATCAATATAACCAGTCGGGCAAACATCTGCACAGATGTGACAACCAATACACTTGTCATAGTTTGTATCCACGTAACGGCCAGTGGTTGTTTGATCTTTCTTAACACGGAACACTGCGTCTTGTGGACAATAGATAACACAGTTATCACATTCGAAGCACATTCCACAGCTCATGCAACGACCGGCTTCTTCAACTGCTTTTTCCTCACTCAAGCCAATCATACGTTCTTCAAAGTGACCTAACACTTCTTCTGAATCAGGACCATGTGAGTCACGTAATACGCGTGGTGTAAATTCGAAATGACCTAAGAACAAGCGATCAGCAGAAATTATCTCTTGCGCTGAACGATCTTCATAGTTATGTACTGAAAATCTCGCAGCATCGGTTCCGCGGAACTCGCCTGACTCATAATCTTCAGGCTCAAGACCTGTTTCTTGTAATTTTTCTAGCAAACTAAAGTGATGCACATCAACTTTAGGACGCTTATCGTACTCTTGCCCTTTAAGGTAAAAATCAACACTGTCTGCACAGATTGACGCTTGGCCGATTGCTGTTGTTAACAAGTGTGGACGAATTATATCGCCACATACAAAATGCCCTTCTTTACCTGGTACTTGATAGTGCTTATCTGCATCAATTAAACCACGACCATTATCGTAGGCTTCAAGACCTTCTAAATCACCACCTTGACCAATCGCAGAAACAATCAAGTCACATTCAATTTCGTATTCAGTGCCTTCAATTGGTGTAGGACGGCCATCTTCTAATTTGCACTTAGCCATGCGTAATGCAGTTGCACGACCTTCGTCATTAACAATCACTTCAA
>JBGCFN010000020.1:0-11740 GCA_045106935.1 Gammaproteobacteria bacterium | reverse complement strand
ATCAATTTCTCTTGAGAGCGCAACTTTCATTGATCTTAATGAAGTATCGCTGATGGATAATGCGGATACCTTGCGTGTTTTATGTAAGCGAATATATTCTTTAAACCCAGCAACAAAGATTCGCTCCATGCCTGAGATATTCCGTTTAGACCCTACCTTTTCATAGAGAGAAGGCAAATCAGCCCCTGACCAAAAGCGATCTTCAAACGCATTCGCTTCTTTAGTTGCCATCTTTAACACACGCGCTTTACTGAAAATCATTGTCCATGAAATGACAGACGCAAACACTAGGATAATCATGACGACCTGGACTAATAAACTCGCATCGGCGATTAGCCGATAAATACTCATATCTACATGCATGCTTTTATTTCTTCAAATATTGGTTTAGGAATTGGGCTCGGAGAAAATTTTTCGCTGTGTAAACACACTACATTGACAGTGGCTTTTACAATTAATTCGTTTTTATCTGCATCTATTTTAGAAACTGACTGCTGCATTGCCATACTTGCCTGTTTAAGTTGAATTTTTTCGACAGAAACAGTTAATTGCTCATTAAATCGAGCGGGCTTTAAATATTTAATATCGACTGCTCTCACGGCAAATACAATACCATAATCAGTCCGTAGCTCGTCTTGTTCAAATCCATGAGAACGTAGCCACTCGGTTCTGGCTCGCTCTAAAAATCTAAGGTAGTTGGCATAAAACACGACACCGCCAGCATCGGTATCTTCATAATAAACTCGCACTGGCCATAAAAACGGCTTCAATGTTTAATCATCCTGGGTGGCTGGCTCACTTGCGAACATATCCGCTTCAACTTGCACTTGTTCTAATTGCTTGGGTACACGTAAACCAAAATGACGATAACAGTTCATTGTCGCTACTCGGCCTCGCGGTGTTCGCATTAAAAACCCATTCAAAATCAAAAACGGTTCAATCACATCTTCAATCGTTCCGCGTTCTTCTCCCACGGCAGCCGACAGACTATCAAGCCCGACTGGGCCCCCATCAAACTTTTCTATCACTGCCAGCAATACACGTCGATCCATCTGGTCAAAGCCATTATGGTCAACACTCAACATGTCTAACGCTTTATCGGCAATGTCTTTGGTAATCACCCCATTAGATTTTACTTGTGCATAGTCACGCACTCTTCTTAACAAGCGATTAGCAATACGCGGCGTTCCTCGTGAGCGCTTGGCAATTTCTATCGCGCCTTCAGGATCAAGCTCAACATTCAATATGCCAGCAGATCGCGTCACAATTGAGCCCAGCTCTTCATTGGTATAAAACTCTAAGCGTTGAACAATACCAAAACGATCTCGCAAAGGAGACGTTAATAATCCAGCACGCGTGGTTGCTCCTACTAATGTGAATGGCGGTAGATCTAATTTTATTGATCGGGCGCTGGGACCTTCACCAATGACAATATCAAGTTGAAAATCCTCTAAGGCAGGGTACAAAATTTCTTCGACGACTGGACTGAGACGATGTATCTCATCCACAAATAACACATCATGTTCTTCTAAGTTTGTGAGGATGGCGGCCAGATCACCTGCTTTTTCTAATACCGGACCCGATGTTTGTCGCATGCTGACAGACAATTCATTCGCAATAATATGCGACAACGTGGTTTTGCCTAATCCGGGCGGCCCAAATATCAGCACATGATCTAATGCTTCTTTACGTTCACGCGCGGCCTCGATGAATATTTCCATCTGCTCGCACACTTTTTCTTGCCCGGTGTAATCAGATAATGTCTTAGGACGAATCGCGCGATCCAACGCAACATCTTCATTTCCAAGACTATCAGCTTCTATTATTCGCTCAGTCGTCATTATCTATTCGTCTTAATTACTTAAGCTTGTCTTTAAAGCCAAACGAATTAAATCTTCACAAGAAGAAGTTTCGTCTTGCACGTTTTTAACCATACGCATTGCTTCAGGGCCCTTGTAGCCCAACGCAGTCAAGGCTGAAATAGCTTCGTCGATATGATTACGCACGGTATTAACACTCACATCTGCGCTGCTTAACACTGCAGCATTTTCATCATTATCTAATCGGTCTCGCAATTCCACTACTAAACGTTCCGCTGTTTTCTTACCCACACCTGGCAGGCGAACCAGTGAATCTGTATCCCCGAACTGAATACAATGTCTAAACCCTTTAGCATCCATACCTGACAAGATGGTTAACGCCATCTTTGCACCGACACCATTTACCTTCAACAGGGTACGAAAAAGACGTCGATCTGCCAGGTCGTGAAAGCCATAAAGCATCTGTGCATCTTCTCGAACAATCATATGTATATGCAAAATGACTTGCTCGCCACATTCAGGCAATTGATAAAACGTAGACATGGGCGCATCTATTTCATATCCCACACCATTCACATCAATCATTAAACTAGGTGGTTGCTTATAAACGAGCTGGCCTTGTAAACGTCCGATCATTTATTTTGTCGCCTTCATTGCATTTTGATACTGAGGAGAAAGCCCGGTATGCGCATGACAAAGTGCAACCGCCAATGAATCCGCTTCATCTTCCTGTAACACCTGACGAATATTTAGCAATCGCAAAATCATATGTTGGATTTGATCTTTAGAGGCGGCACCATAACCCACCGTCGATTGCTTAACTGCTTTCGCACTGTATTCATAAATTTCTAAGTTGGCATGCACGCCTGCAGTCATCGCCGCCCCACGTGCTTGACCAAGCTTTAATGCAGAGGCTGCATTCTTTGATAAGAAAACTTGCTCGATGGCCATGTGCTCAGGCTGATATTCTGCAATCACACTGGATAAGCGAGAAAAAATTTCGCCTAACTTACTCGCTAAACTATCCGTGGGCAGCTTTAAAAAGCCACTGTGCACATAACGACTTTGTTGACCGTTACTTTCGATAATTCCGTAGCCTGTTTTCACTGATCCAGGATCAATACCCAGGATACGCACCATTGATTGATTAGTATTAACTTAAATTCTCCAATACAGACTCAGGGAAATCTGCATTTGAGTAAACATTTTGCACGTCATCTAATTCTTCTAATACATCAATTAAACGAATAATCTTTTCTGCATCTTTATCGCTCACTTCAGCCATTGTACCGGCACGCATTGAGACCTCAGAAAAACTCGCTTCCAATTCTGCCGCCGCTAAGGCTTCTTTCAAGCCAACGAACTCTTCAGGCTGGCAAATGACATCAATTGAGCCATCTTCGTTATTAACGATATCTTCACCACCAGACTCAAGTGCAACTTCCATCAGGCGATCTTCATCCACACCGGCTTCAAAACTAATCACGCCTTGCTTAGAAAATAAATAGGCGACTGAACCACTGGTGCCCATATTCCCACCATGCTTTGAAAAGGCATGACGGACTTCTGCCACCGTGCGATTACGATTATCGGTTAGGCAATCGACCAATACTGCCGTTCCACCTGCACCATAACCCTCATATTGGATTTCCTCATATTCCATGCCTTCAAGCTCACCCGCGCCACGCTTGACGGCGCGATCGATGGTGTCTTTCGTCATATTGGCGCCCAGCCCTTTATCGACGGCAATTCTTAATCGAGGATTGGCCGCGAGGTCCGAGCCGCCCATGCGCGCAGCGACAGTGATTTCACGAATTAATTTTGTAAAAACTTTACCGCGTTTGGAGTCTTGGGCCTTTTTACGGTGTTGGATATTTGCCCATTTACTATGTCCCGCCATGATCCTCTCGTCTAAATAAAAGGCGTTAGTTTAGCATCTGCTGAGAATGTTTCTAACTAGATTAAAGCTCAGAACCTTGTTCAGGCACCCAACGCAATATTGCTTCGCAATTGGTGTGTGATGTTGCCATTTGGATCGCCTCTTCTCGAGAGACCCACTTCACCTCACTATGCTCACGAGGATCAAATTGAATTTCTTCACAGCGTTCCAGTGGCATTAAAAATACATGTTCTTGGTTATGCATCACACCAGGCTCATAACGCTCACGCCAAATTGAGTAAATTTCGAACTGTTGGGAAAAATGACAATTAATCAGGCCATCGGCCTCTAAACCCGTCTCTTCTTTCAGTTCTCGAATAGCTGCTTGTTCAGCATTCTCGCCCCACTCCAGACTGCCTGTTACGGACTGCCAAAATTCTTCAGGAAAGACACGCTGCATCATAAGCACGTGGCCAGTTTTACTGTAAATGACCACCAATACAGATTCTGGGCGTTTGTATTTATTTTTATTGTCCATCTTTAGGGTCTGTCGCTAATGCTATTATGCTTTCACCTGATAAGTGATACATTGAAGCATATATTTATAATGTCCAGTTTAATTTATCGTGATTAATCAAATAAGAATTTTTACTGTTTTATGTTTGCTTAGCTTTCTTAGCGCCTGTGCGACTCAGCCAAGCGAACCGACACCTTCTGAACCTGCTCCTGATATTAATGCACTTGTCACCAATAGTCTTGTATACGCACAACGCGGAGCACTCCCCCAAGCACAGCAGACAATTAACCAAGCGTTAGCTATCAACCCAAATAGTGTTGATGCAAATAATATCGCTGGATTGATTTATGGCAAAAGCCAACAACCCGAGTTAGCTGTGAAACATTTTGAAAAAGCACTCTCCCAAGCACGCAATGATGCCTCCACACTGAATAATTATGGAAGTTTTCTATGCGATTATGGCAACACACAACAAGCTGAAGAAAAATTTCTGCGTGCCGGCACTCATTCAAGCAATCCAAATCCAGAAATTGCTTACACCAATGCAGGCTTATGCGCATTACGCGCACCCGATATTGATCAAGCTGAAAAATATTTCAAAACCGCGTTAGATTTTAAAGAAGACAATTCAGTTGCGTTATTTCAATTAGCGCAGATCAACTTAAATAAAGGTCGAGGAATTCCTGCGCTTGAACGTTTACATGCGTATTCTCAATTTGCGGGACATACACCGCAAACACTCAAGTTAGGGATTGAGATTGGACGCCTGATGAGAGATAAAGAAGTAGAAGTGAGTTACTTCAATTTATTGCAAAATGAATTTCCCACCTCAGAAGAATATCAGTGGGCTATCGCTACCCTACAATAGCCCGTATTTGTTTACTCTTGCGCTTTTGCACGCAATCGAATATTTAATTCTTTTAATTGACGCTCACTTACTTCTGCCGGTGCATCGGTCAATGGACATTGTGCTGTTTGCGTTTTAGGGAACGCCATCACATCACGAATAGAATCACTGCCTGTCATCAACATGATTAAACGATCCATGCCAAATGCAATTCCTGCATGAGGTGGGCAACCGAACTTTAACGCTTTCAACAAGAAACCAAACTTACTTTCTGCTTCTTCTTCAGAGATGTTTAATACTTCAAACACAGCTTTTTGAATATCTTGCTTGTGTATACGCACCGAACCCCCGCCCAACTCTGTGCCGTTAAGCACCATATCGTAAGCCTTTGAAAGACTTTCACCCGGGTTATCCAGTAACTGCTGAGCAGAATCAAAGTTAGGTGCAGTAAACGGATGATGTAATGCATTCCAGCGACTTTCTTTTTCATCGTATTCAAACATTGGGAAGTCGACTACCCATAAAGGCTTCCACTCACCCTCAAGCAAGTTTCTATCGATGCCTAACTTCACACGTAATGCACCTAATGCATCATTAACGACTGATGTTTTGTCTGCGCCAAAGAATAATAAGTCTCCGTTCGCTGCTTGTGTGCGCTCCAATATTTTAGCGACGACATCATCAGGCAAGAATTTAAGAATTGGGCTTTGTAAACCTTCAACGCCTTTCTCAACTTCATTACATTTAATGTAAGCCAACCCTCTTGCACCATAGTTGCTGACATATTTTGTGTAATCATCAATTTCTTTACGCGATAACTCACTACCATTAGGTAAACGCAATACAGCAACACGCCCTTTCTCATCATTCGCCGGTCCACTAAAGACTTTGAATTCAACTTCAGTCATAAGGTCTGTGATATCAACCAACTCTAAAGGAATTCGCATATCAGGTTTATCAGAGCCGTAACGATGCATCGCTTCTGCATATGGCATGCGTGGGAATGGATCTGGCAGATCAACATTTAATGTGGCTTTGAACATTTCACGCATCATGCCTTCCATCATGACAATAATATCTTCTTCTCCTAAGAAAGAAGTCTCGATATCCAATTGTGTAAATTCAGGCTGGCGATCGGCACGTAAATCTTCATCTCGAAAACAACGCACAATCTGATAGTAGCGATCAAAGCCACTCATCATTAATAACTGTTTAAAAATTTGCGGCGACTGAGGCAACGCAAAAAACTCACCGGGATGAGTACGGCTGGGAACCAAATAATCACGCGCCCCTTCCGGAGTCGCTTTGGTCAACATCGGTGTTTCAATATCAAGAAACCCGTGATTATCTAAATAGGCACGTAACGCTTGAACAACTTTCACACGCATTTGAATACGCTCTTGCATCGCAGGACGACGTAAGTCGACATATCGATAGCGCAAGCGAGATTCTTCATTGACGTCATCATCATCGATTTGAAATGGCGGCGTTTCAGATTCATTGAGGACGGTTAGCTCGGTGGCTAACACCTCGATTTCACCAGTGGTTAACTCATCGTTGACGGTGCCTTCGGGTCGTAAACGCACCTTTGCTGTCACTTGAAGCACATATTCATTACGTATCTGCTCAGCAAGATTGAATATTTCTGCACGATCTGGGTCGAAAACGACCTGAACTAGCCCCGTTCTGTCGCGTAAATCGATAAAAATGACGCCTCCGTGATCACGGCGGCGATTCACCCAGCCACACAGTGTGACTTCTTGATCAAGATTATCTTTAGTGACTTCCCCACAATATTGCGTGCGCATGCTTAAGCTTCCTGGCTGAGATCTAAATTAATTTTGTGATTTCCACAATTCGAAACATTGAAAACGCCCAAAAACACTGGCTTTCAACGGAAGGTGAGGATATTACGGAGTCGTCTTGCTCGAATCAACATCAGCCTTATCGGTATTGGCAGCAATTCCTAAAGACATGACTAATTTCAGTGCAGTTTCAATATCCATATTCAACTCACGCGTATCTTCAACTGGCACTGCCATGATAAATCCTGAGGTTGGATTGGGCGTGGTCGGGACAAACACCATAATAACTTCCTTATCCAGCTTCGACTGAATTTCAGTCGCTGCGGCCCCTGTTTGGAAACAGACTGTCCAAATCCCCTTACGTGGATATTCAATCAGAAGTACTTTGCGAAAAGATTGACTGCCCGTGGACAACAGACTTGCCATGATCTGCTTTACTGAAGAATAAACTGTTCTCACCAAAGGAATGCGAGAAAGCAAACTTTCCCAGCCCTTTAATACACTGCGACCGAGTAGATTGGCGCCAATCATTCCTGTTATGAGCAGTATAGTCAGGGCCAATATAAAACCGAATCCTGGGATAGTGAAGCCTAACAATGTCTCTGGCCGCCACTCGACAGGCAATAACAACAATAGCCTGTCCATCATTTCGAGCATAAATCGAATAACGAAGAATGTAATCCCCAATGGCACCCAGACGAGCAACCCTGCGACTAAGTAACGACGCAACACCCTGCGCATATCCTTAAACGAGAGAACCGCGGTTAGGAATCAGCATTGGCGGGTTTTGATGATTTACTTGCTGCACTGTCAGAATCACTTTTTGTTAAGTTTTTCTTATTTTTCGACTTAAAATCCGTTTCGTACCACCCGCTGCCACTTAGCCTAAAACCTGCGGCTGAGACCAATTTTTTCAACGCACTTTTGTTGCACGCAGGGCAATCAGTTAGCGGATCATCGCTAATCTTCTGCAAAGCCTCGTGGAGATGGCCACATTCTTGGCACTCATATTCGTAAATGGGCATGTGTCACTTCTTCCTTAATAACAATGGTGTGGGATTATATGGGCCTGATTAGCTACTTAACAAGTAACAATAGCGCTTTAAACTCACAGGCTCGAAAACAAAAACATCTGGTCAATTAGGGCTTTAGACGCTTACTTTAAAATCGTTATTCACAACCCCCGACAAATGGCATGAATATTCTTACACGGATCACAGTTTAGCTATATGGTCAGACGATAAACCTCACTAAATGCTTATTATTTAACAGACTCAAACATGTTATAATTTGACAATACAACGATGAGGAGGAACACCATGAAAACAATACAATTTACTCATCTACTCACAGCCGTTGTGACGAGTACTATGCTCATCACCAGCGTTTACGCTGAAGACACACAGCTTGATCAAGCGCCACCCTCTCCTGAAGAAATTTCAAATTCAGAGCCCGAATATTCGTTAAAGACTGAAACTATCTACGAGCCCAGTTTTTTACCCGGCGTACGCTTATGCGAAGACAATGAAGTTGATTACCGTGGCGATTTTCGCAAGGTAAACTGCCAAGATGACGCCCTTATTAATTCAGTATCGACCCGCAAGACTGACCCTTACAACACCCGGCCAAGCATTATTGTTAATGATCGCATTGAGCCTAATGGGAATATTTTCCGCATAAATTTCCGCAAAAAAGCATCTGTAGTCTCGAACACAACAGACAACTAAAACTTACTTAACAAATAATGCCATCGTTTCCACATGCCCCGTATGTGGAAACATATTAAGCACGTTCATTTTTTCCATTCGATAACCTAAAGTATTCACAAGTACGTCAGCATCTCTGGCTAATGTGCCTGGATGACAAGAAATATATAAAAGCTTGCTAGGGTTTATTTTAGATATCAATTCAATCACTTCACGCGCACCCGCTCGCGGCGGATCAATAATCA
This sequence comes from Gammaproteobacteria bacterium, assembly GCA_045106935.1. Lineage (GTDB taxonomy): Bacteria > Pseudomonadota > Gammaproteobacteria > UBA4575 > UBA4575 > UBA1858. The sequence goes on along the minus strand of JBGCFN010000020.1, from coordinate 2,921 downwards.
CTGCATCCCATTGCTTTGCCAACCATGCGCATTTGCCATCAATTTTAAATAAGTCTTCTTTCTTGAATTCAACATTTTGAAGATTGTTTATATGCGCGTTATGGCGTGCACGATCAACTAAGTCTTTGTCTCCTTCAATACCAAACACACTCGCGACATGCTGAGCCACAGGCAAACTAAAATTACCTAAGCCACAAAATAGATCTAACACATGCTGGTCATCTTCAAGCTGTAACCAATCAATAGCTTGCTGCACCATTTTTTGATTAATCTCATTGTGCACTTGGATAAAATCAATGGGCAAAAACTCCATCTTGATTCCAAACGGTGGCAGTGAATAAGCTAAAGGTGGTTCAAAGATTTCATTATTTAAAGGAGTCACTGTGGAAGGGCCTTTCGACTGCAAATACACTCGCACAGAATATTGCTGAGCAAATTCGGCAAGCATATCGATATCTTGTTCTGAAGGTTCTGCTAACACTCTAAACACTAGCGCAGTAGCATTTTCCGCGACACTACATTCCACTTGCGGTAATTTATCTTTAATCGAGAATTGCGAAATCATATTTGATAACGGCTTAATTAATGAAGCAATACTCGGATGCAGCACTTCGCAGCTCCACATATCTGCAACAAATGGTGCACTGTATTCTCTAAACCCAACTAACGCTCGCCCCTTCTTTTCCACATACTTGACCGCCAGGCGCGCACGTCGACGATATCCCCAGGCTTTATCTACTACCGGCGCTAACACATTCTCCGGCGTCACCTTGCCAATTCTATGCAAGGTATCGATCACAGATTTTTGTTTAAATTCAATTTGAGCTTGTTCTGAAATATGCTGAATCGAGCAGCCACCGCAATGAGTAAAGTATTCACATTGAGGCGTGACTCTATCGGGCGATGCTTCAAGCACTTCTATTAGCTTTGCTTCATCAAACTTTTTCTTTCTGCGCGCACGTTCAAATGAGACTCGCTCACCCGGTATAGTGAATGGCACAAACACAACCTTGCCTTCTTGATCTGCCACACCCTTACCTTCTAATGTGATATCAACAATGTTGGCTTCGTTGATTCCCTCTACTTTTGTCATGGTTTTGTATTACTTTTTGTTATAAATTTTTGTGAAAATAGTTTTAAATCAGTCACAAAAATGCATTGTTTATATAAAATATCGTTTTAAGATCGGAAGATTATTGCCACTCAACCGTTCTTATAGAACATGTCGCAATAATTCTGTAATGTTTAGTCTTATGAAAAATTCAATCACATTAGTTTTCAGTTTCATTTGTGTGGCTATTTTATTTTCAGGCTGTGCATCGGCACCCGAAAAGCCATCCACTACGTCTTATGAAAACAGCACAACTGAAACGACGTCTAAAACTTATGAGCGCTCATCGCCCTTAAAGTATTCCACCGGGCATCAAATTGTTTCACTAGCAGAATCCTTAATTGGCTCACCTTACAAATATGGTGGCGCTTCACCTAGAGGTTTTGATTGCAGCGGGCTAGTCTACTACACCCATCAACAGTTAGACATTACCGTGCCACGCACGACTAAACAACAGGCACGACACCGTCCTGCCAAAAATTTAGCGTCGGCTAAACCAGGTGATATTTTGTTCTTTAGAATATATGGCAGCAGTGTTTCCCATGTTGGGATCTATACGGGTAATGACCAATTCATTCATGCACCCAAATCTGGTAAATATGTTTCTTACGCCAGCATTAATGAACCTTATTGGCGCCAACGTTTAATCAAGGTGGCGAGCCTTCATTAAGGCAACGGTTACCTCTCATTGCTGACTCTTTCCCAAGAGTAAAATCATGCCATTCAATCTACATAATTCTGTGTTAATGTTACGCAAATTTTACTCATAAGCCCGAGACTTCTCAGTGTATATTCACGAATATCAATCTAAACGTTTACTTCACAGCTACAAGATCCCTGTCCCCAGAAGCGAAATCTTCACTCAAGGCGACAGTATTGAAAAGTTTGTCTCAAACTTTGGTGGCGAATCATGGATTGTCAAAGCACAGGTACACGCGGGTGGGCGCGGCAAAGCTGGCGGCATTCTTTGGGCTCACACCAAAGAAGAGCTTAAATTACAAATTGATACACTCATGGGCACTACGCTGGTCACCAAGCAAACTGATGCCGCTGGGTTACCTATCAACACTTTATTAGTTGAAAAACCGGCGAATATTAAACGTGAAATCTACTTAAGTTTACTTGTCGATCGAGCTAGCAAAAAAATTACCGCCATTGCTTCCGCCGAAGGTGGCATCAACATAGAAGAAATTGCCGAAGCGTCACCTGAAAAAATATCGTCTGTGAACATTCACAAAACATCCGGCGTTCAAGGCTACCATTGCCGCTTGCTCTCACAGAATTTAAATCTTAACAAAGATCAGTTTAAACAGTTCTCGCATATCTTAAGGCAAATGTATGCGCTATTTCTTGATAGTGATGCCTCATTAATTGAAATCAACCCACTCATTATTTCAGATGATGAGTCATTGTTAGTGCTTGACGCTAAAATGAATTTTGATGACAACGCCTTGTTTCGGCACAAAAAGATTGCCTTACTAAAAGATACCAGCCAAGAAAACCCGATTGAGTTAAAAGCCAAACAGCATGACCTTAACTACGTAAAATTAGATGGCAGTATTGGATGTATTGTGAATGGTGCTGGCCTTGCCATGGCTACTATGGATTTAATCAAACATAATGGCGGCTCACCTGCTAACTTCTTAGACGTGGGTGGCAACACAACGGCACAACGTGTTACCCAAGCATTTAACCTATTAATTGATAACGAAAGCGTTCGCTCCATCTTTGTTAATATTTTTGGCGGCATTGTACGATGCGACATTATTGCAGAAGGTATTCTACAAGCCTTAGAAGAAACAGAACTGAC
>JBGCFN010000002.1:0-43037 GCA_045106935.1 Gammaproteobacteria bacterium | reverse complement strand
AGGTGCAACAATAGTGATATGCGCTTCTGCTTTACAAAGCATTTTTAATTTTCGCGCAGCAATTTTTCCGCCTCCAACAATTAGGCAAGGGTTATCTTTGATATCAATGAATAAAGGAAGAAGACTCATAATTCTTTAAGTGTGTTTAGTTGTCTTAATATAGGATCTGTTAAGTGAGAGATTCGTTTGCGCATCACTGAACCAATTGCGTCAGTCACCCCAAATACAGGGTCTAGTAGTGTTTCGCTAACCATAGATAGATATATTACTGCATATAGATAAGGTTTTGCATCAGGCCATGTATTAATAATGTCAGTTATGTCTTGCGAAGAACTATTGACGATTGTTTCGCAGTGCTGATCAAGCTCGTCAATGGCCCGGAAGTGAAAAATCTGTTCATTTGAGTTGAAATATTCGCCAATGGTATTGAAAATTTCTACCGCAACATCTTGATCATTAGGTTTCTTAAGTACCGTAATGATAGCGTCTAATGTTGCTTGTCCAGGTGCGCTGAATATTGAGCGTAGTTTTTTAATGTATTTGTTAGCGCCATTTTGCCCGCTAATATTATTTAATAGTGAGTTTTCATTTGCATCGATTGGAAGTGAGTCTGGACACTGTTTTATGAATCCCACATAAAAAGCATTGCGGCGTTTGCCGCGGTTCCAAATGGCTAGTTTTGTTTTTTCATCGATTAAATTGGGCTGCAATACTAGCTGCACGGATTTCATTAAGGCGCTTGAAGATTCTTCGAAAGGTAAAAACTCTACTAAGAACTGCGCAAGTTCTTGACCCATTGACCCTTGTGCAACATCTGAGGCGGATAGTAAACACCTTGCATTCTCAGAATTGGGCGCACACCACCAAGCGCGCCTCGCGATTTCATTGGTTAATCCATTCGCATGAACAACTGCGACGACAGCCTCGGGTTCACCAAGCAGTAGCAGTTTTTCTAGACTGTTATCGCGAGCTTGACCCATGCGTGTCCAGCGGCGTAGAAATACAGGGTATCCCCCAGGTGATCCCAGTACATTGGTCGACAACCATTGACGAATAATTTTAAGATATTTCTCATCTTTGCAATTAGCATGTAAAGTAATTTTAGCTTCACCTTTTTCAGATAAAGCAAATAACTCCATACGCGATTCGTCTATGCGAATGGCTTGCAGTGACTGCGCGAGTAATACATTTAGGCGCAGTTTATCTTCGTCAGATAAGTCCATCAGTTAAGTTGAATACGTTGACCAAATGGCACAGGCTGGTTCCCTTTTACTAACCAGATAACAGAATAATTTGGTTGGTAATCTGGGAATTTCCCAACACAATCACTAAAGTAGACTAATAACTCTGGTGGTTGATCTTGTTTTTTTGCCCAGTCAAATACAGGGCGGAAATCTGTACCACCGCCACCTGCGAATGTTTTAGGCAGTGAAAATTCTTCCCATGATTCAAATACCCAGGGAGACCCTTTTGCAAGCTCGGCATCGCAAGCGAGTAAACTGATGCGTGCGCGAAGCTGTCCTTTAATGGCATCAATTTCACAAAGAAATTCATTCATTTCCTCATCATCAATTGAGCCGCTAACATCAATTGCCACGATCATGTTGACTTGTGAACTGCGCAAGCTTGGAAATATAGAGGGATCACCACGTCGTGAAGATGGACGCGAATAATTATAATCATCGCGCGCTGTTGCCGTCATGTGTCTTGCAAGTAATGCACGCCAAGGTAGTTTGGGCTGAAGCATAAATTCAACCATACGTGCCATGGATTCACTCAGTTTCCCTGCTTGTTGTGCTTGCTGCGCGGCACCGGCTAAACGTTGTTGCCATTGAACAGATAAGTTTTCTTGTTCTTGCTGTGACATGGTTGCAGGCTGGGGGCTACCTTTGAAGTCTGAATCATTTTTTTCCCCATCACGATCGTCTTGCGATTGTTCATTTGATTCAGGTGAATCATCATTATCAGTAGGATCGTTGGTTTCATCATTACCTTGATCTTCGTTATTTGAGTTTTCTGCATCGCCTTCGTCTTTATCTTGCAAGCAACAATAAATTTCTTCAGCGCTCATGTCTTTAAAGCTGTCTTCGATTAATGTGCCTGGCGGTGCAGTAAAGCCTTCTTCAATTAGTATCGGATTAACTGCGTATTCGCAGGCTAGATCCCAGCGTTGTTTAACTCGATGGCCACGGCGTGCAAAATGTGACAGTGCACAATGCAATGCTTGTTTTGCGAGAACGAATTGGGTTTCAGAACCATGCAGCTGGTTGATATATTCATAGTTAAAATAAATTTTTTTTGCATCAGTGGCGGCAGTGGTGCACCAGGCAGGGTCACCCATTTCTAATGGCATTCTTAATACTAGTGCGCCTAGAAATGGTTTATCTAAAATTAGACGTGTCCGAGCAGCCGCTAATTTTGTATCAACAGAATTCTCGTCCAAAGCGAATAGTGTCTCAGTTTTCGTATAACATTAAATCGGCTACTGAGTCTGCCCAAGCAGCAAATTCTGGTAAGCTAAATATTTTCTCGCCAATCGCTCGATGCATATCGGAAATCATCATGACTCCCATTTCCTTTTGTGGGAACTTGTGAGCGAAAGTAAGAATATTGCCTTGTAGTTTCTCTGAGTCATCTTGTTTGTTAACTCGAATGGCTTGTCCGACCAGTGCCGATGCAACTGCATATTGAAGATCAATTTCATTCGGGACGGCAACCTCTTTTCCATTCACAATGTCTTCAATATTTGGCATGGAATCTAGATTGGCGATAAAGGCATTTAATTCAACACCTGCTGCCGGCCCAACGCATGCTTGTAAGGTTTCTAGTAATACGTTGTCTTGATCAATGAATTTTTGTAATGCACGGTGGGTGAATTCCCAAGATCTTGGTGAAGGGAATGCCATCGGGTTATGTGCGGCATCAAATTCAAATATCAAATCTGGTCTAAAACGTAAAAAAGCAATAATGCGGTCATCGATATTATTCTCGTATGCCCAAGCGACCCAGTCATCTAAATTCACATCGACTTCATAGTGTGAAAAGCGGTTAGCTAAGGGTGCAGGCATAGTATAGGTGACGCCGCGATCTCCCTGTCGATTGCCTGCTGCTAAAATTGCCCAGCCATCGGGAACCTCATATTGTCCTAATTTGCGATCTAAAATTAATTGGTAGGCGGCGGCAGATACACTAGGTGCAGCAGAAGTAATTTCATCTAAAAATAAAATCCCCTGATTGCCATGGCGTTCTTTATTCGGAAGCATTGAAGGGATTGCCCATTCGACACTACTGTCGACACGGAATGGAATGCCACGTAAATCACTCGGTTCCATTTGAGACAGGCGAATGTCAATCATCCTTGCCCCATTGTGCTTTGCTACCTGTTCAACGATTTGAGATTTCCCCACACCAGGTGGGCCCCATAGCATGACTGGTGTATGTTGACCTTGAGTTGCGCCATGGAATTCTTTGTTTAATACAGAAAATAAATGTGCGGGCCGCATGAACTGCCTTTTGCTGAATAATAGTGTGAAGTTAGATCAATTTTAACCATAATTTTACGCGGCTAAGGGCTGTTTTAAATACCTCTTACGGAGCTGGTCATCTAAATGCACTGTTCGTATCCAAACTTTATGCTGACCACTGAGTCTATATAGCATGCGTGCATCAGTTCGCTACAAAGGCAAAGAAAGCATAAAATTGAATTTAGCACTGAATGAGGAATGTTGAACAATCAATGATCTATCAATATCGACAGTATTACCTACTTATTATGCTTGCTTGCAGTGGCATAGCGATGGCTCATGAGGCTAACCTTACAAAGGCTAGGGATACTACGAATACATTTATCTCTGAAAAGATTGAATCCAACGCTAAGCATATTGAGGTTAAACCGGTCATATTGATTAGCTCAGGAGATCATGTACAAGATTTAGAACGTAGCTTGCAGGAATTTGATGAAAAATTACTGCGTGAATTAGAGCAAGCCCAACAAGAACGTCAAGAAAGTGCTCGTCAAAAAGCAGCCTTACGTAGTGACGCCGAACTCGAATCAGAATCTGAAGGGGAGTCTGAAAGTGAGAGTCAAGCCGAGTCTGGGGTCAGTGCCAGTGGAGAGGGTCAAGACGGTAGTCAAGAAGCCAATGAAACTGAGGAAGCGAGTGCGCAGACAGGTGGTGGAGCTGCTGCTCCTGAAGAAAATGACAACACGACTAATAGTGAGAACCAAGAAAAAGTCGGTGGTAGTCAAGGAGGCGGGAGTGCCGTCACAGAAAAAAACACCATTCCTTCTGGTGACGACGACGATATTATTGCGCGTCAATTACGAGAAGCTGCCGAGGCAGAAACTGATCCAGTGATAAAAGAGAAATTATGGGCAGAATATCGCAAATACAAAAATCAACAAAGTTCAAATACGCCTCCTTAAACTGTGTTCATGGCAATGTAATGCTACGTATTTTAGTGATGCTGCTTTTTTTAAGTGGATGTACGCCAATGGGCACAATAAAAGTTGATGCTGATGAAGAGATAGAAATAGAGCAAGCACAATTGCAAGAAAGGAATCTACTCGATGTTGGTGTCATTGTATTTAAGGCAGGAGAAATTAGTGCTGAACAAGCAGAAGAAGAGGCTATTAGCACTGAGATTCGACAAGCTGAGGCACGTTATATTTCTTATCATTTGCGCGAGACACTACAAAAGTCGAGTGGTTGGGGGGCAGTGAATGTGTTGCCATCTGAATCTGAGATTGCTGATGTCATTGTTGAGGGAGAAATTCTCGAATCTACAGGTGAAAAATTAAGACTTAAAGTCGCAGTCTCTGACTCGACGGGTGAGCCTTGGTTTGAGAATTCGTATCAAGTGAGAGTCACACGCCGAGATTATGCTGAGATAGATGATGAAAATGATTATTCTGAGATCTACCAAGGTATGTATAACCGCATTGCAAACGACATTAATAAGCATCGGAAAAAATTAAGTGAAAAGCAAATTACATCGATCCGCAACACGAGCGAGTTAGAGTATGCTGCTAATTTGGCCCCTGAAATTTATCGTGATTATCTTGTGCAAAATGAGCATGGCCATTCAACTGTAGTGCGGTTGCCAGCCAAAGATGATCCTTCATTATTGCGAGTGTTAAAAATACGAGAACGAGAGAATTTGCTAGTTGATACCATTAATGAACACTATGCTAATTACTATGAAGAAGTTCATGCTACGTATGGTAATTGGCGAAAATACTATCTGATAGAGTCCATCGAGAAGCGTAAAGTTGAACGAGAAGCAAAGTTCAAGAAGTTGCTAGGAGCGGCTGCAATTCTGGGAAGTGCTGTAATTTTAGTAAAAGATGGAAATATCTCCCCAAGCTTAGTTATTGCAGGAGTGTCTTTGTATGCGGATGGTGCCAATGCAAGTGAAGAAGCAGCGATTCATAAAGAAGCCATAGTGGAGCTGAGTGAATCACTGCAAGCGGATGTTGAACCGTTAGTGATAGAAGTGGATGGTGAGACCACAGAATTGACGGGCACACTGGATGAGCAATACTTACAGTGGCGCGCATTGCTTCAAGCAATTTATAAAGAAGAAGTAGGTATACCTGACGCGACTGAAAACAAGTCGTTTAGCGACACATAAGTCAATTTATATCATCAAATCTATATTGAGCCATGCCTGACTCAAACAAGAGAGAAGTCATAGAAGTTCTTGATGTGACACCTGCACCTAATGAGAAAGGTGGAGTTGAGTCTGCGTGTCCAATAAAACAAAAATCAAATGTAAAATGGTTATGGATAGGTTTTATTGTTCTATTAGTATTAGTTGTCTATGTAGTATTTCTATTGCCACGTACATTAAATAAGAGTGATCTTGCTGATACTGAGAATCATAATTCTCAACAGTCTGTTGTTGTCGAGAAAAGTATAGCTGATAAGATTTTACCAGATTCAGCGCAACACGAAGAGATAAGGAGCGTTGATGTTCTACAAGACTCGACACAGTTGCAAGCTAAACTTGATGCAGAGAAGCTGCTAACAACGATTATAGAGTTAGAAGCAGAATTGACTAAGCATGCTGTAAACAAATGGGCGACAGAAGAGTTCGCTGAAACAGTAGAACAAGGCAGAATAGGCGATGAGTATTTTCGTCAGCGGCAATATATTTCTGCCATAGAATCTTTTCAAAGCGCCATCGATAAATTAAAAGATTTGCAACAGCGCATTCAGCCTACATTTGATAATGCCATTATGCGAGGAGAGCAGTCACTTGAATTGGGTGATCAACCTGCTGCGTTAAATCAATTTGAGTTAGCAAAAGCAATATTCCCGCAAGATGAACGGGCAAGTAATGGGTGGCAGCGTGCACAGACACTTAAAGAATTATTTGCTCTATTGCAGCGAGGAAGTAGTTTTGAGTTTCACAATCAATTGCAACAAGCAAAATCAGTTTATCAGGAAGCGTTAGCACTTGACCTGTTGTCAACAGAAGCAACAACAGCGATACAACGGGTTGATATAAAATTAAAGGATGAGGAATATAATCATATCATTGCTGTTGCTTATCAGGCACTGCAAAACCAACAATATGCTGATGCCCGTGCTGCCTTTAAAGAGGCAAGAAATCTAAATCCAGATTCAACTGAAGCCGATATCGGACTAAATAAAGTGGCTGCAGCTATGCGTGATGCAAAAATAGCAAACTTGCTATTTGAGGCGGAGCATTTTGTGCAACTGCAGCAATGGGCGCAAGCGACAGTTAGCTATGAAAAGATATTAAAGATAAGTAAAAAACATGCCGCTGCCAACACAGGCTTGTTGGATAGCCGGGCAAAAGCAAAAGTGCTGAATGATCTAAAATTAGCGCTAAATTCAGCAGATCAATTATTTAAAAAGACTGTGTTAAATAATGCTGAGCAAGTACTTTCTTCGGCATCAGGATTAGAGATGCCTGGTTCAGTAATCGAAGAATATCGTCAAGAATTGGAAGCGTTAGTGCGTGTTGCAGTGACACCCATAACTTTGACTCTTACTTCAGATAATCATACACAGGTGGTTGTACTAAAAGTTAAGCGCTTAGGTATGTTTAACAAGCAAGCACTTCAATTACGACCAGGGCCGTATACAGTGGTAGGTACGCGTATTGGCTATAGAGATGTGCGCAAAACAATCAATGTCACGCCTGATTCCAAGATGACTTCAATATCAATTGTGTGTGATGAGGAAATCTAGATTATGTCTAAGCAAACTGAGAAATCAGATTCATCACCACATAAAGAATTAATAGAACCGATTGAAATTGATTTTGCTGAAGCAAATGCGACTAGTCGAATAAATATAAAGCAGCTCATTAAAAGCCTTTATATTATAGCGGCCATTATGCTTATCTTTGTGTTGTGGTTTGTGATCAGCGCAAAGACAGTTGTTATTGACATCAGTCCCACTCCAGATGAGCTGAAATTGAGCGAAGGATCGTTGTCTTTGCAATTAAAAGATCGATTTCTTGCTCAGCCTGGCGGATATAGTTTGTCAGCAAGTAAAGACGGTTATTACCCGCTAAAAGAAACAATTAATGTGGGTATGTTGGCTTCATATACATTTAAGCGCACCTTAAAAAAGAAGCCTGGATATATATCAATTACACTTGATTCGCCACCATTGGCAAGAGTTTATATTGACAATCGATATGTAGGGGTGACTCCCTTGCATGATATTGAACTCACTCCTGGAACACATACAATTGAATTGCAACGCTATCGATATCAGCCGTTGTGGTCAGAGTTACAAGTTGAAGGTGCGCAACAAAAACAGAAATTTTCTTTTGCCATGTTGCCAGATTGGTCATTAGTGTCATTTGATTCTGTACCGAGTGCAGCACAAGTGTGGCTGGATGGCGAGAAGCATGGCAGCACACCACTCCAGTTGGAGGTCAATGCGGGGCGACATCACTTAGAACTGGTGCACCCTGATTATGAAGCCTATATTTCAGATTTTGTTGTATTGCCAAATCAACCTTTAGATTTAGGTGCGATTGAGCTGGGGCGAGATCCAAGTCATTTAATTGTTAAATCTACTCCAGCTGGTGCAAGTGTGTTTGTCAATGAACAAGAGAGAGGAAGTACGCCACTAACAATGACACTGTCGCCAAATGTGGATTATAAACTGCGCTTTGCGAAATCAGGATATCGTGAGTTGTCTCGGTCAGTGCGTGTTAAAGCAGGTGAAAGCAAATCAATCGATGTGGGCTTGCAGGCAATCCTAGCAAGTATACATTTAGAAGTTGAACCCAAAACGGCAATGATTATTGTCAATGGGAAATTGCAAGGTCATGGTGATCAAACATTTGCGTTAACCACCGCTAATCACACAATAGAAGTGAAAGAGAGTGGGTATGTCACACAAGTGATGAATGTTAATCCACAAGCAAATCAGCCAATCAATAAAAAAATTACTCTTCAGTTGCGGGAAAATACAGTTGCAACTTTTCCTAATCAATACACCAATAGCCAAGGACAACAGCTTCGATTAATCACGCCAGGTCAATTTAAAATGGGGAGCTCACGCCGTGAACAGGGGCGAAGAGCGAATGAAGTATTGCGAGAAGTTAAGCTTACACGGCAATTTTATATTGGAGTGAAAGAAGTGAGTAACCAGGAGTTTTCTCGCTTTGATATTAAGCATGATTCAGGAAATTTTAATGGTGTTGATCTATCTGTAGCTCAACAACCTGTTGCAAATGTCACTTGGGAGCAAGCTGCACTGTATTGCAATTGGTTGAGTAAGTTAGAAGATTTGCCTGTCAGTTATCGTGAACACAAAGGTAAAGTGATAGCTGCAAACCCATTGCTAACTGGATACCGATTAGTCACTGAAGCTGAATGGGCATGGGTAGCAAGAGCTCAAACAAATGGAGAATTATTACGTTATTCTTGGGGAGAACAGTATCCGCCTGTTGAAATAGCAGGGAATTATGCAGATCAACAGACACGTAAAATCATAGGATTTACTATTCCGAATTATGATGATGGGTTTTCAGGTCCCGCGCCTGTGGGGAGCTTTGACGCAAATCATCAAGGTATATTCGATATGGGAGGAAATGTCGCTGAGTGGATGCATGATTTTTATACCATTTATTCTGCGTCCACTGCGCAAGCATTTATTGATCCTACCGGTCCTAATCAAGGGAAACATCATGTTGTGCGTGGATCGTCATGGTTGCGTGGTACATTAAGTAATACGCGTCTGGCCTATCGTGACTATCGAGAGAAACCACATGCTGAGATTGGATTTCGAATTGCAAGGTATGTAGAAGAATAGAGACATGAATAATAATCTAACTATAGTGGCGATAGCGTTAGTTGTAATAATAACCTTTTCAATTACATATGCAGAAAATAACGCTGAATCAGACAAGGATAGTCAACAAAACGATAGTCAAGTGGACAAGAAGAAAGTGACGAAACCTAAAAAAAAGACGTTAAAAGAATTTACGCCCAGTGAAGAAATATCGATCGATAAACCTGTCGCATTTCCTGTTGATATATAAATAATAAATTATGAATAAAAAATTACCCACTGAACTCGTGTTCCAGCTTTTTGCACTACTAGTGATTATTATTGTGGTGCATGCTGCATATGTTGTATTAATACGGCCAAATGCAGATAGCATTTTAGAGTATCAATCAGAACAGCTTAGTCAAAACAAAGATTATGTGCCTGAAAAATCAGTCTATGTGCTGATAAGAGATTTTGAGCAAGAAGCATGCTTTATATTAATGTTTTGGGCAATGGCCATTATTGGCTTGAAGTTTTCACAAGTAATAAAAGAGCGTATTTTGCTGGACTTGGATGTCATTCAAGCGACTGAAGGGTTGAAAATTCTCCCCCAGGATGTAAAAGACTTAACGCGTAAAGTGCAGTCTTTGCCTAAAGAAAAACAAACATTTCTGCTGCCACGCGCCTTGCAAATTGCCATTGAGCGATTCAATTCATCAAGTAATGTTCAAGATGTCTCGCAAGCAATGAAGAGTGTTTGCGACACGGAATATGAACGACTTGAATCTGAGTTATCCATTATTCGTTATATTGCTTGGGCGATACCATCAATAGGCTTTCTCGGGACTGTGCGTGGAATTGGTGATGCATTGGGCCAGGCACATAAAGCAGTGGATGGAGATATTATCGGGGTGACAGAAAGTCTGGGTGTTGCGTTTAATTCAACATTTATTGCGCTATGTATAAGTATTGTATTGATGTTCATAGTGCATCAATTGCAATTGATGCAAGAGCGATTTATTTTTGATACGCAAGAATATTGTAATCGTCATCTCATTCGCCATTTAAAAACAGATTAAATTAAGCTGGTGAGTAGTCAAATAGCCATTGAATTAAATGACAGCGGAATAATTGTCAGCGATGGTCAACAAGTGTTGCAAAACTCGCCCGGTTACATCATTGATGTTGCAGGCCATGAATGGATCGGTGAAGAAGCACGTAATCGAGCATATTTGCACCCTAACGAATGCAAAAATAATTTCTGGTCTGAATTAGCACAATCACAAAATCCTATAGTGGATAATGCGAATGTAAAATTAGCTTTGCGTCATCTGTCTTCAGTTTGGCAGCCAGTGTCCGGAAATATTCAGGCAGTTATTCTAATCGTGCCTGCCAATTTTACAAAAACAGGTTTAGGGCTTTTGTTGGGTATATGCAAACAACTTTCCATTCCTGTGCGTGCAATGATTCATCAGGCAGTCCTTGTTCCTAAGCAATCGAACCATACAGGTTTAACGGTACACCTTGATATGCAGTTGCATCATACGGCGATAACGCATGTTGTAGAAAGTAATAATGAATTTAGCGTGTCAACAACTGAAGTATTAGACGACACTGGTTTTGAAGCAATATATACCGCTGCTGCTGAGTATATTGCTAAAGCATTTATTAGTGCTAATCGGCTTGATCCTATGCATAGCGCTGAGTTAGAGCAGCAGTTGTTTGACTATTTGCCAACTTGGTTGGAGCAAGCGCAGTCAGTAAGCAATGTGAATTGCCAGTTAAATTATCAAAATAACCGTTATGAGACGACCGTTAGTGCAGATGGATTGAATGCAATCATAACTGCTAAGTTGAGTGAAATATTTCATGTTCTGCAGTCATTAGACCAGAGTCAAACACTAATCGTATGTGTGACTGATGTTCTTGATAAGCAGTTTGGGTTTAATCAATATGCACATCAGCACGGAATCATGGTGAGGAAATTGCCCGTGGGTTTTCATGCGCATCAAAGTTTAATGCATGTTGATCTACTGCTAAATGACGATGAGCAAATCTATTTAAATAAGCAACTGCCTTATATTGTCGTTACAGATTCGCTTCTTCAACCCGAACGCAATTCATCAGAACTGCTTGAGCAAGCCGCGACGCATATTGTCTTTCGTTATCGCGCCTATCCTATTTTGGATGCAGTCTATGTATATGAAAATAGTATTGAAGGACTGGATTTGCAAAATGAGCAATCAGGTGGCTCTAAAAAAGAATTGTTTGTCATTCGTAAAAATTTAACTCGCACTGTTATGACTATTGTTAGTGGCGAGAATATCCAAGTTAATGCTGAGCACTTGTCGTCGGAGATGATGCTGGTGATCGGTGATTGCTTGCAAGTGGGTGAGCATGAATTAATGCTAATTAAGGTTGAGTGTTAGCATGCGTAATCGACAAGCGAATGTATTTAGTCTCGCGTTTCTAGATGTAATGTCCTGTGGGTTCGGTGCGATAATTCTGTTATTTGTTATTATTAATGCAGATACTGTCAAGCGCAAAGAGAAGTTAAATGAAAATTTGCAAGGTGAAGTTGAAAAGCTTGAGGTGGAAGTGACTGAAGGCCGGAAATATTTAGTAGAATTAAAAAACAGTGTTAATGATGCGCAACAAGTAGTTAATCAAACTGAAGGCTTGTCTGCACGGGTAATGCAACAAATTGAACAAAAGAAAGTTGAATTAGCGCAAGCGCAAAACGACACGTTGGCAAAGACAGCGCATATAAATCAGCTTAAAGCGGAACTAAAATCTTTAGAAGAAGCGAATAAACGCCTTGAAGGGGGTGCCTCTGATGCGCAGAGTGAGGGAGATAGTTTGCTTCACTTTGCTGGAGAAGGGCAACGTCAATACATTACTGGTTTAACTATAGGTGGTGAATATCTCGTTATACTTGTGGACAGCTCTGCCAGTATGTTGGCAGATCGCATTGTTAATGTAATACGCCATCGCTTATTGCCAGATCAAGATAAATTGCGAACTCACAAATGGCGGCAGGTTGTCAGTACAGTCGAGTGGATTAGCACACGCATACCACGAGATAGTAAATTTAAAATAGTGACATTCAATGAACGTGTTCAATCATTAAATCCAGATGCGAGTGATCCATGGTTAGATGGCGACAATCCAAAGCATTTGCAAAGCGTCATTAATAATATGCGCACAACTGTTCCGGCAAATGGAACAAGTTTGTATCATGCATTTCAATATATTGATCAGCTAGATCCAAGACCAGATAATGTATATTTATTGACTGATGGATTGCCGACACAAGCAAAGTCAAAACCCCTCAGAAATACAGTCAATGCACGCCAACGGCTCAATTACTTTAATGATGCGATTAAGCAACTCCCAAGTAGTGTGCCCATGAATGTTGTGCTGTTTCCTATCGAAGGAGATCCTGATGCGGCAAGTGCTTTCTGGGCGTTGTCCTCTCGTTCAAATGGGGTTTTTTTTAGTCCCGCAAACGATTGGCCATAATAATGCGAAGACGAAGCAATATAGAAGTATTCAGCTTATCCTTTTTGGATTGTATATGTTGTGGATTTGGCGCGTTGATACTTTTATTGGTGTTGGCAAAAAACGCGGAGCCGGTGATATTCGAAGAATACAGCGATAGTATGAAAAGCATTGTAGTCAAACTTCAAGAAGAGCTATTTGATATCAGGGGTGAGACTTATGTGCTTAATCGAGACCTAGTTAGTAAGCAGCAGCAAATTTCCAAAGAGAAAATTAAAGTTGCACGTTTGCAAGGTGACCTCTCGGCCGTTCTAGGTGAATTTTCTGCCAGTAGCGATGATTCAACTGTGCAGAATATTGTGACTGGGCAATTGACATCTGCGCGTCAACAATTGACGGAAGAAATGCAACGATTACAAGCTCAGCAGATAAATTTCACGCCACCGGATAATACGGTTGGCGGAATACCAGTGGATAGTGAATATATTATTTTCATTATTGATACTTCGGGAAGTATGTTTCGTTTTGCATGGGATCTGGTGAAAATAAAAATCACTGAAGTGCTCGATGCTTACCCTAAAGTAAAAGGCATACAAGTCATGAATGATATGGGTGAGTTCATGTTTTCACAATATGCAGGAGATTGGATACCTGATACACCTGCGCGCCGAAAAGCAATCATCACGCGTATGAAAAGATGGCAGCCATTTAGTAATAGTAGTCCGGTAGAAGGAATTAATGCTGCGATTCGCATCTACTATGCAAAAGACAAGAAAATTAGTTTATATGTACTTGGAGATGAATTTACGGGTGAGTCAATTTCAAATGTTGTGCATGAGGTTGATAGAATTAATCGTAAAGATAGCAAGGGAAATCGGCGTGTGAGAATACATGCCATTGGATTTCCTGTGCAGTTTGATCCTCGTGCACCTGATAATGTCACTGGTGTAAGATTTGCGACATTGATGCGAGAACTGTGTAAACGTAATGATGGGACATTTATCGGGCTTAACAGTTTTTCGCCGTGAGGCCTTAACAGTTGCGTAAAGAATATAGCTGTTAAAAGCCTGCTTTTTTATACCACTCCGCCGCTTTTTGTTCGTCTTTTTCTATCAGGGTGCCCTGTTCGTACATCATTGCTAATGTTGTTTGCGAGCCTGCTAAGCCTTGTTCGGCAGCCTTGGTAAACCAGTGCACAGCAAGTTCGCCATTTTTTTCAACGCAATCACCCTCCATATACATGAAGCCTAATCCATGTTGTGCAAGTGCATGACCTTGTTCGGCAGCCGCACTCATCCATTTGAATGCTGAGTCAGGACTAGCAACGACACCTAATCCGTTTTGGCACATAATTGCTACTCGATGTTGTGCGTCAGCAATGCCTTTCTCAGCCAGGGGAGAGAGTAATTGCATCGCGCGTGAGAAATGTTTGGATTCGAATGATTGTATCCCACCGGCGAAATCAATTTCTTCTGCTTCTTCCATTAATAGACTCTTAAAATTTGGTTTAAATGATGGTGTTAAGTTTAAATCAAACCTTCATAACACCGAATACCTCTGATGAGTGACTAGCCGAGTGGAAAAAACTCTATAAATTTCAGTCACATATACGCCCCTCCATAGAGATATTTTGATGCGTATGGACATTTTGTATGCTGCCTGCCCTTTACATGATTAGTGAATCTAAATGTCAGCAGTCTTAACCGAATCGCAGCCAGAAATTGATGCATTTATGCGCAGTGCGATTGGCCGTGTTGCCACTGGGCCAGAATACAGTAAGGACCTTTCATTTGAGGAATCCCGTGCGGTGATGCGCCATATACTTAACAATGCGACAGATCCTGTTCAAGCGGGCATCTATTTAATCGCGTTGAGAATGAAGCGTGAAACTGATGAAGAAAACGGGGGCAGCTTACAAGCCATCCTCGACCAAACTGATCAAATAGTTGCCGAGGTTGATTCGGTGGTTGATATTGCAGAACCCTATGATGGTTATATGCGCGGCGCACCCGTGATGGCATTTCTACCCGCATTACTATCAGCTTGTGGTTTGCCAGCAGTGAGCCATGGATTAGAAGAGGTTGGCCCGAAATTTGGAGTCACTCAACGTAAAGTATTGCGTGAAGCAGGTATCAACGTTGATTTAACGTGTGCGCAGGCAGTAGAAAGAATTAATAACAGAGATATTGGTTGGAGTTATGTAGACCAAGCAAATTTTTGCAAGCCGTTACATGATTTAGTCCCACTGAGAAAAACAATTATTAAACGTCCCGTCTTGACCACCGTTGAAGTGCTGGCAAAACCAATTTGTGGTAAAAACTCTACTCATTTAATGACTGGATATGTACATAAACCCTATCCTCCTGTTTACGAAAGATTAGCAAAATTAGCAGGATTTGATTCTGCAGTTTTGGTGCGAGGTGTAGAGGGTGGTGTGACGCCCGCATTAAATAAGCCAGCAAAATATTTTGAGTACCATGGGCAGCAAGGTGAATTAATTGAAGTAGATGTAACGCCTGCAGAATTAGGTATAGAACAAGCTAAACGTTGTGTGCCGGTTCCTGAACATGCTACACAGACAGATGCGAACGGTGAAGATATAGTGGATGTAAATGCATTATCGAAAGCTAGCGCACAAACAGGATTAGAAGCCCTAGACGGAAAAGAAGGGCCAGCTAAAGACTGTCTTACTTACTCAGCTGCTATAATGTTGCGACATCTGGGTAAAGCAGAATCACTTAAAGAGGGGGCCTCAATGGTCTCTAATGTCATCGCAAATGGTAAAGCGATGAGTTGTTTTCAAACCAATTAATTTTTAGTTACTTATTTATAGGAGGTTTTATTATGGATCAAGCATATCGTGACGCAATCACTCAGATGGAACAAAAAGGTGTTGACCCTGAATATGTTCTTGGTTGGCAAGGGGGTTACTTAGGTCACCCAGAGCGAGAAGAACAACGCGTGACTGAAGCTTACACTGCTGGTTACGAAGACGGTCAAGGTAAATCCACAGACAACATGGCTAATTGGGCCAAGTAAAAACTTGAAAATTTACCAGAGAAGTTCTGGTGAAAAGATAGTGGTGGAACAGTTTGGTAGAATAACCGCTTAATAGTTAAAGCGGTTATTCAAAGCTGAAATTCTAATACTAGAAAAATCGACTAATAGCGGCCGCCACCTCGGCGAGCATTCTTAGGTGCTTCAAAATTCACTTTTAATGGCTTGCCATTAAAATCTTTGCCATTCAAGCCAGCAATTGCAGCACGGGCCTCATGCCCTTCCATCTCGATAAAGCCGAACCCCTTGCATTGCCCAGAAAATACATCTGTTACAAGCTTAGATGAACGTACTCTGCCGAATTCAGAAAACAAGGCTTCAAGTTCTTCAGTCTTAGTACTGGCTGGTAAATTGCCAATAAATAGTTTTTTCATGATTGCTCCAACATGAGTGTATGGAGGCTGTTAAAGCCGGAAAAAAAGAGCCCCGTACTTGGCGGGGCTCTGCGTATCGACCTAGCTTACAACCTGGGCGATGAGGTTTTTCCTAAGCAGATGCAACGCTAGTTGCTTGAGGTCCCTTAGGTCCGTTTTCTACTTCAAAAGTCACTTGCTGACCTTCTTTAAGAGTTTTGAAGCCTGTGCCTTCTATTGCACTGTAATGAACAAAAACATCAGCTCCGCCGTTGTCTTGAGAAATAAATCCAAAACCTTTGGATTCGTTAAACCACTTAATAGTACCTGTAGCCATAAAAATGTTTACCTTAAAAAATTAATAAAATGTTGCTTACACGATATGAAACAGGTAACTGAAGGGGTAACACGGAGGGAACAACCATAATTGCCAATTACAAAATCTGTAGCAGAGAGCACTATAAGCGATGTCGTATACTTTTGCTACAATTATAGATAACCGTTCAGCGGTCATTCAGCGCAGTGGGATTTGACAATTTGGGTTATTTAAGCACTTAGAAAGAAGATTTGATGGTATTTCTAGCTTTTTGACCTTATAAGCTAATAATATTCAAATTATTCGTATCATTTTATACTCAGTTCAAAATTGATTAATCTAGATTCAAAGTAGCCTTTGGGAGAGACAGGTGACGAAAGCAAGATTAGAAAATAAGCACCCAATCATGATGTTAATACGATGGGTTGAGTGGGTGGGATTATTTCTCATCACACTTGGAGTGATTGTCGCAATTATCCAAGAGGTGATTTTGGTAGTTGAACGTGGTCATGTTGAACTGCACGACATCCTCTTGCTATTTATTTACTTAGAAGTGATGGCTATGGTGTCGTTATATTTAACGAGTGGTAAATTGCCTGTCCGTTACCCAATATATATTGCGATTGTTGCTATCGCTCGTTATGTTATTTTGGATTTAAAAGAACTCGAGTCGATCGATGTGATTTGGCTTGGGGTTTCCATCTTGATTCTTACGTTGTCAACGTTAGTGCTTCGTTATGGACACCAAGCATTTCCATATCCGGATAGGGTGGATTAATAATAAAGGTTATAAGGATGTAACATGAATAAATTTCTTAGTATGCCTAATGACAATATGGATGTATTGGTCAGGATAGTTAAGCAAGGCTCATGCTATCAGGCATATATTATTGGGCAGCATAAAACTGAGAAAGATAATGAGTCTCAATTGATGCATACATCTGAGCCTATTAGTCGAATGTTGTTAGAGCAATTGCTTGAGTCCTTCGGGTTTCATCAAAGAGATGTTTTTGATGCGCTGGATATCGGAGATGGGGAATCCGTGATTATCAAACATCCTTTATGGTGAAGGGCTGTTTGTGAAATTTTTGTATGAGCTAGCCGTCATTGGATATAGTTCAAATTCAACACCATGAATAATGCTGTGTACTGATCGATCTTCTCTACTTACTTCCGAAAGTGACCAATCTCTTGTCTCGTTTAGTGCCAAGAAAATCAAAGGAAGTTTGTGGTCCACTTCATCATGGATTTCTTTGTAGGCGACTTTAGTTGTTTTTACTTCATCTTTAGTTTCGTTTAATTCATTGCGTAAGCGCAGTGCATATTTCTTTCGTGCATGTTCGCTGAGTTTGCCACGTGTTGGCCGGATAACTTTATTATCTAGTCTTAATTCCACAATTTCATCATATGGGTCATTACGCCAATTGGTGGAGTATTTATACGCGCTAAACAAAAATGTTTGTTTTGATTTAGACAACCAATTATCCCAAGATATGCAATTATTGTCTTTGTTGGCACAGGTATTATCCGTTAAGGACTGGTTATTGAAAAAAACAAGATGTTCCCGATTGTTTCGACTGAAAAGGTCTGGAATAGGTGGAGCAAATTGATAATCAATTTCTCGCGCCGAACTGAATATACATGCTTTAAAGTGATCGTATGTGATGCCTGTTAAGATGACTGCATGAAAATAGTCCATATCGGGTGTGATAAGGAAAAGAACATCAGCGAAGTCTTTTACTGAACCGTTAGGTTGAATACGTTTACCTTGGGCAACAACAATATAGTTTTTCTCAGAAAAAAATGCATATAGTTCTTTATGTGAGCCGTATGAACAAGTGGAAGCTTCATTATTTGAGTTTTCACTATCGCTAGCAATACTTGCATGCATAGTAGAAAGTGTAAGCAGTATTATCAAATAGATAAGCTTAGCCTTCACCCCATGTGCCTCCTTCCGGAACAGGGGGCATGTCGAAGCTTGCATCTTCTAAAGAATCGCCCATACCATTCATTACGCGATTCATTCCTTGGATGACTTTAGGTGCTTCAACATCAATCACGTAGTCAGGAATCCATTTATTGTCTTTTTCACCCATTGCGGCCATCACGTGATTGCCAAGAATTCTTTTTAAACTAAATCCCGGGCCTGATTCTTTGTCATAACGACATTCAGAATATTCATCCATTCTTAAATTGAGTAGCTCAACAAACTGGTTGCGGTATTCGCCGGGCCCATTTGCGTCAATACGATTTGATTGAATGAGTGATGCTAAATGCACACCCAGTGCATTTATAAAGCGAACCCGTTCTTCTTCTTCAAGCTCACCAAACGTCATGCGATCAACTAAGTGCAGGGAAAATGCCAAATACTCACTAATGACATCTAGGCGTTGAGATTGAGTGTTAGTTTCAAACCCTTCATTTTCATGATTCAAGCAAGCCTCAGCGGCTAATAGCCAGGTATTGAAACCCACAGCAGAAGCAATTTGTTCTGGAGTGCGCTCACGACTTTTTTGATTCCATTTGGCTTTGAGTCTTGCCATTTATTATTCCTATGAGTTTTACGGTGATGAACAATGAATTCAGAAATACGCTGAGGTAACATCTGGTCCAGATGAATATCGATATTATACAGAGGTAATCAATGATTACAGACTCTCTTTGCGAAGTCGTTCAGCATAACTGCAATATTGCGGATGCTAAGCATGCTGGAAATTTTACCATGTGTGTTTATTTGATGAAGATGCGTGAATATTGTCGCTGGGATAAAGGCTATCAGTGCACTGATACGATGTCGAAGGAGGAGGTAGGGGAATGGGTGACGCAGCGTGAATTGTTATGGACAAGCTTAGAAAAACAATCATTTAGGCCTATTCAAATAGATGGCCAGTCGTTTCATCCATTTGATACTGATGCGATAAATGAGTCATTGCTACCTCATTCGATGGTCTATAGTGGTGGTATTGGCGCACGATGTGTGCCGCATTTTTTTCTTGCCAAGTTAGATCAGAAAAAATCATATAAGAATTACCAAGTGGTGATTTCCTCCCAGGAGTGCGCGCGAGATTTGGGCTCTCCCCCAGCAATGACATTAGAGAATAATATTTTTGTTCGTAAAGAAGCGATTCGTCGCATGTTGTGGGAAAAGTTACAGGAATGGCAATGGCAAAAACTTGATAATGCTGCGAGTCGTGCATTTTCATTTTATACGTTTGACCGCGACATAAATTCTGCCTTGGATCAAATGACAGAGGTGGAGTTGCAATCAATCATTTTGCATGAGAAGGGCGAGTTTAAAGCTGGAGAAATCTTAGGCGACCAGTGGAAGCAGTTGCTTTTGAATGTGTCAAACGCGCGTTTAGAGTTAATGCTACGTGCGCTTAAGGACTTGTATGCTGATTCCATATCAACATTGCCTGTCCTTTTTGGCGACAATAGAATTGCTTCAATACATTTTTATGCTGCCAATTTTAATCCAATGCGACGACAGCTCTGTCCATCTTTTATGAAAACTTATCAGTTATGGTGCGAGGATGGTAACCTAATGAAGTTGCAAGCGTGGTTATCACTGAGTGCCACACATTGGGCTAATCTTTGTCAGCAAGTATTATTTATGTATGCCGATAATGCTTCAGAAGAAATCATTGAACAGTACATCGAAAACAATCAATTTTAGATATGAGTGAATCAAGACAATCTAAGTTAGTCACCATTCGTGAAGTGAAAGAAAATAGTTTTATTTTTGAAAAGAAAAATGCCTTAGCGGCAGAGTTTTGTGAGGATGCTGTTCAACGGTTTGAGGCCAATCCGCAAGATCAATATCAAGGTCGTATTGGCCAATTAGCAGATCAAGATAGAAGCATTAAAAAGTCTACTGATTTGGTCGTGAGCGGCAAACAGCATTGGCATAACGTAGACCGTACATTATTTAAATCTTTAGGCATTGCTATAAGAGAGTTTCGCGCACAGTTCCCTTATTTTAATGGGCCATTTAAAGATATGGGTTATGGCCTTCAGCGCACTAATCCTGGCGAGCATTATCATTGGCATATTGATGGTGGTAGCCATGAATTTAGCCAACGCCAATTAGTTGCAATATGGTATTTAAATGACGTGGCAGGCCCAGGTGGAGAAACAGAATTCTCTTTTCAAGATATAAAAATTAAGCCTGAAGTGGGCAAGTTGATTTTATTTCCTCCATTTTGGACGCATGAGCATCGCGGAGTCACATTGGAGTCCGGTGTAAAGTATATTGCGACGACATGGGTAGTATTTGCTTAAATTGGATAGATTAGAATTAGTACTGACGTCACCTAAGTCTCAGGACGAGTTTGATCGTTACTATCGATTTCGCTGGGAGCAGTTACGCCAGCCTCTGAATCTTCCCGCCGGTAGCGAGAGAGATCAATTTGATCGTATTTCTTATCACCGCATGGCATTGACCAGCGAAAATGTACTCGTGGGGATCGGAAGTATTCAACCACAAGAAAACAGCTTAATGCGCATACGTTACATGGCAGTAGATAGCCATTATCAGCGTTTAGGAATTGGTGCGTTGATTGTAAAGGATCTGATGGCTTATGCCGCTAATCATCAAGCTGTTAAGTGTTGGTTAAATGCTAGAGCCCATGCAGTGAAATTTTATCAGAAACAAGGGTTTGAAATCATAGGTGAAGTAGAAACTGAGTTATTGTTGCCGCATTTTAAAATGGAAACTTCACTAATTGCTTAAACGGATGCATATAAGTGCGATTGAATGTGTCAAATAGAAATACTATTGCTCTAATACCGGTCAGACTGTTAACTGTGAAGATAAATTTAAGTTCGTACTGATATCAGACGCTTGCTATCATGTTAATACTGGATTGGAAATAGTTCGCGATTTGAAATATACAATAATGCCATTGTAAATCTGAGGAATTACCGGCCATGCTACAACGAATAAAACGATGGGCTTGGGATAAAGCGGTAGGCATACTATTAACTGATTCAAATCTAGAGGCATTATCTCCGACTAATTTCTCTCGAATGGTTTTTGAAATTCGGCCAGCAGATGTGCTTTTGGTTGAAGGGCGATTTCGCGTCAGTAATGTTATCAAAGTGATTACACAAAGCTCATGGAGCCACACAGCACTGTATGTTGGGCGTCTTTATGATATTCAAGATCCTACAGCCAAGTCACTGATCATGAAGCATTATGATGGCCCTCCAGACGAGCCGTTGGTTATTGAAAGTCAATTAGGTCAAGGGACAATTGTCACGCCACTGAAATACTATGAGGAATTTCATACGCGTATCTGTCGACCAAAAGGCATCTCACCTGGAGATGTTAATAAGGTAATCACACATGCCACTTCATTTTTGGGGATGGAATACGATGTCAGACAGTTGCTTGATTTAGCGCGTTTTTTAATTCCTTGGTGGACCTTCATGCCGCGACGATGGCATTCAAGTTTGTTTGAGCATAATGCTCAAGAGGCGACAAAGGTCGTGTGTTCTTCCATGATTGCAAGTGCTTTCGCATCAGTCCGGTTTCCAGTTTTGCCGTTAATCTTTCAAGATGAGAATAAGAAATTTACATTAAAAGAACGAAATCTACGCTTGTTTACACCAAGAGATTTTGACTATTCGCCTTATTTTGAAATTATAAAATATCCATTGTTAGGGAAAGATGATTTAGGTTTTTATCGAAACTTGCCTTGGGATGAAAGTGGAATTGTGACTGAGGAAGCACAAAAATATTTAGATGCACACGATGTATTACACGTGTCGGAAGAGTCAATAAGTTAAGTGACATTAAAATTCTTAATAGAGTGAAAATAAAAAGGCGGATTGAGTGATGCAAGTGATTTTGATTGAACTACTTCTACTAGTGCTACTCATTGGCTCTATGTCATATTTGATATATGCAAATCTAACGACTTTATCTTTGTTTGCATCGATCACCGGAGTGTTGCTAGTTTATAGTTTTATATCTTCATTGCCAGTCTTGATTAAAGCAATTTTTTGGTTGGTGTTAATTGCTGCATTAGCTATTGCTTTTATGCCTTCTTTGCGTAGGCAGTTTTTAACTGTGCGTATTCTTGATGTTTTTCGCAAGGTGTTACCACCCATCTCAGATACAGAAAGAGAAGCGCTTGAAGCAGGCACCACTTGGTGGGAAGCAGAATTATTTTCAGGCAATCCAGATTGGCGGTTTTTGCGTGATACACCGCAGGCAAAATTAACAGAACAAGAGCAAGCATTTTTAGAGGGCCCCGTCGAACAATTATGTGACATGTTGGATGACTGGAAAATCACGAATGAAGACTTTGATCTTTCTCAGCAGGCTTGGGAATTTATAAAAGAAAACAAGTTTTTTGGAATGATTATTCCAGAAGCTTACGGTGGTTTAGAGTATTCCGCCTATGCACATTCCTGCATGGTAATGAAAGTAGCCAGTCGTTCGATTGCGGCAGGTGTGACGGTCATGGTGCCGAATTCATTGGGCCCAGGGAAACTCTTATTAGAATATGGCACCCAAGAACAACGTGATTACTACCTGCCGCGCTTAGCCGATGGCAAAGAAGTCCCTTGTTTTGCTTTAACTGGACCACAGGCAGGCTCAGATGCAGGCAGTATGCCCGACCGTGGCATTGTGTGTTACCAAGAATATAAGGGTGAAAAAACATTAGGTATGCGAGTGACTTGGGACAAGCGCTATATCACGCTCGCGCCTGTCGCGACATTGCTTGGTCTAGCATTTGTATTATTGGATCCCGATCACCTTTTAGGAGACGAAGAAAATTTAGGTATCACGCTGGCGTTAATTCCCGCGGATACTGAAGGCGTAATTATTGGCAATCGACATATGCCGTTAAATGTACCTTTTATGAATGGACCCACCCAAGGTGATGATGTGTTTATACCAATGGAATGGATAATTGGCGGGCAAGCACAAATTGGTAAAGGCTGGAAAATGTTAATGGAATCGTTGGCTGATGGGCGAGCAATTTCTTTGCCTGCCTTAGCTACGGCGGCAGCTAAATTTTCGAGTAGAAATACAGGGGCGTATGCGCGGGTACGTACACAATTTAAAATGCCAATTGGAGAATTTGAAGGTGTCTCCGAAGTGTTGGGCCGAATTGGCGGTAACACTTACATGATGGATGCCGCTAGAACAGTCACGGCAGCTGCCTTGGATCAAGGGTCTAAACCATCGGTAGCCTCAGCTATTATCAAATACCATTTAACTGAGCGCATGCGTCAAGTGGTGGATGATGCCATGGATATTCACGGAGGATCAGGCATTTGTATTGGTCCGCGTAATCATATCGCGCGAATATATAAAGCGGTGCCTATTGCGATCACTGTTGAAGGGGCAAATATACTCACGAGAAGCATGATTATTTTTGGTCAAGGCGCGGTTCGTTGTCATCCTTGGCTGTATAAAGAGATGGAAGCGATTGCAGAGCCGGATGAGAATATTGCTTTAGAGAAATTTGATCATGCCTTATGGAATCATGTTGCTCATGTGATTAAAAATATTGGTCGTAGTATTTTCTTGGGACTATCTAAAGCGCATTGGGTGCAAGCACCATTTAGCACATCGGTGGAGCCACACTACAAACGCTTAACACGATTGTCAGCAAACTTTGCTTTGGTTGCTGATGTTGCGCTAACAAAATTTGGTGGATCAATTAAGCGGCGTGAACATGTGTCTGCCAGGCTTGGTGATATGCTCAGTTATTTGTATCTTTCTTCTGTCGTACTTAAATATTTTCGCGACCGCGGAGAACCCGCAGAAGAAGTGCCTTATGTGGATTGGGCAATGCGTGAATGTGGGCGCGGATTCCATTTGGCCATGCAGGAACTGCTATATAACTTGCCAGGGAATATATTGAAACATGTGTTACATGTGATTATTTACCCGTTAGGTAAACCACTAATACCGCGTAAAGATACATTGCATGATGAAATATCCGACATGCTTTTAGATAATATAGAAGCGCGAGAGTCACTAACTGGCGATATTTATGTGCCTAAAGATCCTGATGAGTCGTTAGTATGGCTAGAGGATGCCTTGCAACAAGTAATCAATGCTGCGCCATTAGAAACATTAGTTAAGCGAGCAAAGCGACTAGGCAATATCAAAAAATTTGATTTGGATTTAGCAGTGTCATGTGGCGTGATTAATGATTCTGAAGCAGATGTGATTCGTAACGCACAACTAGCACGACTAAAAGTATTTGCTGTAGATGATTTTGCTGCGGAATATTGGAAAGGGAGGAATCACTCGTGAGTGGAAAGCCTGTATACGTGATTGATGGACTGCGAAGCCCAATTCTGAAAGCACGTGGAAGACCAGGGCCTTTCACAGCCTCTGATATGTCATTGGCGGTTGCACGATCGTTGATACATAAACATTCGGAATATGCGCACAAAATAGATGAAATAATATTGGGTTGCGTCATGCCGCGTGCTGATGAAGCAAATATTGCACGTTTGGTTGGCTTGCGTTTAGATTTGCCTGACACGATCCCCGCTTGGACAGTGCAACGAAATTGTGCGTCTGGAATGCAAGCGCTCGATAGTGCCATTGGGCAAATACAGCTAAACCAATCAAATTTAGTGTTAGCAGGCGGTGTAGAGGCGATGAGTCATGCGCCACTACTATTTAGAGAAGACTATGTGCATTGGTTAGCGGATCTTGCTCGTGCAAAGACATGGCAGAAGAAATTACAAGTAATTATTAAATTTCGCCCTAGCTTGTTAAAGCCAATTATTGGCTTGTTATGTGGTTTAACTGACCCTACTGTGAATATGTCTATGGGCCAAACTGCGGAGAAAATTGCCCATCGATTTAATATAACTAGGGAGGCAATGGATGAATTTGCTATTCGTAGTCATATGCAATTAACACAAGCCCAAGCAGACAATATCTTTGAGCAAGAAATTGTGCCGCTATACGATAAGCGTGGAAATCTATATGAAGTTGATGATGGTGTTCGCCCAGATTCAAGCATGGAAAAATTAGCCAAGCTAAGAGCAGTATTTGATAAGCCCTATGGAAAAGTAACTGCAGGCAACAGTGCGCAAATTAGTGATGGTGCGGCATGGCTTATGCTGGCATCTGAAAAAGCAGTCAAGCAATTAAATCTTTCTCCATTAGCAAAATTATCTAGCTGTCATTGGGCTGGATTAGATCCTTCAGAAATGGGACTCGGTCCAGTGCATGCCACGGATAAATTACTCAAGAAGAATAAGCTTACGCTAGAAGATATCGATTATTGGGAACTGAATGAAGCTTTCTCAGGGCAAGTGCTCGCCTGTTTGGCAGCGCTAAATGATGATGATTACTGCAAAGAAAAATTAAACACTAAAAAAGCTTGGGGTGAAATAGACCAGGAGAAATTAAATGTGCATGGCGGGGCGGTGGCATGTGGCCATCCAGTTGGCATGACGGGCGCGAGGATTGTGTTGCATATGATTAACACTTTGAATCAAAAGAATGCACAAAGAGGTGTGGCGACTTTATGTATTGGAGGCGGTCAAGGTGGTGCGATGCTTGTGGAGACAATTCAATGAGTGATAAGCAGTATAAACACTGGCAGATAGAAACAGACGACGAGCAAATAATTTGGCTAAGTCTCGATTATGCCAATGGCAGCACAAATATTCTTACTAAAGATGTTTTGCAGGAATTGAAAGAGATGCTAGAAGGCTTGCAGTCCTCTCAGGCAACCGGCTTGGTGATACGCTCGGAAAAAACCAATGGATTTCTAGCAGGTGCTGATATCACAGAGTTTACTACGCTAAAGACGAGTGAAGCGGCTTTCGAGAAATTACGTTTTGGGCAAACAGTATTTGACTTAATTGAAAATCTACCATTTCCTTCGCTCGCATTAATACACGGATTTTGTTTGGGGGGAGGCATGGAGTTAGCCCTCGCTTGTACTTACCGCGTTGCGGAAAAGTCAGCTAAATGTAAATTAGGCTTGCCGGAAGTTCGCTTAGGTATTCATCCAGGTTATGGTGGAGTCGTTCGACTGCCAGAGTTGATCGGTGACTTGCCTGCCTTGCAACTTATGTTGGCTGGACGGACTGTCGTTGCAAAGCAAGCAAAAAGAATGGGATTGATAGATGCGGCAGTCCCTCATCGGCAAATGCGTGTAACTGCACAGGCATTAATTAATAGTAAGAAATCAAAGCATGTACCGTCATGGTTGAATAAGCTTGCCTCATATCCTGTTGCAAAGCAGGCGAGTGCATTATTTATGCGATTTCAAATAAAAAAACGTGTGAATGAAAAGCATTACCCGGCACCATTTAAGTTACTTGATTGCTGGAAAGGTTTTTCATCGAATAGACAAGAGCGATTTATACAAGAAGCCAATTCCGTCACTGAGTTATTTACAAATTCGCCGGGCACGCAACAATTAGTACGTGTCTTTATGTTGCAAGAGCGGATGAAAGCCTTAGCAAAAAGTGGCTCATTTGAACCGCGCCGCGTGCATGTGGTGGGTGCTGGCATTATGGGTGGTGATATTGCTGCATGGTGTGCAATGAAAGGATTTCATGTGACATTACAAGACCGTGAGCCAAAATATATTGCACCAGCAATCAAACGAGCGCATGCCTTGTTTGAGCGAAAAATTCGTGAAACTCATTTATGCACTGCTGCAAAAGATAGATTGATGCCGGATCATCTTGGTATTGGTGTGAGTGAAGCAGATGTAGTGATAGAAGCAATTTATGAAAACTTAGAAGCAAAGCAGGCCCTGTATGCGCAGATCGAGCCAAAGATAAGGAAAGATACAATATTGGCAACCAACACCTCTAGTTTGCCGTTAGAAGCATTGTCTGAAAAACTGAAAGATCCAAGTAGACTAGTCGGGCTACATTTTTTTAATCCAGTTGCCAAAATGCAGTTGGTTGAAATTATTCATGCGGATAATACAAATACTAAGGTGTTAGATAACTCCGCTATTTTTGTTAAAAAAATTAGTCGATTACCATTGCCCGTTAAATCATCGCCTGGTTTTTTGGTGAACCGAATTCTTATGCCTTACATTATGGAGGCAATCATTTTAGTTGATGAAGGTGTGACGCCAGAAGATATTGATCACGCCGCTGTCGACTTTGGAATGCCAATGGGGCCAATTGAATTAGCTGATGTGGTGGGTTTAGATATCTGCAGTCATGTAGGTGAAGTGTTAGCAGATGCGTTTGATTTGCCAACGTCTGATCGATTGAAACATAAATTGGAGCAAGGTGAGCTGGGCAGAAAATCAGGCCAAGGATTTTACCAATGGAAAAATGGCAAAGTCTCAAAGCAAAATAAGCCAAGTAATGCGATAGATAAACAAGTTCAAGATCGGCTGGTTTTAAGTTTAGTCAATGAGACGGTTAAGTGTTTAGATGAAGGCCTTGTTGAAGATGCAGATTTGTTGGATGCGGGTGTTATCTTTGGGACTGGGTTTGCACCATTTCGCGGTGGGCCGATTCAATATGCAACAACAGCCGAGCCAATGAAGTTACGTGACCGGCTTAATGAGCTGCAAGCAAAATGTGGTGAACGATTCAAGGCTTCAGCTGCATGGAGTCAAATTTAATTTAATATTATGACTCGCCGTTCAGCCTACACAGAAGATACTTTTACCATTGCAAGAGTGTTTGATGAGCGTGTTAATTTAACGCCAAATAAAACTGCTTACTGTGAGTATGATCATCGCGCACAGGACTGGCGATCATATACTTGGACAGAAACCAGAGCATTAGCAACGTCCATTCAACAATGGTTGATTGAATCAGACATAAAGGCAGGCGATCGCATTGCTATGATGCTGCCCAATAGTGTTATGTGGGTAGCGATAGATCAAGCAGCGGCTGGTTTAGGTGTTATCACTGTGCCTTTATATCCAAATGATCGTGAAGATAATGTTCATTATATTTTAGAGAAAACCGGCTGTTGCTTATTGTTGATTGCAACACTAGAACAATCTGAGTTATCTAATAAATTTATTCAAGAAATTGAATCATTAAGAAAAATTGTATTAATCAATGAATTGGGAAGTGCAAATCTTCCTGTGTTAAATGCACAGCTTAAACATAATCAAGAAAATATATTTATGTGTGATGGTTGTCAGCATGATGATCCAGCAACGATTGTGTTTACTTCAGGAACCACCGGGCGACCCAAAGGTGTCATCCTCAGCCATCGGAATTTGTTAATCAATGCGGCAGACTCGGGTCGTGCGGTTCCGGTAAGCGAGGAAGACCAATTGTTATCATTTTTGCCTCTCTCGCATACCTTTGAGAGAACCACGGGATATTATGCACCTATGTTGCATGGTGCTGAAATCACATATACGCGCTCAATCGATCAGCTCGCGGAAGATTTGCAAATAATTAAACCAACGATCTTAATATCAGTGCCACGTATATATGAACGTGTGTATGGCAAGATCAATGAGCAAGTTCAACGCAAATCAAGATTAGCGAAAATGCTGTTTAAGTATGCTCATGAAATTGGGTATAAAAAATTTTGTTATCAACAGGGCATGGGAGATTGGTCAGCATCATTCATAATTCATCCCCTGTTGGATGCGCTAGTGGCTAAAAAGATCCGTGCAAAATTGGGCGGGAGGTTGAAGTTTGCAGTGGCCGGTGGTGCAGCATTTGCTAAAGACTTAAATGCATTTTTTATTGGCATGGGAGTCAATGTTGTTCAAGGATATGGCAT
The DNA here is from genome assembly GCA_045106935.1 of Gammaproteobacteria bacterium. Classification (GTDB taxonomy): domain Bacteria; phylum Pseudomonadota; class Gammaproteobacteria; order UBA4575; family UBA4575; genus UBA1858. The sequence goes on along the minus strand of JBGCFN010000002.1, from coordinate 13,820 downwards.
GACCGAAAGCTCACCTGTCATTTCTGCCAATAGAGTCGAGAAGAATATTGTGGGAAGTGTTGGGCTAGCGCTAGATAATGTAGAGGTGAAATTATCTGATGTTGATGAGTTGATGGTACGCGGTGATTCGATCATGTTGGGGTACTGGGATAATGAAGAAGCGACCAGTCAAGTATTGACTAAGGATGGCTGGTTACATACCGGGGATATTGCGCGCATAGATAACGATATTATTTATATTACTGGACGAGTAAAAGATATTATCGTTCTGTCTAATGGAGAAAAAATACCTCCGGCAGATGTTGAGCAAGCCATTTGTTCTGATGCTTTGTTTGATCAAACGATTGTTATTGGTGAGCGAAAGCCATTTCTTTCTGCCATTGTTGTGCTGAATACAGAACAATGTAAATTGCATCAGATTGATGAAAATAATTTGCATGATGAAGAGGTGAAGACAAAGCTGCTCGATAAAATTGCAAGTTATATGGATGAGTTTCCTGGTTATGCGCAAATTTATAAAATTACCGCAACTTTTGATCCCTGGGAAATCGAAAATGGGTTGTTAACTCCAACCTTGAAAATAAAGCGTGAGAAAGTAAAAGAGCTATTTGAACAAGAAATAGAGCGAATGTATCACGGGCATTGATTGGAACAGCTAGCCCTCATTAAAAGCAGTTTGTGTAATGTCACCTTCAGTATCTACATCAACCGAACTGATGTTTGGGAGTTTCTTTAATATATAGGCAGCCATTAATGTTGCCATTTTTTCATTTTCACTATGAATGGACGTTAAGATTTTATCTGCTGCAATCTGACAGCGCTGTACATTATCAGGATTATCTACCCACTCGCGGCTCATTTGCCAGCCGGCATCCATATCAAGATCCATTTTATTAAAAAACTCTTCTGCTTCGACTAGCATATAATCTGGTACTTCAATGGGAATTGTTTTTTCATCGATGATGACTTTAAGTATCATGGCAGCAATCCTTAGCTAAAAAATATCATTATAACGGACAAGAGATAAATCGTGCTGATTCATTTGAAAAACGTATTGGGCCCAAAAGAGTTAACCGAAGTGAAAACATTACTAGCCGATGCCAATTATATCGATGGACGGCTCAGCGCTGGTCAAATAGCCAGTCGAGTTAAAAATAATCAAGAGCTTGCGTCGGATGACTCCAAAATTGATGCATTGAATAAGGTGGTGATGGGGAATTTAGTCAGACATAAAGTCTATCAGCGTGCGGCGTTACCTCTGAAAGTGGCTACCCCATTTTATGCCTGTTACCAAAAGGGCATGCACTATGGTGAGCATATTGATGACCCTGTCATGGGTGCCTCTGTAGCGGGACAAAGGTATCGTTCAGATTTAGCATTGACAGTTTTCCTAAATCAGCCTGATGAGTATCAAGGGGGAGAGCTATCAATTCATACTGACTATGGTGTGCAGCTAATTAAATATGCAGCGGGTGATGCGGTTATGTATCCTGCGACTACACGTCATCAAGTCGCTGAAGTGACATCAGGGAAACGGATGGTTGCAGTAACTTGGGTGCAAAGTATGGTTAAAGATGCTGAACAAAGAGCATTGCTGTATCAATTAAGTTGCGCGCGAGAAAAATTATTACGTAAGCAGCCTAATGAAGAGCATACCAAGCAAGTTGATTTGGTGTATGTCAATTTAGTGCGCAAATGGAGCGAACTCTAAAAATATATTATGGATCTTAAAAATTTAATTAGGGACATCCCGGATTTCCCAAAGCCGGGAATTATGTTTCGTGATATCACAACTTTGTTGCAAGATCACCAAGGGCTTAGTTATGTGATTGATCATTTCGTGAATGATTTTTCTGATCAACACATTGATTATGTTGTTGCGATTGAGTCACGAGGATTTATTTTAGGCGCACCTCTGGCTTACCATTTAGGTGCAGGATTTATTCCTGTGCGCAAGCCGGGGAAGTTGCCTGCACAAGTCCATGCGGTTGATTACCAGCTAGAATATGGCACCGATACACTTGAAATTCATCAGGATGCGATCAAGCAAGGTAGCAAAGTATTGGTGGTTGATGATGTTATCGCAACAGGGGGAACGGCTGCTGCAACAGTGGCGTTACTGGAGAAGTGTGGCTGTGATCTTTTTGGATTTGCATTTATTGTTGAGTTAAGTGCATTGGCGGGTCGAGATAAATTGCCCAGTGTGCCAATTCATTCGATTGTTCAGTATTAGCAAATTCAGAAATTGTGTGAGTTCGCTCGCAAAAAGTAATGCGTTTTAGAGCTACTATAGTAACTATATAATTAAGTTCGAAGAAGTGTCATGAAGGATTTAACTAAAAATACTAGACTCGCTGAGCAAGAGCGGCGTGATTTAAATTCGGAAACAGTCGAAAGTATTGAGCGTAGAAAAAGACCTGATCGAAGATTGGCTGGATTGGATGTGCGTGTGGTTGATGTGACTGAAACTGCTTTTATGAATTTTATTTATCAGCTAAAGCCAAAGAAATAGAATGCGTGTGTCGCAGCTAGTTGTATGGTGCTGCGAGTAAATTTGTCTTAAGTGATAACCAACATCTCAACACAGAAGCAAATAGAAAAATGCGTTTCTATTTGTCTGAAGAGTTAAGCTAACTTAAAAGCCAGCAGTTCTTATATCTTCTAAATTGAGCGAATCTGAATTTTGTTCAGAATTTTCAAAAGAATTTTTTTCAGGAGCAATCGATTCCGATGACTCAATGAATTCTTCTTCTATGTTATCAACAGGACGCGGATCATCTTTAGTCATAATCATCTCTCATAATGTTGGAATTTTCCTTTAAGGAAATTCTATATAAGTTAGGTTACATTAAGCTTAAATTTACGTATTTTTTTCGTGTAACAGTTCACACTTCTGTGCGTTTCAAAGGAGAACTAGTGGGTAAATTTAATTGAAATTTCTTGTGTTTTTTCAGTGATTGGCTGGCAAAATTGAGGCGGTGAAGAGTAAGAGTATTAGATAACAATAAGTTATAGGGTTTAGCTTGAGTTTTGCTTAAATATTTTAGAGGTAAAAAATTTCACATAAAAAAAGCCGCGACTAGCGCGGCTTTTTAGAGTTAATGCATGAGAAGTAGAACTAAGCGTGAGAACCTTTTTCTTCGTGCGCTTCATCGACAACGTCCATGGCTAATTTTGAATACTCTTCACGATAGCCGCTTAACTCAGCACCTTCTTCAGGTGTGAAATATTCTTCAGCAGACACACCGCGAGCACGGTCTAGTTCAATGAACTTCTTCTGCATGTCTAACATTTTTTTGATTTTGTCTTGCTTAGAGCTCATGGGCCCTCCGAAAGTAAATTAATTTCAAATCTGTGGAGAAATACTAATTCAAATCATCGGGATGATATGTATCCCGATAGAGAGTATGTGAACTAGTAGCCGCCTTTACGTCGGCTTTCTGGTAGACCGCCGATTCTGCCGCCTTGCTTACTAGGATCGCCAGGGAATAGGTCATAAAGTGTTTTTGCATTAATGCTTTTGTCGCCCCACAGTTTGGTCATGGCTTTTACCATGTTGCGTGTGTTGGGTTGATTGCCTGCATTATTAATAAATTCATCACGCAAGTATTTGACCACGTCCCAGTGTCTGTCAGTCAATTCAACGCCTTCTTCTTTGGCAATGACTTCAGCAAGTGCTTCTGACCAATCTTCAATATTGGTTAAAAATCCGCTTGGTGTGGTTTCAATAGACTTTCCATCAACTTCAATTGACATAATTTATTCTCCTAACAACTTAACTGTATATATGTGTTCAATAATTTTCAGGGCGTTATTTTTCCTGGGTCTCATTGACCGCGTCAATACCCTTATGAGGTAAAAATAGCCCGCAGCCGAATTTTCTGCCTATCCCAAGCCCTTGTTGCTGTAGTAACACTGATTCGGTGACATCGATGCCATCGATCATCAGGCTACGAGCACTGAGCGTTTTATCGGGAAATCTCATTGTTGTCATGCGGCCACTCATCATCTTCTTAGGTCTAATGTTTTTCTCTGCGAGTAATTCAACCATTTCATTTAAGAAATTGCTTTCATCCTCAATCTGATCTGCCAAGACGTAACGAGCAAAAATTGTGGTTAATTTAGATAATTTTCGAATTGTCGGTTTTGAAAATTCAATTGGTGTGTCACACACATAAATAGACGTGCCATCCAGGGCGCGCACATTATCTATATATTCTTGTGGTGTACGGATAGTGAAAAGTGTACGCCGTGATGGGTAAATAAGTTCGTCCGGGTTTGTTGGTCGAATCCATCCATTACCCGATTCAGCTCCATGTATAAGGTGTATACCGGCAAATTCAGAGTCAGCTATCCATGGAAGCTGTTGAATAATCGCCTCAGAAAGTTGATGTGCATGGTCTAAGGGCAGTTGCGCACACTTGATTTTAAAATTGACGTCGACGATATCGTCCGGGACTTCATAGACCGCTTCTTTAGTCGTGTCATCATTCCAGAACATAATTAGTTAGGCCTGGCTGAAGTAAACACGGCTTCGAGGATCTCCTCCCATTCTTCCGGAGTATCTTTAAATGGAGGGCGGACATCCATTTGGAAAAAAATTTCGCCTTGCTGAGCACGTTTTTCGAGTTCAGCTTTTAATTCTTCAAAGCTTTGCATGCCGTGGTCTTGCATGAGGATTTCACTTAGGGAGAGCATTGCTTAGTTATTCACCGCTAAATAATCGATTATAGGAACGAGCACGATACATGACTCGTTGTTGTGGCGGAATATTCCCATTTGTAAAGGCGCTTCGCCCATGAAGAATATTGTTACAGATTAAGCCTTCACCGGGTTGCAGAGTGTAATTAAGCACGAATTCACTATCAGTGAGTAATTCTTCCATCATACTGACTGCGCGCTGAATTAAGCTGTCCTGCTTCCACTCGATACTGCGAGAACGACTGGTATAGCGCATTTGTAGGGCATTTGTGACAGGGTCTTTATAAAATACAGGGCCACTTTGCGCAGGGCGTACTTCGATATCATTTTCTATATTAGCGGGAATAGTGAGCGCATCAGTCTGCATCAATGCGGAGACGAGTGCAGGGTCTTCGTCGTAGAGCTGAATATATATAAGCTCATGATTAATAAGCATATTTTCTCCTCCAGATGGTGCATTTTGTATGCAGTGGAGAAGAAAAGAACGGATATGTTCATTGATGGGATTGTAATAGCCATCAGTATGCCAATTAAGCTTGTTAGACGTGTAGGGGATATAGCCGCGTGCACGCCCTAAGTCCATGACTTGTAAGGAAGAAATACTGTTATTATCTGCACATAAATTTTGATCTAGCGAGACCATCCCTAGTTGGTTCGCCATTTGACGGATCGATGATTTGCTTGCAAGCGAGGGTTGTGTGAAGCGGTAGATTGCGAAATTGTCGATTTCACAAAGACGGCTAAGATGAGCCATCTCTTGCTGGGATAAGGCATTGGGGTCAGCAATAGTGACAATCTCCAACCGAGTTTGGTGGCTACGGTGCCCTAACTTAAATTCGCGCCAGTTCGTGTAGTCAGATTCAAAGTTATGCATGATGGTTTATGGATAGGCTTGATATAGTTGCGGGCTGGTTAACGTTTTACTTATTTATCTATAATTACAGATAAACTGTACCATTAATTTCAGGTAGCTCGTTTAACCAATGTTATATATCGAAAAATTATATAACTCACTGTTATTTATGCCTTAAATGATATTTAAGTTGGGTGGATAATACAGGGCTATTATAAAAATTTATGTCGCTATATCCCTGTTGAGATAACCTAGCTAATCCCCCGCACCCCATAGGTAGGATTTTGATCTCAACCCGTCAACTCTAGACTGCTATCCCATACACAGCCGGTGGATTAGGCTGTTCTGCGCGTGGAATAAAACAACCCCAGGTTATTAAATAACTTGCGAATAGGAGATAAAAGAATGGCTGACCAGCATCATGATACCCCAATGCTTGATGAGTTAGAAAATGGACCATGGCCTAGTTTCATATCAGGTTTTAAGCGTCTTCGTGATAAACATGAAGATAAGCGAATCAGTGGCATGGCGAATGACTTATTAGGTCAGTTAGAGCACTCATACGAAACACGTAAAGGCTACTGGAAAGGTGGCACAGTCAGTGTCTTCGGATACGGATCAGGTATTATTCCTCGTTTTTCTGAAGTAGGTGATGCGTTCCCAGAGTCTAGAGAATTCCATACACTTCGTGTTCAACCCCCAGCAGGTAACTACTACACAACTGATATGCTTCGCCAACTTGGTGATAGCTGGGAAAAATGGGGTTCTGGTCTTGTCACATTCCATGGCCAAACAGGAAACATTATGTTCATTGGTACTTCTACCGATAACACGCAACACTTCTTTGATGAAATTAATGAGTACGGTTGGGACTAGGGTGGCGCAGGCCCATGTGTTCGAACAGGTATGTCATGTGTCGGTGCAGCGCGCTGCGAAATGTCTGGCCTAGACGAAATGAAAATTCATCGTACGCTTCTTAATAACTTTACTGACGACGTTCACCGTCCAGCACTTCCATACAAGTTTAAGTTCAAAGTTTCAGGTTGTGGAAATGACTGCATGAACTCTATTGAGCGATCTGATTTTGCAATCATCGGCACATGGCGCGATGACATGAAAGTAGATCAGGAAGAAGTTAAAAAATTCGTAGCACGTAAAGGTCGCGAGTATGTGATCGACAACGTTGTTACTCGTTGCCCAACAAAAGCATTGTCATTAAAAGATGATGACACTATGGATGTTGATAATCGCAACTGTGTTCGTTGTATGCATTGCATGAACGTCATGGTGAAAGCACTTTCACCAGGTGATGACAAAGGCGCAACAATCCTTATTGGTGGTAAGCGTACTCTTAAGATTGGTGATTTGATGGGTACAGTCGTTGTTCCATTCATGAAGTTAGACACCGAAGAAGATTACGAGAAGCTGACTGAAATGGCAGAAGAGACTATCGACTTCTGGGCTGAGAATGGCCTAGAGCACGAGCGTTGTGGTGAGATGGTTGAGCGAATCGGTCTTGTTAACTTCCTTGAAGGTGTAGGAATAGAAGTAGATCCAAACATGGTTAACGAGCCTCGCCAAAGTTCATATGTACGTATGGATGGTTGGGACGAAGAAGCTGAAAAGTGGTTCAATCGCAAAGCAGAAGAAAAAGCAGCTAGCTAATCTTCAGTTCAAATAAAGAATTTTAATTTACGTTTATATAAAGTCACTAAAGCCTGCATGTTAAATGCAGGTTTCTAGTTCGGAGACATAAAAAACATGGCAATAGAACATCGACCACCTATTGAATCAGGATGCCCAGACGGCTTCCAATACATGCACCCAGTAATGCGCAAAAACTACGGCGCATGGGATTACCACGAGCATCCACGTCCAGGCGTTTTATTACACGTAGCCAAGAATGGTGACCAAATTTGGACTGTTCGTGCAGGAACTCAACGTATTCTAGATGTATTTACGTTACGCACACTTTGTGACATCGGTGATAAGTTTGCAGATGGCTACATACGTTTCACTATTCGTTCAAACATTGAATATATGGTGGCAGACGAAGCAAAAGTTCAACCAATGATTGATGCTCTAGAAGCAGAAGGCTTTGTTGTTGGAGGTACTAAGAACTCTGTTGCGATGATTTCACACACTCAAGGTTGGTTGCACTGTGATATTCCAGGCACTGACGCATCAGGTGTAGTAAAGGCAATGATGGATGAGCTTATTGATGAGTTCAAAGAAAACAACATGCCTAACCGTGTTCATATGACAACATCTTGCTGCCAGATTAACTGTGGTGGCCAAGGCGATATCGCGATTAACGTTCAGCACACTAAGCCGCCGAAAATTAATCACGACTTAGTATCAAATGTTTGTGAGCGACCTTCAGTCGTCGCACGTTGCCCAGTCGCTGCAATTAGACCAGCGTTGGTTAACGGCAAGCCTTCACTAGAAGTTGATGAGAAGAAGTGCATCTGTTGTGGTGCTTGCTTCCCACCATGTCCTCCAATGCAGATTAACGATGCAGAGCATTCTAAATTAGCAATTTGGGTAGGTGGAAATCACTCTAATGCACGTGGCAAGCCTACATTCCAAAAATTAGTAGCTGCAGGGATTCCAAACAATCCACCACGTTGGCCTGAAGCGACAGCGATCGTAAAACGCATACTGACTGCATATAAAGATGATGCACGTGATTGGGAAAGAATTAACGATTGGGTTGAACGCGTTGGTTGGCCTCGATTCTTTGAGTTAACTGGACTTCCATTTACTAAGTTCCATATCGATAACTGGAGAGGTGCTCGTCGTAGTCTTAACTCTTCAACCCATATTCGTTTCTAAGATAAGGGAGTTTATTGGTGAAATTTGGAATTTTAGTCAACGAGGGTCCGTACACGCATCAAGCGTCTGATTCAGCATTTGAGTTTGCTAAGTCGGCAATTGAAAAAGGGCACGAAGTTTTCCGTGTGTTTTTCTATCATGATGGCGTGAATAATGGTACGTCACTTGCGGTACCACCGCAGGACGATCGTCATATACCTAATAGATGGTCTGAGTTAGCAAAAGAGCACAGTGTGGATTTAGTCCTTTGTGTAGCAGCAGCTCAACGTCGCGGTATGTTGGATGAAGATGAAGCTAAACGTAATGGCAAAACTTCAAACAACGTAGCAGAAGGGTTTCGTATTTCTGGCTTAGGTCAGTTAATCGAAGCTGGAATTCAAGCTGACCGTATGGTCGTGTTTGGCGACTAGTTAAGGGAGATTTATTATGGAAGACGGCGATCAGGTCATAAAAAAATTCATGTATATGAACCGTAAGTCACCTTACGGAACAATCTATGCGCTTGAATCTTTAGAGGTTGTATTAATTGCTGCAGCATTCGATCAAGACGTGAGTCTTGTTTTTGCAGACGATGGTGTTTATCAGTTAATGAAAGGTCAGGATACTGAAGAAATTGGAATGAAGAATTTCTCTCCTACCTATTCAGCATTAGGTGATTACGACATTAAAAAGATTTACATCGAAAAAGAATCATTAGAAGAGCGTGGTTTATCTTTAGATGATTTACAAGATTTAAAATACGAAGATGAAGATGATGATTGGGCTGAAAAAAACTCAATTCATCTAGTTTCACGTGAAGAGCTTGCTGAAGTTATTGATCAGCAAGACGTCGTATTTAGTTTTTAGAGGATTAAGTATATGGCAATGCTACATACAGTAAATAAAAGTCCGTTTGAGAAAAATTCACTCGATTCATGCATGCGATTAGCTAAAGCTGGCAGTTCAGTTCTGCTAATTGAAGATGGTGTCGTCGCAGCAATGAAAGGGACTAAGCATTCAAAAGACGTTGCAGATGCTATGGCAAATGTTTCTTTTTATGTGCTTGGGCCAGATCTTAAAGCACGTGGATTAAGCGAAGGGAATGTTGTAGACGGTATTAAAGTGGTTGATTACAGCGGCTTTGTCGATCTAGCAACAGAACATGAGTCAGTTCAAGCCTGGCTATAATTATTAAGTTTATTGGTTCTTGTGTTCAATGCATAAGAATCTAGATTTGCGATTAGCAATACTACGATAGGAGATACAACACATGGCAATAGAAGTTGACGGTCAAAGTTACGAGACTGACGAAGAAGGTTACTTAGCAGATTTGAACCAGTGGAGACCTGAGCTTGCAACAGCGATGGCTGATGCTGATGGTGCTCCTTTAACAGAAGATCACTGGGAAGTGGTTAACTTCCTTCGTGAGTACTACGAAGAGTATCAAATTGCTCCCGCTGTACGTGTTTTGACAAAGGCAATTGGTAAGAAGCTAGGTAAAGAAAAAGGCAATAGTAAGTATTTATATGAATTATTCCCTTATGGCCCTGCAAAGCAAGCGTGTAAGTACGCGGGTCTGCCTAAGCCAACTGGTTGCGTATAAGTTAGCTTGTTGAAAAAACCGAGTAAGTTTTACTTGCTCGGTTTTTTCACGATTACGCTATAACACTTTCTATAATGTCTATTTTATTCGCCATATTATTTTATGCTGCAACGGCTATCTTAGTATTTGGTCTTGCGTATCGCATTCGCAAATACATTAAGACGCCTGCACCACTAAAAATACCTACTACACCAGCGCCAACGACCACATCAGGTGTTGCGTTTCGTATGCTCAAAGAAATTACTATCTTTGAAAGTTTATTCAAATCTAATAAATGGATTTGGTTGTTCGGGTGGTTATTTCACTTTGGACTATTCTTGGTGTTACTGCGTCACCTGCGATACTTCACTGATCCAGTGTGGTGGTGGGTTGCGTTGATACAGCCATTTGGTAAATATGCTTCAATCGCCATGTTAGTTGGTTTGGGTGGATTGTTGTTGAGGCGTATTGTCGTAGACCGTGTACGTTATATATCAGCACCCTCTGACTATCTAATGTTGCTACTAATTATTGGCATTGGCGTCACCGGTGCATTAATGACGTTTGTGACACATACAGATATCGTCACTTTGAAATCATACTTATTAGGCTTGATGGTATTCGACATTCGAACCATGCCAACAGATATAATTTTAGTTATTCATTTGTCATTGGTAGTTTTGTTAATGGCAATATTCCCAATATCTAAATTGCTCCACGCGCCGGGTGTATTCTTTAGCCCAACTCGTAACCAGGTGGATAACCCACGTGAGAAGCGACATATATCCGCATGGGCAATAAAGTTGGAATCTTCCAAGTAAATAATTAAAAGAGTATAAGAATAATGGCTGCCGCTAAATTTGATGTCCCGGAACTAAAAGAATATCCAATTATTCCGAAGTTGCAAAAAGATGCCATGGCTCATAGTGCGCCCTATGTGGCTAAAGAAGAATTTCAAACTAAGCTTGGATACCCAGGTGAATTGGTCGATAACTGGAAAGAAGTTGCGATCGCGAAAATGGGTGAGTTGACTGATAAGTATCGTTCTTTATCTGTCTATCTTGATTCTTGCGTTAAGTGTGGGGCTTGTACTGACAAGTGTCATTATTACTTGGGAACAACTGATCCTAAGAATATGCCTGTCGCACGCCAAGATTTATTCCGTAAAGTTTATCGTCGTTACTACACATTAGCAGGCAAAATTGTGCCTAAGTTAGTGGGAGCAGAAGATTTAACCGAAGAAGTACTTGATGATTGGTACACTTATTTTCATCAGTGTTCACAATGTCGACGTTGTTCAGTGTATTGCCCTTACGGGATTGATACTGCTGAGATTTCCATGGCTGCACGTGAAATCATGGATACAGTTGGTAAAGGTCAGAAATACTGCAACGAAATTATTGGAAAAGCACAGGTCTTAGGAAACAACTTGGGATTACCTGAGCCAGCATTAATTGATACCTTGGAAGGCTTGGAAGAAGATATCGAAGATGAAACAGGCGTCCAGGTTAAAATGCCGCTCGATGTAAAAGGTGCAGATGTACTATTAATTACACCGTCAGCAGATTTCTTCGCTGAACCACATATCGATGGTTTGATTGGTTATGCAAAAGTATTTCACGAAGCAGGTATCTCATGGACCATGAGTTCATATGCAAGTGAAGCAGCTAACTTTGGAATGTTTATTGGAAGTTACGAGAACATGCAAAAGTTGGCGTTACGAATTCGTCAAGCAGCGTTAGATCTGGGCGTAAAACGAATTGTATTTGGTGAATGTGGACATGCGTGGCGTGTTGCCTATAGCTTCTTAAATACATTAGCAGGCCCGTTTGATTTCTTAGATCAAAACTATCCAGTCCCACAGCATATCTGTGAAGTGACTCATGGCTTAATTGAAGACGGAACAATTAAATTAGATAAGTCGGGTAACGATCACATGACGTTGACTTATCATGATTCATGCAATGTCGCACGTGCATCGCGTATGGGTGATACACCTGGCGGTCAGTTTACAATTCCACGCGATATTATTAAGGCAAGCTGTAATAACTTTTATGATATGCCTGAGCACTCAATTAAAGAAGGCACGTACTGTTGCGGTGGTGGCGGTGGTTTGTTAACAGATGATTTGATTGAGCTGCGTGTAAAAGGGGCAATGCCTAGAATGCAGGCACTCAAACAAGTAACAGAACAAAATGGTGTGACACATATGGCGGCTATTTGTGCGATATGTAAGAGCCAGTTCTCAAAAGTATTTCCATATTACGATTTCCAAATGGATCAGATTGTTAGTGTTCATCAGCTCGTGAGTAATGCCATTGTTCTAACCGGACAAACCGATGGCGAGAGTGATGAAGAAGATACAAAAGATGCTGAAGAAGCAGCTTAACTAAATTAAACAGTATTAGGTAACTAGGAGCAAAGTAATGGCTACATCAAAGGATGACATGTCTTACAAACTTACGTTTCGTAAGTACGATGATGGTGATCACCAGTGGGGAAATTATGGTGATGCAATATTTGAACAAGATACATCTCATAAATGCCCTACTTACGTTCACCGTACACCGCCATGCCAAGGAAGCTGTCCTTCTGGTGAAGATATTCGCGGATGGTTAGATATCGTTCGTGGTATCGAGAAGCCGCCTGAAGGCATTACTATGCAAGAATATGCGTTTCGCCGCTCAACTGACGCAAACCCATTCCCATCAATGATGGGTAGAGTATGTCCAGCACCATGCCAAGACGGTTGTAACCGCAATCATGTAGAAGATTTTGTTGGGATTAACTCTGTAGAGCAATACATTGGTGATACTGCGACTAAAGAAAGCTTTAAATTTGAAGCCCCGGCAGAATTAAGTGGAAAGAAAATTGCAATTATTGGTGGCGGGCCTGCGGGATTAGCAGCTGCTTATCAATTACGTCGTAAAGGTCATGCGAGCATTATTTTTGATGACCATGATGAGTTAGGTGGGATGTTTAAGTATGGAATTCCTGGCTATAGAACGCCGCGTGATTTCCTTGATGCTGAAATCCAAAGAATTTTAGACTTAGGTGATATCGAAGTACGACTGAATACTAGAGTCGGTCGCGATATTGCTATTGAAGATGTCGAGAAAGAATATGATGCTGTTGTCTGGGCACTAGGTTGTCAGTCAGGCCGAAGTCTTCCTGTTCCTAATGGAGATGCACCTAACTGTGTTGCTGGTGTTAAATTCTTGGAGGCGTTTAACAAAGGTATTTTAAAAGTAACCGCTGACCGTGTGGTATGTGTGGGTGGTGGTGATACATCTATTGACGTTGTCTCTGTTGCCCGTCGTCTTGGAAAAATTTCTAAGTTAGATAAGAAAGAAGCGCCAGAGCATGTAATCGGTGGTTATGTTGCTCATGATGCAGCTTATGCTGCTGCACGTGAAGGTGCAGAAGTGACGCTAACTTCATTGTTCGAACGAGAAGGTATGACAGCTGCTGAACATGAAGTTCATGATGCGCTTCATGAAGGTGTACGTATTGATAATGGTGTTATGCCAGTTGAAGTGATTGTTAACGACGAAGGTCGCGCAACGGCATTACGTATGGCTAAGTGCAAATTAGAAGATGGTCGTCCTACACCAGTTGAAGGCACAGAGTATGAAATTGAATGTGACTTGATTGTTTCTGCAATTGGTCAAGGTGGTGATTTAGAAGGTCTTGAAGCCTACGATAATGGTCGAGGTTTAATTGATGCAGATAAGCACTATCAAGTACCAGGTAAAGAAGGTCATTTTGTGTGTGGCGATATTATTCGTCCGCACTTGTTAACAACAGCAATCGGCCAAGCGTCAATCTGTGCAGACAGTGTTGATTTTTACCTTAAAGGGCAAGAGTACG
>JBGCFN010000019.1:0-65147 GCA_045106935.1 Gammaproteobacteria bacterium | reverse complement strand
CTGTACATTAAGGTCGAAGCCCTGACTCATTCCACCAACATCAACATCAGATGTTGAATCATTTGGACTGACAGTAGCGGATCCACCACGAATAAGAAAATCCCCTTTTTCAAAAGCAATAACATTTTGAGAAAGTGCAATACAAAATACAGCACAAAATATAGCTAAACTGCGTATAAACATCTTCTTCCTTAGAATTCATTAGTAGTTAATACACAGGTAATTTACTTATGATTTCTAAAAATGTCTTAACATAAACATTAAAATTAGATTAAAAGTCCAAGGACATTTAGAGCTGTTCAAAGAAAGCTACTTACAGCCAGGTACTTCAAAGATATATTTAGGGGCACAAAAATTTAAGTGATTTGAAATTTACTCGCATAAACAGATAGTTACTTAAGTAGCTACCGCCTCCACCACACTTATGTTTGTGTATAAACTCAAATTAAGTAACGCGATCAGATATCTTTTCAAGACAAAATATATTTTTTGTCAGTCGTTAACAGAATTTATTGTGATAAATGCAATGAAATCAGATATAAAAATATACTCCGTAATTATTGAATAATTCTATCCGGATATTTAATTGCTTTTTCTTTTTTAACATTAGGTTTTACGCGTTCTACTTTGTTTACCAATGATAAATTAGTTTCTCGCGCTCAAAATACAGCAATTACTTCATCAGTAATATCAGCACTTGGATCAAACCAAAGCATTTCATTATTTGACATTAAGACTAGTTTGCCTCTTGAACGACTAGCGATCTGCTGAGCAATTTTCCCAACTTCATTACGAAATGCTTGAAGCAATTCAGAACGATATTCTTCTGATTTTTGTATCGCAATCTGCTTTTTATTAGTTAATTGCTGACTAGCCTGTGTGACTAATTCATTCATTTTTTGCTTCTCTTGAGTTGAGGGAGCATTTCCTAATCTTGTCTTCTCTTCTACTAGAGATTCTTCTATATTTGATGCAATTATTTCTAATTCTTTCGTTAACTTTATATTTTTAGCTTCTAATTCTTTTTGCATTATTTCTTGCCTACCAATGGCTTTTGCTACTGCATCAATATCTACAACTAAAATCGAATTAAAAATATTCAAATTTAATTGATCACAACCCGTCAAAGTCAACAAAGCACTTACTAAAATTATTTCTCTTAATTTACTCATAGTCATTTGTGTTTTTTATATGCTCTAATTCATAACAAATACATAAACAAATAGCAATGATTCTCATTAACAAATGATATACAAAGACGCATTCAAATGAATATTTACAGCAAGAGCATTAAGGGAAAAAAATTGAAAACAATGTTTAATAAAATACGAGAACTTATTATATTTCAATTAGATAGCTCTATTTTATGACATTACAATCTCCACCAAATTCACTATGATCAGAATTTATTCTAGTTATAAATACCAATTCGCCTCAAGGAATCTACTAATACCTTGAGGCACATAAATTATTTCTTTGCTCAATTAATGTGATGTGGCATTTATTAATCAGGCAGACAATATTTCTAGAAAATTAAGACCCGATAACTCCCCCATCTTTTTTAGTGATCACAATAGTTGAATCTCGTGGCACGGTGACACCGTCAAAGGGTGCAGGAAAGTTTGTTCGAGTAGGATCACCATTGCCTGGATGTTGTGTATTAACAAACATGGTTTTACGATTAGGCGTGGTTGTAATTCCCGTAATCTCGTCACTGGTGACGCCAGTAAATAGACGACGTAAATCACCTGTGCGTATATCTGATACTAACATCTGGTTATTTAACCCATCTTTTTGCCCACCATCTGTTTGAATGAACAAACGCCCATCAGGGTCTACCCATAATCCATCAGGGTCACTGAATGTATCTTCAGTACCATGAGTTGATTCGGCAATTAAATAGATATCCCACTTGAAACGAGTCCCTGTATGTTTTTTGCTATCTTTCCAACGAATGATGTGACCATCAGCATTAGGCGTTAATGGATTAGCCGTATTAGCTTCTGTACGTTGGCTGTTATTAGTTAATGTGCAATACACAACGCCATTAGGCGCAACGGTTGTCCATTCTGGCCTATCCATGGGTGTCGCACCGACAATATCTGCGGCTATACGCGCATAAGTAAGCACTTCAGCTTGACTGCTAAAACGTTGTGCAATGGTTGGATTATCTATTGTCAGCTCTAACCAATCACCACTGCCATCATCATTGAATCGAGCCGCGTAAAGCTTTCCATGATCTAATGGGCTTTTACCTTCACGACGCATTTGACGCCAGTTTCCATCTGAGACAAATTTATAGATGTAATCAAAGCGTTGATCGTCTCCCATATAACCGACAATACGACCGCCTGCGCCCACTGTCAGCGCAATGCCTTCATGTTTTACTCTGCCGAGTGCAGTACGTTTAACAGGCTTTGATGTGCCGTCGACAGGATCAATTTCAACAATCCATCCAAAACGGTTTTCTTCATTTTGAAATTCAGGATCTGATAAATCGAAACGTTTATCAAAGTTGTGCCAAGCATAACCAAACCCACCATCACTAAAACCATAACGTTCTTGTTCTGGTGTTGCTACCCAAGTGTTATCTTGATTCGTGGCACCAAAGTAACCATTAAAGTTTTCTTCACATGTGAGGTAAGTTCCCCAAGGGGTATAGCCATTGGCACAGTTGTTGACTGTCCCCAAAGGAATGTTGCCATTAGGTGTTTTAAGCAAGTCTGAGTCTGCAACTGGCCCACTAAACTCGACAGGTGTATTAACATGTATACGTCTTGCAAAATCACTCTTAACTTGGCGCCATTGTCCTTGACGTTTTTTAAGTTCAACAACTGATACGCCATGCGCATGTTGCATCACTCGCACATCCTCAAGACTCTCAGGTGCCGGCTTACCTAACACATGTGAGGTTATGCCAAATTCATGATTAATACATAACACGCCATTTCTGTTTCCACGTCGATATGCACTTTTCGTTGTATTTTGACTCCAGTCAAGATCATCATCCCAGTCGTCATCATCATTCCAACCACAACGTGGCTTATTTGAATCTTTTATTGGGAAAAAATGCATACCATCATGACCAATACCTATTTGCTTAGCTTGATCGGCAGCGTTGGGTGGATAATTATATTTTGGGCCACCTGGCTCTAGTGGTTCACCCCAGGGAATGAGTACATCCCAATCATATTCACGTGCAATGCTTGGCCATGGGCCTGTTCCTTCAGCAATCGTGACTGGCGTAAAACCAACTTTAGCTTCACGAGCACCCGCAAGCGCTGCAACAGATCCTGTTGCAAAAAAAGCAGTTGATGCCGCACCTAAACCACCTTTTAATATATTACGTCTTGATAAATGGATTTCTAAAATCTTGGCAAATGGCAAATTGTCAGACTCATTACAAATGACATTATCACTTAGATCTTGTTTTACTTCTTTAGACATAGAACTCTCCTCACTAATTCAATATTCATTAAGAGTCATACTTTATGTCTAAATTGTTGTATGGATTTTACTGTTATATGAAATTTTTGTTACACGCTGCTCTATGACAACTAAGTCATTATGAGTAATGACTTTTTCTATTTCATTCTACTATAGTTCCTTAGTATTCGAATAGGCAATATTAAGAAGTCAAAAAATGTAATATTACTGATTAACTAAGAAAATCCAAAGTTAGTAATAGTCTCGAACCATCTACAGGCACATGTGGCAAGCTATGTACTAAACCAGCATTTTCATTCCCTTCCCAAAGCTCACCTTTTAACATTGCTACATCTCCGTTATTATGTCTGTTGATATGTTTCTCACTTTGATAAAAGTGGAATGTCGTTTAGACAGAGAAATTATTGCTGAGACAGACGAAATAGAAGATCTTCAGAAAGATGCTAGAGAAAAGTATAGAGAAAGACTGCGGGATAATAAAAACAATCAAGATAATGAATTAGAGTAATCACCATGAAAGAACAGAAGCCTCCCCCCTTAGATCAACAACTAAATCATTATAAATCGATGTATCTGAAATATTTCAATGAATCTCTTGAATCAAATAACAAGTGTATTGAAGTAAAACTAAGACACGTAGAGTTAAAAGCCGAGATTGCCACGTTGAAGCTTGAACTAGATAAAGCATATATGCCAATGCTTGGCACAATCTCCTAGATGCATCAGGGTAAATTATAAACTGTTAGTGCTTATCTATTTTAAGTTTACCCTCATCATTTGGCTTAGCAACAGCGACTCAATATCAGTCTGCCGACGCTTATCAAAGATTGGTTTATATGAATGATTAACACTCGAGACACGTAAATGATTATTAACTATTTTACGAGTTTCTATTCGTGAATAAGCACTTAGGATTCTATTGTTAGTATTAATAAACATACAAATATGATAATCCAATCATTGTTAATTCGACAAATCGTAATTTTATATCTTAAACATCAGTTAAACCTGACAGTGAATGTTATTAGATTAATTGCAAATTCATTTGATTTAGTTAGAATTTATATTTTATAACGCTCAATATTGCGCGATATATTCGAACTATATAGTCGATATATTCTTACTTAAGCTGGCAACGTATAGCGAAATTTTATGTTGATTCAATTTGAACACGTCACAAGACAATTTCATGACCATAAAGCGGTTGATGATGTTTCTTTTTCTATAGGCAATGGTGAGATAGTTGGCTTGCTTGGACATAACGGTGCTGGCAAAACAACGATCATGAAACTATTGACGGGTTATTTAGAACCCACCTATGGGCAAATATTTGTTGATGGCTCTAACCAAGATAGTAATTTACGATTAATTCAATCAAAAATGGGGTATTTACCCGAGAACTGCCCACTATGGCCTGATATGTCCATTGTCGAATTTTTGTTATACCAAGCCTCTCTAAAAGACATACGTAAAGATGAAATAGACGACCATGTGTATCAGGTTATACAACGGACAAATTTAAATGAAAAAGCGAATCAACCCATTGGCACCTTATCAAAAGGCTATCGACAGAGAGTCGGTGTTGCGAATGCAATACTCAATCAGCCAGAAATAATCATCTTAGATGAACCCACCAATGGCTTAGACCCTACCCAGACATTAAATATGCGTGTATTAATCAAAGAGCTCGCAGAAACGTCGACAGTTATCCTTTCAACACATATATTGCAAGAAGTTCAAGCGCTATGTGATCGTGTCATTATTGTCCGTTCAGGAAAAATAGCAACAGATTCAAGGCTCGATCAACTTGATCAACCTAAAGGGTTACTGATCACTGTTGATCAAAATGAACAACGCATGAAAACATTATTTGCTGACCTGAATAACGTTCATGACATTACATTACAATCACAGAAAGAAAATAAATATCACTATTTACTTGATGTTGATATGTCAGATACGCACATAGTCAGCCATAAGATTATTGAAGCAGGCTTTCAGTTATATGAAATGACACAAGTACGACAAGATTTAGAAACGTTGTTCAAGAACAATTATGCGTTACAGACCACATCTGAGGATAAAGCAAATCATGTGGCGTAATATCTGGATTATCACAAAAAAAGAATTGAGAGACTATTTTTCCTCTTCAGCCGCATTATTATTTTTAACTATATTTCTAGCCTCAGCTTATGTCGTTTTTTTTTGGCTTGAAGCATTTTTTGCACGTAATCTTGCTGATATAAGACCACTCTTTAGCTGGTTCCCTATTTTATTTATTTTTCTCGTCTCTGCATTAACCATGCACAGTTGGTCAGAAGAACGACGATCTGGAACGATAGAATTGATATTGACTTCATCAATTTCACCCTGGGCTTATATTTTAGGAAAATTTTTTGCTGTTCTTATCTTAGTCGTTGTAGCACTAGGTTTAACGCTTCCTTTGCCTATGACTGCAAGTATCTTAGGTGACCTTGATTGGGGCCCAGTCTTAGGCGGTTATATCGCCGCTTTATTTTTAACGGCGGGCTATTGTTCAATTGGATTATGGACTTCATCTCAAACACAAAATCAGATAGTCAGCCTCATACTCTCTATTGTCATTATGGGTTTGCTATATGCATTAGGCACTTCCACAGTGACAAATTTATTTACATACAACATTTCAGAATGGCTACATGCACTTGCAACCAGCTCACGCTTTGAATCAATTACGCGTGGCGTATTAGATCTGCGAGATATTGTCTACTATCTAACAATTGTGATCTTTTTCTTAGTATTAACTTACAAGAAAGTCGAATCATTAAGATCCGAAAATAATATTGTTAATAGTGCACCCCTATACAGGCACCGATGCATAATATTATTAGTAGCGACATTACTGATTTTAAATTTAGGACTTAACCTGGTTACACAAGCAAGAATTGATCTGACAGAAGGTAATGTTTATACCCTATCGTCCGCAACAAAAGACAATTTAAGCGAATTGGATAAGCCTTTATTGATTCGCGGATATTTTAGTAACAGCACTCACCCACTGCTTTCACCCTTGGTTCCACGTATTCGAGATTTGCTTAATGAATATAGTGTTCAGGGCAAAGGCAATGTTCAGATTGAATTTATTGATCCACTATATGATGCGGAATTTGAACAAGAAGCTGGAACAAAATATGGTATTCAACCTGTTTCTTTTCATAGTGAAAGTAAATACCAAGCTTCAGTGATCAATACTTATTTTAACGTATTGATAGAATATAACGATCAATACGAAGTCCTCGGCTACAAAGATCTTGTAGACTTAAAATCAAGCGCTGGCAAACATGAAGTCGACTTAAATAATCCTGAATATCAAATAACACGCACCATCCGGTCTGTGATGGCCAAAGAAAAACGACAAGTTGATACTTTTAACTCAATTACTGACCCAATTGTATTATCAGGCTATGTATCAACGCCAACAGTTTTACCAGATAGTCATAAAAAGATTATACAGCTGATACAAGAAATGGGATTAACCTTTAGCAAACAGTCCAATGATAATTTTGATTTCCTGCTGATTAACCCCGATGATGATCAACTCACACAAGAATATTTAAAAAACAAAGTGGGAGTCCGCCCCATTGCAAGTGAAAACCCTCTCGCGAGTCCCTATTGGTTCTACTTTACTCTCACTGATGGTAAAAAAACTGTACCCGTCTCATTTTCTAGTAATGCAGATAAATCAATCATTAGTCAGAGCATTTTTTCTGCTTATAAAAATCTATTACCTGACTCGATAAAGACAGTAGCACTGATGAGACCTATTGCTACACCAGGACCGGCAGGAATAAGTGAGTCACCTGGCATTCCAAAACATTTTTCGATTATTCGCAAAGCACTTCAACAATCAATCCAGATAATCGATGTTGATTTACGTGATGGTAACGTACCTGACGAAGTTGATTTTTTAATGGTATTGGCGCCGCGCTTTTTACATCCCACACAAATTAGTGCCATTCAGAATTTCTTAATGAATGGTGGCAATGTATTAATTGCCTCTTCTTCTATAGATGTCAATGTTAGCTATTTCACAGAAGTTTATCCTGTTCAATCTGGATTAGAATCTTGGCTAGCAGAGTTAGGAATAACCATTGGTGATTCTTTAGTATTGGACAATCAACACGGTCAATACTCATTACCCGTGACACGCAAAATAGGAGGGAATTTCATTCGAGAAACTAATTTAGTCAATTATCCATACATTATTGATGTGAGAGGAGAAGGTTTAAATGAAGAAAGTGGAATTACAGCTAAATTAGGACAAATTTATGTCCCATGGACTTCACCAATTATCATCGATTATGAACAAAACAAAAATCGAACCATTACACCGCTCTTACTTTCTTCCAGTCAAAGCTGGTCTTCGAGTAGTAAATCTATAATACCTGACTTTGAAACCTATCCTGATTCGGGCTTTGAAACAAAAATCAATGGAGAGTCACCACAACTTTTAGGCACAATGATAGAAGGAATGTTTGGTAATGATAAGGCACCATCCAAATTAATTGTTATAGGATCTAGTGCTTTATTTACAGATAATTTTTTAGATAAGATGTCTCAAGTATTACGAAACGAATATCGCCGCCCTGTTCAATTAATGCAAAATCTCATCGATTGGTCACTAGAAGACAAAAGTCTTCTTGGTGTTTTAAGAAAGCATTCTAGATTCACTCGTACGCTAACGACATTAAACGAACAAGAAAAAAAAGAGTGGGAATATATAAATTATGGTTTAGGTATGTTGGGGTTACTCCTGATTGGATTGACACGAATTTATTTAAATAAAAGAAAAAAATTAAGAGGACTAAAGCTACTACATTATATTCAATAAACTCACATACAACATATTTTTAATATTTTATACGCAAAAGAATACCCAGAAGCAGCCTTAATCATCTAGTGGACGAATACAAGATCACATCTAATTGATGTAAGTCAATATATAGTTTAAATAGCAAGAATACACTTGACTATAGGACTACAAATTTAAGAGGTGATAATATGGAAACCAAAATGGTAGACGTTTTAATTCACATCGATCCTGAAACAAATCATGAAGAACGTGAATTTTTAAGAGATTTACTTCTAAAGCACGTCGGAGTTGACGCGGCATCTTATCATGACGACAAACCACATTTGATAATAGTCGAGTATGACCCTGATGAAGTCACTTCAAAGCAGTTACTTGATGTGATTACAAAACAGAATGTTCATGCAGAATTAATTGGCTTATAAAATATCTATTAAAGCAAAGAAAAATCAGCTATATGACACCACTAACAACAAAGACATTATAACAATTGATGTGATTGTTAAGCGCAATTTAAAGTACTCTTTAGAAATCACGTCAAGAGACAGTAATTTTGAATCAATGAATAGCAATACTACAAACGCAAGGCAATAGATTAGCAAGGTAATAATAAAAGGCGTTAATAAAAATGCAAACCAAGCTATCAACGTAATGACATTACTAATAAGCAATAAGCTTATTGAATGACTTTTTTCATCACTCAAATAACATCCCCAGTGGACACCTGCCATGAAAACCACAATGATTAAGGCATAAGAATTTAAGACATGCGTGAGATTGCTCGTAGACATTAAACCTTCATTGTCCTGTAAAACCAGGACAGCACTTAATATAAAGGGAATTGTCCCTAGATAGGCTAACCATATAGTTAAGTTATTCTTCATAGTATTTATTTATTCATTTAAAACTCAATTACATTATCTATCGTCACACAATAATTGTATGGAAATTTATTATTTAAGATTGTATTTGCAGAATTTTATCAAGATAACTACTCAGTGATAATACTTTGTACAATTTATTTATAGATCATAAACAAGGGACTATGTAGACATGATATTTGCTCAGGCGTAAATTAAAGTCGCATTAAGTGACTGCCCCATTTAACAGATTGCCAGGAAAATTATATTTCCAAATAGAATCAAAGGATTTTCAAATCATGAAAGTATTATCAATTATTTTTATTATGCTAATGAGTTTAAACGCAATGGCATGTGAAAATGGCTTGTTAGATCATAATTTCAAAAAATTAGCTTCAGAAGACACAATTAATCTTTGTGAGGCTTATGCTGGAAAAGTCATTCTTATTGTTAATACCGCATCTAAGTGTGGTAACACACCACAATATGATGGATTGGAAAAATTATATCAAGAATATGGCGACCAAGGTTTAGTCGTCCTTGGCTTTCCTTCAAATAATTTTTTTGGTCAGGAACCTGGCACAGAAGAAGAAATTAAAGATTTTTGTCGTTTAACTTATGGCGTTCAATTCCCTATGTTTGAAAAAACAGAAGTCAAAGGCAATGATGAGCATCCGTTCTTTACTGCTCTAAATGAAGTATCAGGCACCTACCCAACATGGAATTTTCATAAATTTATTATTGATAGAAATGGAGATCTTGTAGCCGAGATTGGTCCCAGAATTAAGCCATACAACAAGAAGATAGTGTCTATTATTGAGCGAGGGTTAGCCAATTAACTAATCATTTACTCAAAGGCGTTAATTCTGAATAGTTACTTCATTAGCATGCTTGAATGCTAACAACCACGCATTAGATTCAACTGCAAGCTTATTGATATCTTCTGTCATCTCTTCAACAGAAAATAGCTTTTCAAATATCAGTCCTGAGTTTTCTGAAATCTCATGAGTGTTAGTCAACCTCATGCACCAGCCTTCGAATTGTCGCTTTGATATATTTGATCGCCTGACAACATCAATATCATGATGACGGAAATCATTTTTAATAGACTCAAATGTTCTCAGCACACTAAATTTAGTGCCTTCAAGAAACTGCATGAACTTGCCATTACTGAAAATTAATATTCCGGTGAGATTCAATCGATAATTATTTTTCTGTGATGATGAGAGTATGCTGCTTAGCTCTTGCTGAGATAAATCATCTATCGCTTTACTTACATAAATTAAATGCATGAGATTAAAATCAATTGGCATTGAAGCATCTCTTATTTGATCATGATTGATCTTCGTACTTTACATTAAATTTTTATCACTAAAAATAATAATTGCATATTAATAGTTAGATCGAGATACCATTGTAGGAACAATAACTTATACGTTCTCTGGCACTGCAAACACAATGCCCAAGCTAATATTTTTAAATTTTATTACTAGTTGCGCGGACTAATCTCAATGAGCACTTCATTACGACGTAAAAGTGGAAGTGTCCAAGGAGGATTATAAAATGCATAGGTAGGCGCAGAGAGCACATCAATTTTGTTATCCATTAAATATGCATACAACGTCTTTTCATGTGAAGCGATATTTTTATCTGTATTCGTGCCTGAAAACTGAATGACAGCAAATTCTTTTGACGGAATCTCTTTAAGAAGGACTTTGTTATTATTCGGTTTTGGCAGAGTTTCTAATGAATATTCAGCCGGCATAACAAAGTTAACCAACCACCCGCTGTTAGTTTCAAGTTGACTCACGGGTGATGTCATTGCAATTTTTTGGTTTTGTTTCTGCGTGACTGGTGCTGTCATCGAAATGCTACTACTTTTTATATTATTACCGAATATATAATCCGCTAACAATTGAAACCCTTTGCTAATTGCCTCTTTTCGTTCTCCTTGCACTGTTACTTCTGCCACTATCTTTGGATTGTATTTTCGAAATTCAATGTTGCGTTCAGATGACAGAACTTGATACTTAGGTTGTTCCACACTACTCATAATAGGACCCCATGAAATAAACCCCAAAATAATTAGGGCACATAGAAGAAGTATCAATTTTATCGATTTTCTATTCATACTGACTCTCTTCAATTATACAAATAAGAATAAACCATCTATAGACCAAAATAATATATGTACAACTTATATATCTAGCGATGATATTAAACAATCAGAAAATATTTTGAATATTTTTTGATTGAAATTTTATTCTAATCACATTTAATACTTAGTTTCATTGCAGTTCAATTAAGCTCGAACAAATGGAGGCATGACTAATTACTATTAAGGTAGTTTATGGAAAATAATACTTGCTTAATTTAGTATAGTCGCCTCCATTTATTCAAACGCATTAAATTATTAAGTAACCCATATATCATCTTGCAATACTTCAATGCCGCTGGTTGGCTCACCTTGCCTAGTCGCTTGTGTAATACTACCCCCTCATATCCGGTCATAACATCATCAAGCAATTAAATTAATCCTAGCTAGAATGATTACTACGATAACGACACTCGTTGGGCAAGTACTTGCAATCACAGCATTTTCATTGGTTGGGATAATTATCCATCGAATAACTAGAATAGAACAATCCTTGGCATGCGCCATTGCCGGTGTCATTGCCGGATTTGCAATCGTCACTTTTAATTTTGATACGGGCATTCGAGCAAACAATATTCATGATATTGTTTTTTACCTTATTTTACCGGTGTTAATCTTTGAGGCTGCCTGGAATTTACATTTAAAAACACTAAGACAATGGCTAATACCGATTTTAGTATTTGCTACTGTGGGTGTTTTGATTAGTGGCTTTGTTTCGGCCGGGCTTATATTTATTGGTGTGGGTATAGAGTCGGGATTTCCCTGGATGGCCGCCTTATTAACCGGGGCAATACTATCTGCGACTGATCCTGTTGCGGTAAGCACTCAATTAAAAAAATTAAATGCACCAGAATCACTCACCACCTTATTCGAAGGTGAAAGTCTCTTTAATGACGCCACCGCCGTTGTATTCTTTAGTATAATATTAGCGTTAATTATTCCTAATGACGCTCATCATTCCACTGGTATCAACTATTTTTTACTTGTCTTTTTTGGTGGATTAATTGTTGGGGCAATCATTGGATTACTTGGCTCAAGTTTGGTCCTATTCATTCAAGATTCATCAGCAAGTCAATTCATTTTAGTGTTCATTGCTTTTACCAGTTTCTATGTTGCTGAGCACTTGCTTCATGTCTCAGGCATTTTAGCTGTCATGATGACAGCCATTGTTATCAAAATGACTTTAAGTGAAGTGGAACATACTGTTGCACGAGGGATTACCGGCACATGGAATTGGCTTGGCTTATATTTCAACAGTCTATTGTTCATGTTGATGGGATTAACGTTAACTTTCTCCATGTTTAAGGAAATGTGGTTAGCCATGATTATTGCCATTGTAGCGACTCTGGTGGCGAGGACCATTGCGATTAGCACATGTAGCTATGTCACCAAATTTATTGACCCGATCACTAAAGAATGGCAAATCTTACTCATTTGGGGTGGATTACGCGGGGCCATCGCCATCGCATTAGTGCTTTCTTTGCCGACTGAACTAGATTATTGGTGGGTCATACAATCCATGGTCTTCGGTGTGGTGGTGTTTAGCATGCTTGTACAAAGCACTACTTTTCCATTCATCTTGAAGAGACTAAAGGATAAATGAGATTTATCTTATCCTTCATGTTATTTCTTTGTTTCCTTCCTCTTTATAAAGTCTATTTATGTTCCTAAATGGGTAGCAAATCAGTAATTAGCGCGTAAAAATTGACTATATTTTGATCTAACTCTCGAATTACAGTATTTCCTTCAATTTGTATAGGTTTCCTACTTTTCCACGAAGATTTGTGTGATAACATCGCCGGTTGAGAAAATTGGCCGAATACAGACACACCACAGAAGGCTATGCGCAGCTTGTTACCTATTTAGGTAGGTTATCGACACAGTTAAGCCCTTTCTGGTGGATGCATTGTTTATTTTGAGCACTTTATTAATTATCAGAACCGAAATTGAGTAAATACATAGGGATATTTGAAAATGACGAATGAATTAATCTCTCCACTATCTGGACTTAGACGTCTTATCGAAACGAATCAGATGGAAGCATCCGATGTCGATTTTATTAATGAAAAATCTTATGTCTGGTCACCGCATAACAAAATTATCAACGTAACACCTGGGCCTGCGTTTGGGTCTGAATTGGTTACTCAATTCTCTTCTAATCAAACTCGGGGGATGCGTGGTCCTGGCGTTGCCAAATTCTTTGCTTCAGTACGTGAGGAATACGGAAAAATGGTGGGTATGCAAGAAGGTGGTCGCTCTATTTTCTTCACCGGTTCTGGCACATCAGCGACAGAAGCGGCGGCGGGATCATGTCGCACACCTGATGAAAAAGATTCGGATACACCTGTCGCCCTGACGATGGAAATTGGCTGGTTCAGTATGGCCATGGGCAACTGCGTAGAAAATATTGGCAGAAAAGCCATTCGCTTGCAGTGTGATCTAGGTGATGATTTACCCTATGCAAAAGCGAGAGAAATCTTAGAGAAAGACACAGACCACAATATCAAGATGGTTATGGCACCTCAAAACGAGACAGCTGCTGGCGTCACAATCCATCCTAAGAAACTGCGCGATATGTTAGATGAACTTAACCACCCTGCACTTCTTGTAATTGATGGAATCTCTTCTATTGGCAGCATGCCAGTTTCTATGAAGGACATGGGCATCGACATGCTCGTGGGTTGTAGCCAAAAAGGGATTATGGGGACTCCAGGTATCGGCATGATTACCTTAAGCCCTAAAGCGGTCGCAAAGATTCACGAATCTGAGAAACAGTTACAAGAAGCTGGACAAGCAAAATCACAGCACTACTTGAACCTTGGTAAAATTATCGAAGCGATGGACACTCATGGTCTGCATATTGAAACACCAAGTAACTATGCACAATTCGCCGTGGCGTTAGACAGCATAGCTATTGAAGGAATTGATCGCGTATGTGAACGTCATAAAGAATGCTCTGAAATCTACCGTGCTGCGGTACTTGGAGCAGGCTTTGACTTAGTAACAAAAGATAAGAGCCTTGCTTCAAATGCTGTTACCGCAATTAAAGCACCAGAAGGATACGGTGAGCAGAAGATCATGGAAGTGCTAAGCATTATGTTCTTCAAGCATGCTGTCGAAGCCGCTGCAATCCCTGGTTATCCGGATATGGGTTGGCGCCTATGTGCGACAGGAGGAATTCAACCTCAACATGCATTAATGGCGTCCATTGCATTTTTACATGCAGTTGAAGAAGCAGGCGTACCTGCCGACAGCGCAAAAGGCATTGCGGCAGCCTCTAAGAAATATGCAGAAGTTGTTCAATACCATCGTCCACTTCCTGGCATTGATGTATACGGCAGATAAGCGTTAAGCTTACTCAAAGCACTCTAAGAAGGACTGGGTTTAATCAAATTATGATTATCTAGTCCTTCCTTTGATTGTTGATGGATAAAATCGGCGTTTGGGTTGTCATAAATCATGTAAATGAAGACCCATAAGATGAAGTACTTCACTAGCCGAGAATTAAACAATGCCCCTATCGCAACATTCTATTAACGAAATCTCCTCCCAGAAAATCATTCCACATAGCCGGATCGCAAAATTCCTACATTGGGGATTCATCGGTGTTTTTATATATGGGCTAACAAAACAGTTAGATGAAGTTGAACAGCTTGAAGATTTTGCACTGCTTCAATTCGAGTTGATTTTTGCTTCAATATTTCTTGTGCTGTTAATCGTACGCTACGTTTATATGAGAGCAACTACACCTACAGTGTTGCCAAGCAATGCCTCGAAAATAATGAAAATCATGTCACGCCTCGCCCATCTTGGGATGTATATAAGTTTATCAATGATTGCAGTCACCGGTTTAATGATTGGCGGATTATTTTGGGTCGGAATCAAACATGGTGTAGCAATGAATATTGTTCTCGCATTACATGAGATCTCTGTGATAACTACCTATTTCCTAATAGGCATACATATCGCAGCAGCGGTCTATCATCGTTTAAAAAAAGATGGCATTTGGAGTGCAATGGTGCCTTTTTGGAAAGAAAACTCAAGCAAATAAGATTACAAACCCACTAAAATAATCACCACGTTTATATATCATCCTTCTTAGCGTGCCACTAATCATTATTAACAAGAGTTCTAATGCCGCCTTATTTCAGCGCAACTGCGCTTATAACTCTCAGCCTTATCTCAACTCCGCAACAATCATTTATCGTGTGAATTAATGCAATTAAGTTTGACATTTACCTCATATTTATATCTAGTACATATTCGACAATAAATTAAATTTCAGGAGGTTTTCAGTGGCCGGTAAATTTGAAATATATAAAGATAAAAGAGGTGAGTTTAGATTTAGGTTAAAAGCCAGTAATGGTGGAATCATTCTTGCTAGTCAAGGTTATAAAAGTCGAGCAGGATGTAATAATGGCATCGCATCTGTGAAAAAAAATGCAAGAGCTCTCAAACAATTTGAATCTAAGACTTCTCGCAGTGGTAAACACATGTTTAATCTAAAAGCACTCAATGGCCAAGTAGTTGGTACTTCTGAAATGTACAACACAACACGCGCGCGTGACAATGGCATCAAGAGTGTCAAAACGAATGCACCAAAAGCTAAAATAGACAGCCTAACGTAAGGCATATTCGATAGTGATAGATTCAGGGCATTATTTAATACTAATGCCCTGCACTATTTAAACATACAGATATTTTAAGCATTCGTTTTTGTATGCTCTCTTTTTGAATAAATTGATTAAAATCAACTAATCATTTGGTCGATACATTTATTATTCTTAAAAAATAATCATTAGTATAAAAGGTGAAAAATGTATTATATCGTTGACTCAGACAAACCATTTGATCAAGCAGTAGATGACTTAGATGCTGCTGTCAAACAAAATGGATTTGGCGTGTTACATATACATGACTTAGGCAATACACTGCGCAGCAAAGGTGTCGATTTCAAGGAAAACTGTAAAGTCTTTGAGGTATGCAACCCAATACAAGCCGCAAAAGTATTATCCACAGATATGCGTTTAAATATGGCTTTACCTTGCAGAATTTCAGTCTACACTGAGGACAACAAAACTAAAATCGGTTTAATAAAACCTGAAGAAATGCTCTCAGCGTTATCTAATGATTCAAGCCTAATTGATACAGCAGTAGAGGTAGAGGAAAAAACCAAATTAATGGTCGATCAAGCCAAATAGAAATTGACTATTAGAATGCAAAGTTATGGTGATTGAACCCAATCAAAATAACCTATCATCATTTCGTCGCGCGTTCTTAAACCGAAATTAACCTCAGCTGTCGGATCAGGATTGTTCGGATTATTTTTACTATTGTCGTAGGTGGCACTCGCAATGAGTGTTGACCCAGCTTGAACATGTATAGGTGATTTAAGCTGATAATAGTATTGCCAATTTGGATTATAACGAGGCACATCTAATAATACTTTTTCCGTGCCATCTGGCTCTTTTAATGTATATGAGAATGCTTTTCCCCTTAAGTGCGTGTGTGGGAAAAAACCATAGATTTGTCCACTTTCTCTAAATGTATGACCTGCCATTTCTTTATGTTTTGCAGCACCTGGTGGAATAGTAAGTTTCTTGGTTGCTGCTGCCAATGTCTCTACTATTTTTTCAGGAGTCTTTTGTGAAAATTGAATGCCAATACGTGGTTGATCAACTTTAGCTATGCCATTTGCTTCATAGTGAATTTGCATCAATAAGCGCCATCCTTTGGGTAATAACTTTGCTACACCACGCTGATATCGCACTCCAGGTAACCCTTGAACATACCCCCCATAAAAACCTCGCAGCGTTAACAAATGCATCTCTCTTCGACTTAATGTTGTCTTAGCAGCTATACCAGGTAGAATTTTCTCTTGTATCGGACCTGAATCAGGAGGTAACACAAATAAAATTATATGATGAGTATTCTGAGGAACATCTGTAGATACCTCAATCGCTTCCACCCAACGGTCACTCTCAAAATCTGTTGGGATACTGACATATTCATAGGCTATTTCTCCTTCAGCAGGAATATCCAGCACACGAGGACTGGTTAACACAATGTCGGGTTCACCCAACTGCCAACCATCAAACCATTTATGCGAGGTGGCAGCATCTTTAATATCACCTTCTGGCGCACCAGAATCTATCCAGTCAATTAGCATCTGACGATCGACCGAGGCAAGATGACGTCCACCTACCCATTGATCAGCATCACCAGAGGCAAACCACGGCGGCATAATTTTATTATTTAAAACAAAACGAATCATGCTTTTGCGCTGAATAACTTGCTCATAGGTTTGCAATGGAAATGGACCAGCTTGCCCCACTCGGTGGCAAACTTTACATTTTTCAGTCATTAAGCGATTCACATGCTTATGCCAAGTGACATGATTAGCCACCTCTTTTATAACCGGCTGATTAACGTAGCAACCGGGTGAGGAAGTCATGGGTATATCGACAGCAAGTCCTGCACGCACAGAATTTAAAGCATTGACTAGAAATTTTTTTGTTGCCTTGGTACGACTAAAGCCAATACCAAAACGGTCATCAATGGCACCACGATATCTTAACTTTGTGTTTTCATCGAAAAGATATACTTCACTGCTAGTACGCACTCCTAACCATTCACTTAGCTTACGATCCGAGTCAAGAATATAGACGCCATCAAGACCATAATTTTCTTTATCTCTCCTTGCTATGTCTGGTGTAGCTAACGACCCTGTGAGCAAATAAATTATATCGATATTTTTTGATTGCAAATCTTTTAAGTAAGGCGCATAACGACGCGACACAGGACAGTCAGGATCACGTACAGCAATAATAAACGGTTTATCTTTTACCACATCCGATAGCTTAAGCATTCCATTCAAAGTCACATATTCATTTGAAGGGATTTTCTTTGCTAATGGTGCACTTAGTTGTAACGATTCAGAAGCTTGCCATTGAAATAGTTTTTCAGTATCCGCAAGAACTGAATTTAGCAATGATGCAGCAAAGACTATAGTTACTAGACTTATTCGCATATAGCACCCATGTCACATTCCATTATCATCAATAATAATGAAATTGCTCTATTCATTGCTCGTCTAGATCTCATATAGTGGTCTAATCCAATCTCTAACACAGTAACCCCATTAGGCATTAGCATTTCCTGGGTTAGTGCTGCCCCATCATTTGGTCCCTGCTTCGCTAATAAGGAATAACTGTACTTAGCTTTTTCATTCACAGAACTAGCAAATGGTACACCCACGTAATTAATAACAGTTAGATCATTTGGAAAATTCAATTCAGCCAAGCGCGCTGAAGCGACATGTGTTTTTAATCCATTAAATGCTGACACAGGCGTATCTTCAGAGAAACCAATTGAACGCAACCAGCGTTTTGGATCGTGACTTGAATGATCTACCAATGAGCTACCAGCAATTAAGCCACCAATGTTTAACCAGCCTTTAATATAAGCTGCCTGTTCATTATCTAATTCTGCACCTAAAGCATAGGCCGTTTCAGCACCACCCTTACTCACACTAATAATGACTATAGGTTTATTCAATGAACTTAGACGATTAATAGCTGCCGCAATTAATCGTGCATTTTCTTCGATGGTGCCATGTTCATTCGTTTCAACAAGCGTTGATTGGAGGCCAAATGAAGCAAGAATACGACGTTGAAATTCTAAATCTGCGCCGGTATCTGAACGAGTTTTCCAATGCCACCCTGGGATCAATAAAGCATGGTGAGTTTCAAATGTCTCAGTGAGTCTTTCCTTAGTTTCATTAGAGCTTATCGTTTTACTAAGCTGATACGACTGTGTTTGCCAATGCTTATTATATTCCTGATTGAGGAGTGCTCGAGCCAATATAATACTCGCAAAGTCAGGTGATCCCTGATCAACTAAATACTGCAATTCAGATGAAGTAGGAATGGAATGAATAGATGACTCAAGATGAGTTCGATGCTTTTTTAACTCGGCGGGCTCATCTTCTGATGGAGCCAATGAATATTTAGCAATGGGAGAATCCATCTCAGCGCTAATCAATTCACCCGCAATTTCACCTTGGGCAAAAAGCGGTCCTTTTGATACACCACACGCTGGTAGCAGCGTGATGATCGATAAACCTATGAAAATTAGTTTAATAGGCATGATAAATAGCTACTACATATATTTCTTGTAGGTTAACATTAGTATTCAAACGTTAAGCACTTAATGACATCGCAGAACTAATAATCACTTTAACTATATTGTCTATTTTCAACTTATTTATTGAATATATTCAACATGTAAGACAACTTTATTCCTGCGTGAACTTAAAATCCATTCTGAATATACACCATGTTACGCACTGAATTCAGCATATTTTTACTTATTATAATTTCGGCTTGTGGCACAGCGCCAGTTAAGCAATTTAGCGAAAAAATTCAAGTAGAAAGCGCAGATTTCCTATTTATCGATAACTTACTCGCTAGCCATGAAGTTCTCCCACCATCACGAATAATAGACGTATGGCTTACACTCCCTGAGAACACCCGTTTTAAACCACCTTACCCTGCCGTGATCTTACTTCACAGCTCATGGGGGTTGAGCAGTCAAGAATCACATTACGCAGATATCTTTAAGGCTATGGGAATTGCGACCTTTACTATTGATAGCTTTACCACTCGAGGCGTAGAAAAAACATCACTCAATCAAACAAGCGTCTCTAGTGCCTCGATGCTTAATGATGCTTACACTGTGCTCAAATATATCGATCAAAACAATAATTACGATGCGAATCGTGTTGCTGTCATGGGATTTTCTAAAGGTGGTATCGCCGCCTTTTATTCTGCAATGAATAAAATTCAACATTTACTATCGATTGATGATTTAAAATTTGCAGCCCATATCGCTTACTACCCATGGTGCGGACTTCATTTATATGAAATGCAAACGACTGGTGCACCAATTTTAATTCAAGGTGGCAGTAAAGATATTGTCACTCCAATTAAACATTGCACGGATCTTGTAGAAAACTCACTCATCGACAAAGATAAATCGAATATTGAAATAAAAGAATATCCAGATGCTCGCCATGCATTTGATCACCCTACGCTTGGCAGAATACCAATTCCTTTCACATTAACTATGGATGCACAAGTTCCCAAGCACTGTCGAATACAAGAATACAAACCAGGCAAATTCATTGAAGAATACAAAAATACTGAAGTAACTCATAAAAATATTAGCGAAGTTCTATCTGCGTGCAGCGAACCTACAGGTGTAGCCAAATATAATAGGAAAGCGGCTCGAATAGCGCTATCTGAAACTAAAGAGTTTTTAGAGACACACTTAATCAACAACCCGTAAAAAATTATTATTAGAAATTTATTAAGCTATGATTTTATTTGATTAATACTATACCCAGCACAATCACAAGTAACCCAACCAGTCTTTCAATAGTAATTTTTCCATCAGAGAAAATTGTCGCAAATATAAATGACACAATCAGACCTAAAGATATAATTATTGGTACTGCATAAGATGAGCTTTTCAAAGCAAAATAAGTGGCAACACCAAAGCCTGCACTCCCCGTCAATACCAAAGCCAAATCAATAATATTAGTAAACGGAGATAAAGCAGCGTCTTTAAATGTCGAAGCAGCACCAGTTCTCAAACCAAAGTATGAAAAAAGCGTGTAAGATATAACGGTAGCAAAGATGGCATAAATCCAATTCATACAATTATTATAATAGAAATCCGTTAAATAATCTTTATTCAATTATGTACCGAGAAGAACAACCATCAATTAAAGATTTAAAGTCATACTTTATTGATGCCAATGAGAATAATACATCTGCAGACATGCTCGATTGTGTCGCACGCATGATCATTTCCATTGAGAGCCCAAAAGATACTGTACGTATAGCATTAGAATTCATGGGAAGGTCACTTAATGTATGTAGAGCTGACGCAGGATTTGCAACACCAACTGATATTAATTACTCCCCTTTATCAGACTATAGTAATCCTGACTCTCATGCACCTGGATTAGAAACATTCGTTATGTCTAACCAACACTCTTCAATACAGAAGGTTTGGCAAGAAGATACGCCTGTCAAATATGAAGATATTGAAAATAATCCACTACTAGAAGGAATACGAGACCCATTACTTCAAGTTGAATGTAAATCTATGATGATGCAACGACTTGTTTGGGACGGAGAACCAATCGGCATATCATGTGTTGATCATAGTAAAAAGCATCACACATGGATGCAACATGAAGTAGAGTTTATGCATCACTTTTGCACAACATTTTTTGCCCCTCTTGCAGGAATTAGTAATTATTGGCACAACCCAACACTTCACCAAATGTTCAAGAAACCTAGCAAATCTGAGCTGGAAGCAATAAAGCTGGCGGCAAAAGGCATGAGTTATAAACAGATTGCAGATGAATTGGGTAAATCCGTCAGAACGATTGATAATCAATTACGAGATGCAAGAAGAAGGTTAAATGTAACAAATCAAGTAGAGCTAATTAGAAAATGCGCTCCCTGGCTGGGATGAAATAAATTTTCTATATCACCCTAATAAAATTCTTCCATTAGGGAATTTTCCTTATTGCTCTTTGAAAGCACTTCTACGACTATCTTAAGTGTAAAATAAAATCAATTATTCTCACTTAGGAGACTTACATGTCAACAAGAGATTTACTATTTACCTGCTTGATATCTACCTGCGCTGCTGTTTTTACTAGTGCTGCCATTGCTGATGAACATACCCATAAAATGAAAATATTCAAAAACGCACAAGCGATGGATCTCAGCTCTCTCAATATTGAAGGAGTGAATGCATTTTTAAGCGATACTGTGTCATCAAATGATCCAGATTCTCCTATTTCATGTGGTTTTTTCAGAATGGAAAAAGGTAATCCTCTTGATTACACCTATACATATGATGAAGCAAAAATAATTGTTGATGGAGAAATGACAATTTCAGAAGAAAATGGTGAGTCATTTAACGCGGTAGCAGGTGATGTTGTCTATTTTGATAAAGGTGCAAAAATAACTTTTACGTCCGAATCCTATGGCATTGGATTCTATTGCGGGCAAAGAGCTTCTGGCGAAATTTAATT
Organism: Gammaproteobacteria bacterium; assembly: GCA_045106935.1. Classification (GTDB taxonomy): domain Bacteria; phylum Pseudomonadota; class Gammaproteobacteria; order UBA4575; family UBA4575; genus UBA1858. The sequence goes on along the minus strand of JBGCFN010000019.1, from coordinate 42,720 downwards.
AGTCTAATATGAAACATTGGAGTAATGAACAATGAAATATAAACATGCTTTTAAATTAAATATATTTTGTTTAATTACACTTGTTGCTTGTATCAGTCTGCAAGCCGATGAGGTAGAACATATTAAAGATCTCACTAAAGGTGACCCTTACTACTACACAAGTGATCAAGCAATTACTGATCATGACGGACAAAGACTGCTTGTCGGTCAAGGCAGACCTAGCACGACTCATTCTAAAGTCCCACATTTACCATTTTTCTCAGGTTACATGAATACTAACTATACTTATCGCTTCGTTAATGTTGTAGAACAAACAATGACAATGATAGGTGAAGGCAAACATGGTTTATGGCGCGTGCAAGATAATGGCACGATTCGTGAGTACAAAAGAAAAGATGCTCAAGGATTAATGAAAGGGGATGATTTATTTAGCAACGACAATTTAGCGACAATTGAGTCAGACTATGCAAGCTACCTACCTGAAGAGAGTTGGGATGGTTACAAACATCCTCACCAAGAAGTAACGGAAGATGGTCGTCTTAATTTTATTGATTTACCTATTAATCATCCAAAGTACAAGGGCAAATATGATAATCATACAGCGATCGATTTACCTCACTTCTATTGCACTATGTCGGCCAATCAATATCCTTACGCAAGAAAAGCTGTGGATTACTCATTCAATCAGCCAGGTGCAAATAAAATTGGCCCATTAGGAAAGCGTGCAGGCCTTGATATTAATGAACTTTATACCAAAGTGCTTCGTGTTGACTTATTCCCTGATGCAAAAGCATGGGTTAATGTTGGCGGTGAAGATGAAAACTCTGTTGATTGGCAAGCGGTTGATGTAAGCAAAACAAATGCTGAATTCTATTTAATTGAGCGCCCTTTCTTTAACGAGCCATACTTATTCATCACCGCGGTGTTCGATAATCCTGATAATGGTGATTTTCAATATGTGCGCCCCGATGGTGAATATTTCGAGCATGTAAAATCTACCAATCAAGATGTCAAAACTGAAGTCACCTACGAACCCAGATTTCATTTAGAAAATGGTACAGTAGCAGCCGCAAAAGGTTTACCCGTGTATGGTGTGCATCATCCAAATCGAGCCGCTTTTGGTGGCGGTGGCGCCTGTCCATTAAAAGGTGGCGATTGGAGTAATTATCCAAAAACGACTGGCGCTGCGGGTTGGCCTACTAATTACGAAGAAATAACCCCATTATGTGATGGAGTATTAGTCGATATAAAATTCTTTGCAAATTTAGATGGTCAAAGTTGGGATAATCCAAGTAAATATTTGGCTAATGCTGGCCTCGGTGAAAAAGAAGTCACATACACACTACAACCCGGTGAATATGGAACTTACACTGACCCCTATCTCACCAATAAAGGGGAAACTAATCCACATGCTGAAGACCTGGGAAATGCAGTCAAATTAAAATACCCGACTGTAGAAAAGCCTGTTACCCCTGTACCGTAGCTTATAATTTAATCTAACTTAAACAAAAAGACTCCGACCAAGAATTTGATCGGAGTTTTTTACGTCTTTTACCATAGTCGTTTATAATAGAGCGATGATGCAATTACCCTCTATTTGTAAAGCGATTATTCGAATATTTTTATTCAATAGTCTAATTTTCTCTCATATTCTCTCTGCAAGCGAAGAAGAATTCGAACCTGCTGAAGTTTTCCATGGTGAACGTTTATTTCTAGAAACCAGATTCGCAGAGTACTTTTATCAGTATATTCATCAAGGTGGCGATTATAATCAGCCACTAGAACAAGGTGACGCTAAATTAGATAAAACATATCGATTTTTTGGTTTGCCTCCTTACCAAATTCCATTTGCCACAAGTCCATTTAAAGGAAGCTCATTTAGTTGCCGAACGTGTCATATGGTTGATGAGCATCTCAATCAAAAAGAATTAGGAATGCGTGCATACTCAGACTTTGCCTCACGTAGTCCACTTTCGGCGCGAAATGATAAGCAAACTGTGACAGTTAGAAATTCTCCACAATTGATCTCATCGTTTGTTGATAAAGATTATTTGTTGTTTCATGCAGATGGTGAATTTTCATCACTACAAGAGCTAATCATAGGCACTTTGACACAACGTAATTTTGGATGGCTTCCGAATGAAAGAGCGCTAGCATCTGAACATATTTGTAATGTCATAAAAAACGATAATGGCAATGGAGACATTGCTCAAGAATTCGGCAGTATTTCGTATACCGAAATGTTGTCAGGCAAATATTCTTCTGGAGAAGAATTACCTACAGAATATTTAATTGACTCAAACTACCAAATAAATGTTAACAAGAGTTCCTGCAATGAAATTCTTCAAGCCATAGCGTCATTACTTGAGGTCTATATAAGTGATTTGCAATTCTCGCAAGATGAACTGGCATTATCACCTTACGATACATTCCTCACACTAAACCAATTACCTGTTTCACCACAAGACAATGAATCCGACTTGGAATACAGTGCTCGCCTTCTCTCTTTAATTAATTCCTTAGAGAAAAATAATACACTCAAATTTGTTACAAAAAATGAAAATACTGAAAATGGACAATTCCGATTCCATGATCAAGCTTATAAATTCAGTAATAAAGAACTTGAGGGCTTAAAAGTTTTTTTTAATCAGGATAATCATTCATCCATCAGCACAGGGAATTGCATTGCATGCCATGCGGCTCCTCACTTTACAGATTTTAAATTTCATAATATAGGTGTATCGCAAGTTGAATACGAAGCAATTCATGGCATCAACTCATTCAATAAATTACCTGTGCCAAACAATGCAGCAAGAAATAAAAATGCTAACACGTATTTACCTGCAACAAATATTCATCCCGACAGAAAAGGCGTATTTAGAAAAGTAGCTCAACAATCTAATTCTCAACACACAGATCTTGGTGCTTGGAATATATTATTTAATGATGATTTTCCCAACCCACAAGAATCTTTACTTAATATATTCTGTCCAGCAGACAATAAGTGCTCATCCAAAGATATTGCATTGCAACGCTCCTTAGCAACGTTTAAGACACCTACTTTAAGAAATTTAGGTCATACAGCGCCCTATATGCATAATGGACAGATAAGTGATTTACATGCCGTGATGGGATTCTATTTGAATGCTTCAAAGAATAGTTTAAACGGGCAAATGAGAAATCCCGATAGTGAATTACAACAAATGGAAATCAAAGCAACGGATATCGATAATTTAGTACATTTCTTATTTTCTTTATATGAGGACTATCACTAAGCCCCTGCTAACCCAGGGATACACGCCCAAAATTGGACAAATTATAAATGGGCGGTACGATGTCCCCGATAAAAATTACTGACGCTAGCTTATTAAATAGACACAGTAAACTATTACAAACTAATTGAAATTTTTATGATTCGGCTTGGGCTTTTACTGTTACTTGTTTTCTCTTACTCCACTGCAGCAGTGGCGCAAAGAACCGAAATATATGCAGTTCAAATCGGAACTTATGAGAAATTTGCCAATAATAGCAAACAGCTAGTTAAAAATTTTGAAAATGTCCATACATTCACTTATCAAAACATGTCACGAGTGACAGTGGGTGAATTTACATCTAAAGAAAGTGCTAAGCCACTTCTAGCAAAATTAAAAAAGACAGGCTTTAAAGATGCCTTTATCCGCCGAACAGGATACGTTGATTTAAATAAACCACACAGTACCATCGAGAAATTCAATATCCTAATCTCAGAATTGGATGCCAAAGCATTTTACTTGGACGGCGAATTATTCATCTTTCAAGGACAAGGCTATATAAGAATCCATCACCAGAGACTTGATCAAATCTCCAGTTCCAAACAAAAAATAAATTTAAACCCAAATAATAATTTTCAATTATTAGATAGTTATTAACATTAATTCAATAGATGTAATTTTGGCTACTTAATCGTAGATGGGTTTAACGACATAAATAAAGATTGCACATGTTCTGCTGCCGCCATACCTGAACTTGTTAAATAGCCACCATCCACTTGAGAAATAAACCCTTTTTCATACAAACTACTCGCCGCTGATTTAACATCAGAATTTGCAGTTTTATGAATTTTTATCCCTGTCCTAGTGGTGGAAAGATCGAAAGCTAACAGCAAATTTAACTCTGCAATATTTTCAGGTGAAAAAGACATTGTTATCACTCCTAATTAAGTGAATTAGATGACGCGACTGTATAAACAATCATAATACCAATTTATATGAGAATCTATTAATGTGTCTGTACATCATTCAATTTCAAGAATATACCTCTATCAAGAATTTTCATAAACCTGTATAATAATGATACATGTCGCTATATTATCGAGCGTTCCATATGATTCGTGTGGTCATAAGGTGGCATTAATTTTAATTACTACCTGACCCTTTATAGACGTAATGAGCGAAAATTCTGAAAGTACATCCCAATTTTATACAATTCAATCAATAGAACCTATTGACCCACCTTCGGGCACTGAAGGTGATGATTGGCATCAATATGTAATTGTTCAAGGCACAAATAAAATTAGCGGTTACCGCCAAGGTAATTTGGAATCTGTGAGACGAGCCACTGAAGAAAATATTGAATTATTAAATGAGCGCCAATTTGGTAAACGTGCTCGAGTGCAGCAAACTATATCGACAAAAAAATAACTAACCTACTGCTAACAATATAATGGCTTTACAAGTTAGCTATGTCCACCGTTAGGATTCGCTATCAAACAATTGAGTTTGATAAGACAGATATTCATGTAAGAACCTTGCGAGATAGACAGCAATTTTCCGATAAAAACGATATTGCAAAAAATCTTGGAATATCCTCCGCAACCTGGCCAATTTTTGGTGTTGTTTGGCCCTCAAGCATTGTATTAGCTCATTTCATGCTGGACTACGATTTTTCTAATAAAAGAATTTTAGAAATTGGCTGCGGTATTGGATTAGTTAGTCTGTTACTTAATAGCAAACATGCCGACATTAGTGCGACTGATATTCATCCTGAAGCTGAAAGTTTTCTATCAGAGAATACTTCATTAAATCATGGAAAAATTATTCCCTTTAAGCGAGCTAACTGGAGCGATATAGAGACTGAGCTAGGTGTGTTTGATTTAATCATTGGCAGCGACTTACTATATGAAAAAGACAATATTAATTTTCTTGCAGAATTCATTAATCACCATACTATTAAAGACAGTCAGGTAATCATCGTAGATCCAGGCAGAGGCAATCATGCTGCATTTAGCAAAAGAATGGTCACATTAGGATATACGCATGATCAAGAAAAAACTGGAGACACAAGTTTTCTAGACAAACCATATAATGGTCAAATTCTTCAGTACAAATGCCTATAAATACTAATCGAGATAATTCTTTAAATTTTTAGATAGATGCTTGTACACAACGCAGTTGACCATAGTCGTATTCACCATCTAAAGCTTCAAATACAGGTTTCAATCGACCATCATCACTTTGTGTCTCAATTATAAATACAATCTCTTTATATTCCAATTCAGTTAAGTCCAGTACATTTTTGACGTCTAACAATCCCATTTCAATAGCTTCAGACAAATGCATATAGATGGTAGATTCTTTGAGTTCACGTTGTCTCGCAATGCTTTCAACATTATGTCCATGCTGAAATTGCGTTAATGTTTCGTTAACGGTATCTGATAAATTATTATCAAGAAGCTTGGCCAAAGGATGTTGCGCGATGACTTTTAAAAATTCATCTCCATAACGTGCTAATTTTTGTTCACCTACTCCTGAAATTTCGCTCATTTGAAATTTGGTCACTGGCCTTACTTTAAGCATTTCATGTAAGGTTGCATCATGAAAGATAACATAGGGTGGCATTCCTGCTTTTTCTGCTAAATTTAAGCGTAATGAACGTAGTGATTCCCATAACTCCATATCTTGTGGACGTATAGCTTGCTTACTTTTCTTCGACGTACTTGATTTTTTCTCTTGTTGAATTTTACGTAATTGTAAACTTTGTTGGCTTTTCAAAATTGGCCGACATCGCTCTGTTAAACGCAATGCTCCATGCCTTTCTATATCAATCTCAAGAAAACCCATTGCAATCAATTGACGTATTATGACGCGCCATTCCGCAACTGCAATTTCTTTTCCAATACCATAAGTACTAATATGATTATGGCCATTACGTATAATTCGCTCATTTTGCTTGCCCAATAAAACCTCAATAATATAGTTCACACCAAAACGCTGATCAGTACGATAAATACAAGATAACGCCATTTGAGAAGCTTTAGTTGCATCCCAACTCTTTGGTGGATCCATGCAATTATCACAATTACCACATGAAGAATTTGAGTCTTCACCAAAATACTCTAACAACGCTTTACGTCGGCACGAAATTAATTCACATAACCCAAGCATTGCTTCCAATTTATTATGTTCAATCTGCTTATGCCTATCATTAGCATTTGAGTTTAAACTAAACTGTCGTAATGTAATCACATCTTGCAACCCATATGCCATCCACGCATTGGCGGCCAAACCATCTCTACCTGCACGACCTGTTTCTTGGTAAAAGGCTTCAATACTCTTTGGCAAACTTAGGTGCGCAACAAAACGTACATCTGGTTTATCTATGCCCATTCCAAAAGCGATGGTGGCAACAATAATAATCCCTTCCTCGCGTAAAAATCGCCTTTGATTATGCTGCCGCATATCGACCGACATACCTGCATGATAAGGCAAAGCAATTCGGCCTTGCTGACTTAACCAGTCTGCAATTGCTTCAACTTTTTTGCGTGATAAGCAGTAAACAATTCCAGCATCACGACTATGATTAGCATGTAAAAATTCCCATAATCGATTTTTAGGATTATTACCTTCACTAATCATGTAACGAATATTTGGACGATCAAAACTATCAACGAAGACACTAGCATTTTGTAATTGAAGCTGCGTTATTATCTCTTCACGCGTACGCTTATCAGCAGTGGCTGTTAAGGCGATTCTTGGAATATTTGGATATCGCTCATGTAATAACTTTAGCTGTTGATATTCAAGCCTAAAATCATGACCCCACTGAGACACGCAATGAGCTTCGTCGATAGCAAATAAGGCTAAAGTGGACTTATCTAACAAACTCAAAAATCGATCAGTTAATAAACGCTCAGGAGCGACATATAATATATCTAATTGTTTGTTTAGTAATTTCTGTTCTACTTCTCTTGCTTCATTATTATCCAAGGTAGAATTTAAAAATGCAGCATTTACACCAACCAATTTAAGCGCATCCACTTGATCTTGCATTAATGCAATTAATGGTGACACAACAATACCTGTGCCCTCTCGAACAATTGCTGGAATTTGATAACACAAAGATTTTCCACCCCCCGTCGGCATTAGCACTAACGCATCATTGCCTGTTAATAGTTCTTTAACTATATTTTCTTGTGAAGGACGAAACTGTTCAAAACCAAAGGTTGATTTTAAAACGTCACTAGCATGCTGAAACAAATTGGCAAATCTTTGATGGATGAGAATGACAGCTATTATGAACTAAATTTTACTGAATGAAATCAATCTAACATGAACAGAAATGTATAAAATACGCACAATTGTTGATATAAAACAAAGAATGACAAAGCCGTTCAGTTTTAAGCTATTCACGCTATAGCCAACATTGGCACTATGTTATATTTAATAATAGGGAATGAAAAAATCAGCCCATCTCATAACAAAACATTATTATTGGAGGAAAATTAATAATGAAAACAATTAGATACATCACAATACTGATAACTGCGATATTTCTTCTGTCTGGATCTATAGCGATATCTTCAGAAAAATCTCTATATGATCGAATTGGTGGAGAGAAAAAAGCACGAGCAATTGTCAGTGATATTTGGGATAACCACAGCAAAAACCCTATTGTTAAAGATCGATTTGCAAAAAGTAATCCCGACTATGTAAAGCAGCGAGTCTTTGAAATCTTCGCCGCAGCCACAGGAGCCACAGATGTCAGCTATGGTGGATTAGATATGAAAGCCGCTCATACTGGTATGAATATTAGCGAAATGGAATTTAATGCCGTCGTTGATGACGTATTAGCAGCTTGTGCATCTAATGGCGTGCCACAACAAGAAATGAATGAAGTTTTAGCTATTTTATGGTCAGTGAGAAAAGATATTGTTAACTCACACATCATCACAGACACATTGGTTAAAAGCGATACACCCAACGCACCTCAGAGTCACCATCAAGAGTCTTCTAATGCAAGTGAAAAAGTTGAAAGAGATGCTCATTACTGCCTAAAAAGTCACGAATGTTAAAGTAAAGCTTTCAGTAAATAGCGTTAGCCCTTTAATACTCAGGCCCCTAACGCTATTTTCTTAATATGAAAATTACCAACCCCAATCTTAAAACTTCTAATAACTTTTAATATAATAATCTCAAAAAGCATAGCGTACGATTAATCAGTACACAAAACCTCATCATTTTACATTTGCTATAATCTCTTTTTTAGCGATGGCGATATTATCTTTGATTTGTCTTTCTGCAAAACCAACAATGACTGAATCATATTTTTCTGCTGTTCGTTTTGAGGCTTCTTGTCCAACTCTACGATTAAACTCAAGTGTTTTTTTACCGAGTGGTGATTCGTAAAATTTAATCAATTCTTTCACATCCGTATGAGAATAGGCCTCTTTATATAATGGCAAATAAATTTCATTTACAACCTTATCGTATGGCATTGATTTCTTGATATGTTCTTCATAGTTCTTAACCATTTCAGAAAATCTAGCTTTTAGAATTTCACCTGCTTGTTTCTTTTGTGCATCACTATAAGTGGAACCATCAATACTCTGATCAGCCGCACGAAGAAATCCCGTTTGCATTTGACTGATCACTTGAGAATTAAGACTTATATAGTTATTGACCACGCCAGAAATCTCAAATAACTTTTTCAGATCATCATTATATGACCCTGCCTGCGCAGTTGATGATAATACGAGCAATACTAAAATACTGAATATTTTCATAGGGATAGCATCCTTAATTGTTTATATATCAAATCATTATTGGAGTATTTCGGCATTGTAATACAACTAGCCAACAGCGTCCGATTATTTCTCATCCAGCCTGCTCATAATCCAACCTGCTTTTCAGTCTGGTGATCATTAGAGTGGTAATATTTATCAATGTTCCCTTCAACACTCTGAATTTAATTGCCAAAATAACAAATATTCAACTTAACTTTTACATGCAAATTGATTAATAGTACCCATAAGATGTTATAGCACCTCAAATTCTTCAAGTGCTATTATTACGCCTATATTTATATCGCCTCAAACTCGCTCTAAATACAATACAAGCACTAAGAATATTAAATGGAATTTTTTATAGGACAACGCTGGATTAGTCATTCGGAAACACAATTGGGACTTGGCATAGTGACAGAAGTGGCAAGCCGACGTGTAAAAATTTTATACCCAGCTGTAAATGAAAGTCGTATTTACGCAATCGACACAGCACCTCTCAGCCGAATTCGATACAACTTAGGCGACACAGTTGTAGATAACGAAGAACAATCTATCCTCGTATCTGAAGTCAAAGAAGACGGTGATTTATTTACCTATTGTGGTAAAACTGCGACAAATGAATATAAAGAAATACATGAGTTAGATTTAAGTTGCTTTGTTCAATTTACCACACCACAACAACGCCTCTTCAGTGGCCAATTAGATAAAAACAAAAATTTCACACTACGAATCGAAACACTTCAACACCTGCATCGATTACAACAATCGTCCGTAAAAGGTCTGTTAGGTTCACGTACAGATTTATTAGCCCACCAAATTTACATTGCTAGTAATGTGGCAAATAGACATGCACCTCGTGTGTTACTTGCAGATGAAGTGGGATTAGGAAAAACAATTGAAGCCGGCATGATATTACATCATCAAATATATACCGGCAAAGCGTCTCGCATTCTCATTCTTGTCCCTGATAGCCTGATTCACCAATGGTTGGTTGAAATGCTACGTCGCTTTAATCTCAAATTTGCAATTTTTGATCAAGATAGAATTGCCGCATTACTAGATGAAGGACATCCAAATCCATTTGAATCAGAGCAGTTGATACTATGTCCTTTAAGCTTAGTCAGCGAACAATCAGACGCTCAACAGCATGTTTTATCTACCACTTGGGATACTATTGTTATTGATGAGGCCCATCATTTGAGCTGGAACGAACAACAAGCTAGCCCTGAATATAATTGCGTGGAACAGCTATCACAAACATGTAAAAGCTTATTGTTATTAACTGCAACCCCCGAACAAGTTGGCCAAGAAAGTCATTTTGCACGATTACGCTTACTTGACCCTGCAAGATTTCATGACTTAGAAACATTTAAGAATGAACAATCTGGGCATGCTCAACTTAATGATTTAATTCAACACATGTTGGCAGATGAAGAATTAACAATTCAGCAACAAAAGCAGCTCAAAAGTTACTTAGGCGAGTCTTGCAGCAATAAAACTGAAGACAATATTTCCATGTTACTAGACAGACATGGTACCGGCAGGGTTTTATTCAGAAATTCGCGAGCAACAGTACAAGGATTTCCTAGCAGAATAGCTAACCCCTATCCGCTTGACCCAAATGAGAATCATCAACTAGAAAAAAATAACATCTATCCAGAACTGGCTTATGAAGATAATTCATGGTTAGAAGTGGACCCACGCGTTACATGGCTGATAGAAAAATTGAAAGAATTAAGACCAAATAAAGTCTTAGTTATCTGTCACCATGCAGAAACAGCAATCCAGCTAGACAACTATTTAAATTTGAAGATGGGCATAAGAAGCACATCATTCTATGAAGATTTAAGCATTATAGAAAGAGATCGTGCTGCCGCTTACTTTGCCGAAGGCTCTAATCCTGAAGAATTAGATAGTGGTGATGGAGCACAAGTCTTGATCTGCTCAGAAATTGGTAGTGAAGGAAGAAATTTCCAATTCTCACATCATTTAATATTGTTCGACTTACATTTAAATCCAGACATTTTAGAACAACGCATAGGTAGATTGGATCGAATTGGGCAAGAACATGACATCCAAATTCATATTCCTTATATCAAAAACACTGCACAAGAAATTTTATTTAAATGGATTCATGAAGGCATACAATTATTTACACAAAGTTGTTCTGCAGGTTATGAAATATATAATAATTTTTCATCACAGCTGCATCAGTTAATTGAATCAAAAAATGATATTGACATAGTTACCCTAGAAAAACTAATCAATGATACGTCAACATTCACACAAAAAACGATGCAGAGTCTTCAGCAAGGACGTGATAAATTATTAGAACTAAACTCATGTGATAAACCACTTGCGCTTGAGCTAATAGAAAAAATAAAAACAGAAGACAAACATGAGCTATTAAGCAACTATATGGAAAAGGTATTTGATCAGCATGGAGTTGACACTGAATTCCACTCAGAATACAGCTATATATTGCGACCTAGTGATCATATGCATGGAAACTTCCCCGGATTAAATGAGGAAGGTAATACAATTACCTTTAATAGAGAAAAAGCCTTGCGTCGAGAAGATATGGAGTTTCTAAGTTGGGAACATCCCATGGTCACTGATAGCATGGAAATGATTCGAAACAGTGAATTTGGCAATACAGCACTTGCAGTTATCACCCTGGAGAGCTTACCCAAAGGAATGCTGTTAGTTGAAACATGGCATGCAATAAATATTATCGCAGACAAAGAACTACAACTTGAACGCTACCTCCCCATGCACCCAACACGATTCCTAATAGACAACAATAAAAAAGACTTCAGCAAAGTACTTCCTTTTGACAAAATCAACCCACTATGTAGTTCGATACCAAAAAAGACTGCACTAGCCATTGCTGAAAAGACACGTGCAATCACCCAAGAAATATTATCTTTATCACAAAATATGGCAGAAAGTAGAATTTCAGACATAAAAATAAATGCCAAGCAAAAAATGAAAGATGATTTATCCGGCGAGCTTGATCGCTTACAATCCTTACAAAAAATCAACCCAACGATTCGCACCGATGAAATTGAATATCTTAAAAATCGTATTCAACTCTCCGAAAAACAAATTGATAGAGCAAGATTTCAACTTCAAGGAATACGACTAATTATCAATAATTAGCATAAGACAAGGTCACACCGCCAATTTATATTCATCCACATTAGAAGAAGAGTGACGATCTGGCAAAGTGAAAAAGAAAGTCGTACCTACACCATAGGCAGATTCAAGAGACACTTCACCACCATGACGTTCAATAATTTTCTTACAAATTGACAAGCCAATACCTGTTCCGCTGTATTCTGCTCTGGAATGTAATCGCTTAAAAATGATAAATATTTTCTTTTGGTATTGTGGCTTAATTCCGATACCATTATCAGAAATCGAGAAACGAATTTTGTCATTAACAATAGCAGCTCTTATCTCAACCCTTGGATTCTCATCTTCACAATACTTTAATGCATTATTAATAAAATTACTAAACACCATTTTCAATTGTGAAGGAACTGCATAGACATTTGGCAATTGATCAATAATAATATCAGCGTTTGATTCTCTTATACTAACGCTTAAGTCTTGAATTATCTCTTCCATAATTATATTGCAATCAATTTCAGAAAATTCTTCATTACTAGACTCAACTCGAGAATATTCAAGCAAGCCTTCAATCAGATTTTTCATGCGCACACAGCCGTCTACAGCAAAATTAATATATGTTTTTGCATCATCATCGAATTGATTTTCATATTTTCTTTCAAGCAATTGCACATAACTACCCACCATCCTCAAAGGTTCTTGCAAATCATGAGAAGCGATATAAGCGAATTGACTTAAATCTTCGTTGGATTGTTTAAGTTTTAATGATTTCTTCTGTAATGCTTCATTCATTGATATACGTTTTATCGAATGCTCTCGAAGTGATTCAAGTGCAACGGCAATATCAGATAATTCATCATTGCCTTGAACATCAATCTCAAAGTCAAAATTATTATTAGACAGCTTCTTTGTTACTAAAGAAAGCTCAGCAAGTTTCACCACTATTCTTTTATAGATAAACCCCCAAGATACTAAAAATGAAGTGATAAGCGCGATAAAAGTAATCACGTATAACAATGAGCGGCTAGTAACAATAGTATCATGAAGTTTTATCGATGCTGATTCAGCATTAAACCTGACTTCATTAGCTAATGAAATTACTGCCGTATTAAGCTTTTGCGTATAAATAATATTTTCTTGACTGATCATATCTAATCGGCCAGAGATAGAAATAATATTTTTACGCTCATCAAAAACATCTGGAGAATCTTGGCCATATTCTATCAAGGTTGCAATATTACTCTTTACATCTTGATCAAATTCAATATCTTTATTTTGCACAATCGAACGAACAATTTTTCTTAAGGAATGGTTAAATGCATGTTGAATAAGCAGTACACTTTCATTAGTCGCAGATTGGTTAATCGCATTCAAATCCTTTCTAAGTTCTCCGGCCCTCATAATCACGCTAGATATCAAATCGATATCACTAAGCTCATTTTTAAGATATGCACTTATTGATTCTGAATTATACAATTCAAATTCATTAATTTTTTCTAAGAATTTATAGTCTGCATTGATTTTCATTAATGAGACTTTACCTTCAATTGTCTCAATTGAATTTCGCATTATTTCTATTTCATTTTTTATAATAATTTCATTTTCTATTTTTTCGGATACCAAACTATACATCTCAATAACATTTTTCCTTAACTCTTCTAACATTTCTTCCATCTCACTAACTAATTCATCAGATAAGCCATAACTTTCTATCTCGATTAAATAACCTAATAAACTCTCTATCAGTAAAAAGGTGTCATCCATTTGCTGGTTGAGAATATCTATTGACGTTGCCATGCTCATTGACTGTGATTGCTGAATGATATTGACAGCTACTCTAGACAAATGCCCGACCTCTGATAGCGCAGGAATAGAATTATTCGATAAATTCTCTTGGGATTCTTCAATCTTCTTAATAGCAATTGTAGACACATAAACAGATAACACTGTGAAAAACAAGATAATACCTATTGATAAAATCAACTTCCTACCTACGCCTTCTGATACTTTCACCCAGTCGTTCATACTAAAGAATCATTCCTATGCGCCGCTAATATTAATGGATATTAATACTATCGACATAAACACGGATTGTTTAAATAATGGCAACGAAAGACTCTCATTCAAAATATCGTAGACAAGCATTGAAAAATGCAGGCTTGTTAACCGTTGCTTCGTTATTCCCTACCATTGGTCTGTGTGGAAATCATAAGGGAGAAATGCAATCTCCAGATGAGTTAAATCAAAGAATAATTGACCAGGTCAAAAAGTTATCTAGCGGAAAAGATGTGACATTATCAATTCTTCAGCCTGAAGGGTCATTAGGAAATGTAAAACCAACTGGTGATTTATTCTATAAGCACACTGGTGTAGCAATCAAATATATAGAAGCATCACTAGATGAAATAAATTCTAAAATCATGGCTCAGTCGTTATCTGATAACACATATTTTGATATCGCTTTGCCTGCCACGTTTGGTTTACCTGATTTAGTTGAAGCAGAAGTAATTCAAGACTTAACTGAATACGCTGAAAAATATCAACCTAAAGAATACGAAACAAGCATGCTCTATCCAATAGGTGATTTCTATAAAGGTAGATTTTATGGCTATCAAACTGATGGTGATGCTTATTTAATGTTTTACAACAAAGCATGGTTAGAGAATGAATCAGAGCAAGAAAAATTTAAAGCTCTACATGGTTATCCATTAACAGTACCCGATACCTGGGAACAGTTAGACCAGATGATAAAATTCTTCCATCGACCTAAAGATGGCAAGTTTGGTGGCGCATTATTTCGTAACAAAGATTATCTAGCTTGGGAGTGGTGGACAAGATTCCATGCCAAAGGTTATTTTCCTTTTGATAACCACTTGAAACCCCAAATTAATTCGCAAGCGGGAGTTAAGGCATTAGAAGAATTAATCAATACAACAAAATATTTATATCCAGAATCTACAACTAATGGTTTATTTGATAATTGGGAAGCTTTTTCACAAGGGAATATGTTTTGTAATATTGGCTGGGGAGGCACCCAAAAGTATCTGAATAAACCAAACTCCAAAATACGCGATAATTTAGCATTTGGCCCAACACCAGGTGGCATTGTTAAAAATAATTTATTGCACATGCCATATTTTAATTGGGGTTGGAATTACACTGTGTCAAGTTACTCTAAGGAAGCTGAACTTGCATTTTTATATACATTATTTGCATGCAGTCCTTCTATGTCTACTCTAGCCGTACAATTTCCAGACGGATATTTTGACCCATTTAGAAAAGAACACTATCAGGACAAAAAAATTATTGAAACTTACAGCAAGCCTTTTCTCGAGGCTCATGAATCCAGCATGAAAAATAGTATTCCAGATTTATATTTAACTGGCCAAGGCGATTATTGGGATGCGCTTAAAGAACATTTAGATTTAGCGAATAGAGGTAAAATGGACGCTGAATTAGCATTAAATACGACAGCAAAGATTTGGAATCAAATAAGTGCTCGACATGGGGTTAAGAATCAGCTTGAACAATGGAAATATTTAAAGGATTTCTATCCCAAAAATATTCGCAACGAACTCATCTAAACCACATTATACTTTTCAGGAATAATAAATTTTGGACGCATCATCACAAGACACAGCACAAATTTTGTTAGTTGAAGACAACCCTGCTGATGTTTTACTCATGCAGGAATCTTTCAAAGATTCCACAATTGTTGATCAAATACATGTTGTAGTTGATGGGGAAGAAGCATTGGATTTCCTAAGAAAGGAAAATCAATATGAGGATGTTGTCAGACCAGATTTAATATTGTTAGATCTTAATCTTCCTAAGATTGACGGTCGTGAAGTCCTGATCGAGCTTAACAAAGACCCACAGCTGCGTAGAATACCGGTGATTGTCTTATCTAGCTCTAAGGTAGAAAAAGATATTCTAGAGTCTTATGATAATAGTGCAAATTGCTATATTGTTAAGCCTATTGAATTGGAAAAATTTGTTAAAATTGTTGAGACAATAGAAAGTTTTTGGTTTGGTTTAGCTGCTTTACCCAATCATGGTTAATTTATAGTCAGACTTCCCTCTTATAAACGCAAGTAATTTCCTCTAAATTACTTTATATAATTTCAATAACCTTCTGTTTATTATATATAATAAGTCAAATTTTCTTTATATAAATTGTTTTTATTTGATTTAGCATGTTATTACATTAGTATATGCTAATACTTTTATTAACAATCCAGGGAAAATATAATGAAATTTGAAAAATTATCACTATTTAGCTTAATTGGTATACTAACAATCTGCACAACGCCAATATTTAGCAATGCTTCTGCTGAAGAAGAAAACAAAGAAACAGAAACAACTACTTCTTATACATCAACAGACTGCGAGCTTCCAGAAGCCTTTATGAACGCAGAAAATATGGCTAATGCAGTTGCTGATCCAGCAAAATTTATGCAGTTAGTTACTATGATGAGTAACCCACAAACAGCACAACAAATGATGAACTGTTCAACAGATACTGAACAGTGGGCAATTTGGACAAAAAACCTAGGCGACCCAACATTTAAAATGAATGCTGCAGCAGTATTTATGAATCCACAAGTGTATATGAATTGGATGACAGCAATGATGAATCCACAAACTTTCATGACAACAATGAATACTTTCATGAATCCAGCACTATATATGCAGTGGATGACAGCAATGTCTAATCCTGCCTACTATCAGCCTATGAATAAAATGATGGATCCTGCTTGGCAACAAGAAAGTACTGCATGGATGATGAACCCTGCTAGTTACCAGCAAATGTTCAACTCTTTTATGCCTGGTCCAGTAGTTGCTGAGACAAGCGTAAAATAAACATTTCCAACACTATTTGCAGGAAGCAAAAGTAATGTATCTGACTCCCTGGATCTAGAGTAGTATATACATTACAAAAACTAAAAGCCCTAATCTAATCGTTAGGGCTTTTTTTTGTATAACTTATTCTAAACAGATAAATAACTGCTGATCTTTTCAGCATCAACTTCATCTCTTTGATTTTCAAATATAATCTCACCGCTTTCTATAACTAAAATTCGATCAGCTACCGCTAAAGCAAAATGCAATACTTGCTCAGATACGATTATGGTTATCTCTCTCATCTGTCTAATTTCGTTAAGAATATTAGCAATATCTTTAATAATTGACGGTTGAATACCTTCAGTGGGTTCATCTAATAATAATACTTTCGGATCAGTCACTAATGCACGTGCTATCGCAAGCTGTTGTTGCTGTCCTCCAGATAAATTACCTCCTTTTCTATGCCTCATATCATGTAAAACAGGAAATAATGAATAAATTTCATCAGGTATTTTTTTAGATCTAGAGTTCTCTAAACCTGTTTCTATATTCTCTTGCACTGATAAGGTTGGAAATATCATTCTTCCTTGCGGAACATAAGCAATACCATTAGACACTCTTTCATAGCTTTCCATATCTGATACATTTTTATCACCCACGGATATATTCCCTTGATTAACAGGAAGGACACCAATTAATGATTTAAACAAAGTGGTTTTACCCATTCCATTCCTACCCATAATAGCAATTGTTTGATTTTTTTCTGCAGTAAAAGATAAGTCATTTATAACTTTACTTTGACCGTATGACACTTGGATATTTTCCACATTTAACATATTGATCCCTTCTAAAACTTATAGCTACGAATTAATGTCCCAAATACACTTCAATGACTTCTTCATTTTCCTTAACTTGATTCATTGGTCCTTCTGCTAATAATCTGCCTTGATGTAAAACAGTGACTTTACTTGCGATTTTTTCTACAAAGTCCATATCATGCTCAATCACGATTACACTTCGACCCTTACAAATTCTTTTAAGTAGTTCTGCGGTTTGATCACGCTCTCTTACACTCATTCCGGCAACAGGTTCATCAAGCATTAGTAATTCAGGGTCTTGAATTAAAAGCATGCCTATCTCTAGCCATTGCTTTTGACCATGACTTAACAATGAAGCTTCCATACTCAATGAATCTTCTAAAAATATCTCTTTGGCTACACGGTGAATTTCTTTATCAACATGATTAGTTGTTTTAAAGAATAATGCACCAAATACGTTCCTCGCTTGCGGATAGGATACTTCTAAATTTTCATAAACTGTTAAATTTTCATAGATCGATGGAGTTTGGAATTTTCGACCTACACCAGAATGAACTATTTCGTGTTCAGACATTTTTGTCAGCTCATGATTTTTAAATTTTATATAACCGCTGCTTGCAGATGTTTTCCCACAAATTAAATCTAATAGTGTTGTTTTACCTGCACCATTTGGACCAATAATGACTCTTAATTCATTTTGATCGATATACATCGTGACATCATCAACTGCTTTAAATCCATCAAATGATACAGTCAAGTCCTCAATGCTTAACACGTAGTCGGTATTATTACCTTCAGCCATCGTACTTTCCTTTTAGTAAGCGCTATTCAGCGACCGTTGATGTTCTAGAAGAAGCTGATTTTCCATCTAAATCTATGGGTATATCAGGCTGTGACTTATTCTTTTTCAGTTTATATTTCTCCATTAACGAGTTATATATACCTGCAAGTCCATTAGGAAATGCCATGACGACACCAATGAATAATGCCCCCATTAAGAATAACCATAGTTCTGGAAAACTTTCAGAAAATAATGTTTTGCCATAATTTACCAACAAGGTTCCATAGATAGCGCCAATCAAACTCATGCGACCACCCACAGCAGCAAAAATTACCATTTCAATTGATGGGACAATGCCTACAAATGAAGGAGACATAAATCCAACTTGCAAGGTGAACATAGCGCCACCAATTGCAGAAAAGGCAGCAGCTACACAAAATATAAATATTTTAAAATTAGCAACGTCGTAACCCGAAAATCTTACTCTGTCTTCTTTATCTTTAAGTGCGAGTAATAATTTACCAACTTTTCCATTAAGAATATAACGTCCTATTAATATGCATACCGCCAATAAAAACAGATTGATATAGTAGAGTATATATTTTGCAGAATCGTCTCTAATATCCCAGCCATGCAAAGTACGCAGATCTGTAATACCGTTTACACCGCCAATTAATCCTTGTTGACCAATGATTAATATAGTCAAAATTGCAGCGACAGCTTGCGTAATGATTGCAAAATATACGCCACTCACACGCCGCTTAAACATTGCTGCACCAATAATATAAGCGAAGACTGTTGGAACAACTAACACTGCAAC
The DNA here is from genome assembly GCA_045106935.1 of Gammaproteobacteria bacterium. Taxonomy (GTDB): domain Bacteria; phylum Pseudomonadota; class Gammaproteobacteria; order UBA4575; family UBA4575; genus UBA1858. The sequence goes on along the minus strand of JBGCFN010000019.1, from coordinate 23,281 downwards.
TAAAGCAAATGCGAAGCTATCAAAAGGCACCCAAAACCATGGAAGTTCTGTTAACTGATTCCAATCCATAAAGTCTGGGATTCCAGGTGTCGATTGAATTGCCGTTGTTACGGGGTCCGATGCTTCTAATTTAAGGAACATCGCCATGCAATAACCACCCAGGCCAAAAAATATACCTTGGCCTAAACTCAAAATACCTCCATAACCCCAACACAATACTAAACTCATCGCGACAAAAGCGTATGTGAGATATTTCCCTACCAGGTTAAGACGAAATATATCTAATACTAATGGAAGCACTATTCCAAGGAAGACCAATACTACAACTAAACCAATAATATCTGTCTTGTCACCTAGCATTCTATTTAATGCAATACTCATAGAAACTCTCCTTATTTTCTAACTTTAATAGAGAACAAACCTTCTGGTTTGATCATCAATATTATGATCACAGTTAATAGCGTAAGTACCTTAGCCATTGAACCTGAAAGGAAAAATTCCATAATTGATTGAGCTTGTGCTATTGAAAATGCAGAAGCAATTGTTCCCAATAAACTTGCGGCTCCGCCAAACACAACCACTAAAAATGTATCAACGATATAAAGTGAACCACTTGTGGGTCCTGTAGACGCAATAGTTGTAAACACCGCACCTGCTATTCCTGCTATTCCACATCCAAATGCAAATGTATAGCGATCAACTTTTTTTGTATTAATACCAGCAGCTCCACTCATAACACGATTCTGCGTTGTTGCTCGAATGCGTAATCCTGCACGGGATTTGTTCAGCATATAAAATACAGCCAGTGTTAATACAAAAGTAACAGAAACAACTAGCATGCCATTAATAGGTATCTCAATAATGTCTGTTAATTGATAAGAACCTAACAACCAATCAGGTAATGTAGGGCTAACTTCACGTGCGCCAAAGGTGGATCTAAATATTTGTTGCATAATTAAGCTCAACCCCCATGTGGCTAATAAAGTATCTAGAGGTCTTTTATATAAGTGTCTCACCATTCCTAGCTCAACAAGATAACCAACAATAAAAGCAATAAAGAAAGCAAGAATAATGGCCAGGAAGAAATAATAATCCATAAAGCCAGGTACATATTTCTCAGTTAATACAGAAAGCAAGTATGTCGTATAGGCGCCAATCGTTAAAAATTCACCATGGGCCATATTAATTACTTGCATTTGTCCAAAAATAATAGCTAATCCTAAAGCCATTAATAAGAAAACACAGAATAAGCTTAATCCGGAAAATCCTTGCATTGCGAAAATTGATCCAAGCTCAGATGCAGAATAATCAGAAAACATTAGGTAACTCCTTGTAAATTGATATTTATGCTAAGTATCGAGTAACAGTATTTCGTTTAAAATTACACTGTACTGTTACTCGACTGCATGATTACGTTAAATACCTAATGATTTTATTGATAACCTTCAGGGAAAGGATTTGGCTCAATCAAATCTGATTCGTAAATTACTTCAAACTGCCCATCAGCTTTTGCTAAACCAATTCGTGTTTTACTCCATAGATGATGATTAGTATCATGAATACGGACATATCCCTCAGGTGCTGTCGTCAACTCGATTCCACCAGATGCTTCTGCAATCTTGTCAATATCGAAACTCCCGGCTTTTTCTACTGCAGCCTTCCATAGCCATGGACCAAGATATGCAGCTTGAGTTACGTCACCTATTACACTATCTTCACCCCACATCTCTTTAAATGCTTTCACAAAAGCCATGTTATTTTCATTATCAAGACTTTGGAAATATTTCATCGCAGAGTAGAACCCTTCAACATTCTCACCACCTATGCCTAGCATTTCATCTTCAGTCACTGAGATAGTTAATAAAGTCCATTTGTCTGATGTGATACCAGCCGCTTTTAATTGCTTATACCAAGACACATTACTTCCACCCACTACAATACTGTAGATAACATCAGGCTTCTTTAACTTAATTTTATTAATAAGTGAGCCAAAGTTTGTATGGCCGAGAGGATAATATTCTTCACCAACAACTTTTCCACCCAATACATTCTCAATATGCTTACGTGCTATTTTGTTGGAAGTACGTGGCCAAATATAATCTGAACCGATTAAATAGAAAGTTTTTGCATCTTTTTTCTCTTTAATCCAATCCAAACCAGCAATAATTTGCTGAGTCGCTTCTTGTCCGGTGTAAATTACATTTTTAGACTGTTCAAGTCCTTCGTAAAATGTTGGGTAGTAAAGCATTCCATTTTCTTTTTCAAATACTGGTAATACAGCTTTTCGAGAAGCAGATGTCCAGCATCCAAATACTGAAGCAACTTTATCATTAACCAATAACTTCCTAGACTTTTCTGCGAAAGTTGGCCAATCACTTGCGCCGTCTTCTTGAATTACTTCAATTTTACGTCCTAGTACTCCACCCATTTCATTGATCTGCTTAATAGCTAGCTTTTCTGCTTCTACTGAACCAGATTCACTGATAGCCATTGTCCCTGTGACCGAATGCAATATGCCCACTGTGACAGTATCATCTGTTACAGCCAATCCAGTTGTATTCACTTCTGCAGTTGGATAATCCGTTGCAAAAATATTTTGATTTGCCAATAGCAATACTATTAGCAATGAACTCAAAATTTGAAACTTAAACTTGTTCATCTCTCAATCTCCGATAGTTAATTTAAATCGTATTCAGTGATTGATATAGCAACTACAATGCCAACAACGTTTTGATAGGACATAAACACATTCATGTTGACATTTATATGAAACTTTATAATTTACGCACCAAATACTTAATTAATTTGTTACAGTTGATTAGTAATTAGTGCGTAAATATTATTTATAAAATTTTTATTATTATGATGACTATATTTTAAGAATGACTATTAGAAACGCACATCGCATGCATCTTTCTAATGCAATAAATTATTAATTAGTGCGGAATTAAACAGGTATAAAGGTAAAGGCGTGTAATACTAAATTATTTAATATTAGGTCGAGAATTTTGATCTAATATTTTTTTAACTGTCGAGCAGTGCCACTTACCGTTTCTAGGAGTTGTATATTTATTATCGTTAAGATAATCACAAATTTTTTGAAGAATAAACCCTTTTTCTCGAAGCGATATAATTTTTGAAATAACTAATTGCTGATCTTTATCAACCATTTGATAACCAGATGCTGCAATCCTCCACCCATATCGAATACGTCTAGCATTTTGATGGTCTTCTTTATAGGCTCTCATCTAATTTTATTTTTACATTAATTATTAATGACCTAACATCCATGGTCGTCCGCCTGGTGTCGGCTGCATATACTCCTGCTTTTTATGCGTATGATCATGATTACAAGAATGTCCACAAGTATGTTTGGTTTTACGAATAGGGTCAGAAGCACTCTTTTCGTTTTTGGCCCATGCTTTTCTATTACCTTCATTCATTAATGACAAAGCAGGAGCGGAGATTATGCGAATCGTATCCAAGCCACATGATGGACAATGAACTACATCATTTCGGTTGGCGATATTTGCATGATGAGTAAACTCACCATGCTGTTCACAACGATATTCATATAATGGCATTATCTACGCTCCTTTATATTTTAATTTAGATTAACTTGTAAAAGCTAAATCTTCAGAACCAGTCACATACTTACTTGGACCTTCTTCTTTGATATTAATATCAAAGTCGAAAATTCCGGTCGGCAACCACAATGTAGAACAAGCATTTGGTATATCAACGATTCCACTGATATGCCCTTCAACCGGTGCTGTCCCCAAAATCGCATATCCTTGGGCTCCAGTGAATCCAAACTTCTTCATGTATTCAATTGCATTTAAACAAGCTCGTCGATAGGCAATATGAGGATCTAAATAATGCTGTTCACCATCTTCATCTACTGAGATCCCTTCAAAAATTAAATAATCTGAGTAATCTGGATCAATTTTACTTGGTTTGAATATTGGATTAACTACACTATATTTTTCCATTCCACCTTTAATGATATTAACTCTAATATCCAGGTACCCTGCCATTTCGATGGCACCACAAAATGTGATCTCACCATCACCTTGTGAAAAATGTATATCTCCCATTGAAAGACCAGCACCATCAACATAAACAGGAAAATACACTGTTGAGCCTCGCGATAGATTTTTAATGTCACAGTTACCCCCATGTTCTCTTGGTGGCACTGTTCTCGCGGCCTCTGCTGCTGCTTTATCTCTTGCTGGTCCTGTTAATGAACCCATTAACGCAGTATCTGCATATGGCAACGCGGCTAGTGGAGGTACTCTATCTGGGTCTGTATTTACAAGCTTAGTTTCACGCTTATTCCATTCATCTAATAAATCAGCAGATGGCAGACAGCCTATTAAACCCGGGTGCATAGTGCCTGGGAATTTCACATGAGGAATATGTCGTGATGAAGCCCATACACCGCTAAAGTCCCAGCAAGCTTTTCTTGCTTCTGGATAATGCTCTGTTAAAAATCCACCACCATTCTCACGTGCGAAGAAACCCGTAAAACCCCATGCCGATTCTGGGCAAACCCCAACGTCTAGAATGTCTACAACTAGTAAATCACCTGGTTTAGCCCCTTCAACACCAATTGGACCACTAAGATAATGTACTTTAGTAAGATCTACATCGCGAATATCATCAGCACTGTCATTATTTTCAATCTGACCACCCGTCCAATCAATGCATTGCACTCTAAACTCTTCACCAGGTTTAACCGTTGAGGTAAATGGGATATCTGGATGCCAACGGTTATGTAGTTTATCGGCTTGTTCTTCTGGCGTTTTATCTACACTGACTTCAATAAGTGTTTCTATCATTATGCTTACTCCTAGCTGAATAATATTCTAATCAGTAAAGTAGTCGCATATTATGTGCCACATAGAATACTTTTAAAGAAATCAACAAGTTAATAAAATAACGAAGAAAATATGTTTAATAATTAAGGATTTACGCACTAAGATAGATAAATGTTGCACCAAATAAGATGTATTTAGATAATATTTCGCAAGTTTGATGAATCAAAAAAGAAGCTAATATGTTATTGCACTAAATAATAGTTATATGAAAATTTAAGCACTAACAAATGCAATTTAATTCTGTCTAAACACTACTATTCTTGTAACCCCAATTTTAACGCTGCGTATAATTGATGCAATTCATCTATGGAACTAACACAGGTATTTAAATCTTTAAGAATTCCATCTTCAATTCCATAAATCCAACCATGAACAGACAATTCATTATTTAGTTTCCAATTGTTTTGTACCGTAGTGGTATTACATACATTAAATACTTGCTCGATAACGTTTAATTCACTCAGTCGTGATTGCTTCTCATCTCCAGACAATTTTGATAATTCCTCTGCATGAAATCTTGCTACGTCTTTAATATGCCTTAACCAATTATCGATTAATCCATGTTGTTCTTTTTCTAGCGAGGCCTTAATTCCACCACAGTCATAATGCCCACACACTATAATATGTTTAACTTTCAATACCTCAACTGCAAATTGAATGACTGATAGACAGTTCAGATCAGTATGCACAACAACATTAGCAATATTTCTATGTACAAATACTTCCCCGGGCGGAAGATTTACAATTTGATTTGCCGGGACACGACTATCGGAACAACCTATCCAAAGATATTCTGGTGTTTGTTGTTGAGATAAATTCGCAAAGAATTCCGGGTCTTCATCTTTAATCTTATTAGCCCAGACACGATTATTTTCTATCAATTTACTGAGAGTTTTCATAATTTTATATAATTATTAATAATTAAAAAATCCATCCCATAAACAATCCAATTGTTTATTAGAACTCGACAATGATTTTGCTTGATATTTCTCTTGAATTTCTTCCACTAACTGTAGTCTTATCAGCTTATCTAATGCATCTTGCATTTCAAAATCTAGTTCGCATTGGTATTTTTGACTAAACCATTGTTCAATATTTTTATCGAGATCCTCTAAAGACAGAGCTTGACCAGAAATATATAAATGATAATAAGCTAATATTGTTTCTTTACATTCTTCTTCTTCGGCAGTGTCAATAAGGTGGTGAAATACTCCTGCATTATTATCTAGATTTTTGAAGTAAAGGTTTTCAGCCAATTGCTTCATAAATTGAATTTTTCTATTTTTATATTTACTAAATTGACGCCATAAGAATCCACCTAATCCACCCAAGCCCACAATTAAAGCAATGAGAGTCGGCTGATCAAGTGTTGCTGGCTGATCATGCAAACCGAGCCAAAAAGCCAACACTGAGAAAACTAATAATAATGTTGCCCCTAACTTGGTTACCAACATAAATATCCCACCAACGGCGGTTGGAACACCAATTAAAATCTTATCAATTGGTTTCATACGGACCTCTGTATTTGGAAATAGCATTTCTAAATCATTCTTAGGAACGTTTCTAAATAACTTTACAATCGTCGATCCTGGCTCAAAATACAGTTCGGTACGCTCAAGACTGTCGAAATAAGCTTTATCTTTAAATCGAACATACACAAGCACTCTGTCATATACTTGCATTTCAATTGTGCGCTTCCTTAAACCAAACCATTGTTTGACAGCTTCCTTCTTATCACTCAATCCACGTCGAAAAAACAATACTTCTTCAAAATCATTAAAATCAACTTGGAGTTTAACTTTGAATAAAGATTCAGCATGCAAAGCTTCTTCTAAATCAGACTCTGAAACTGATTCATAATTAGCTTGTTCTAGTACTTGCGTTAACTGCTCCTCAAGGTTCCTCTTTTGCGTATTAATATCTTCACTATTAATATTTATTTGTCGTGTATCTCTATCTGGATCAAAAATGGCATAACAGTTTTTCATAAGTTCTAATTTCTTATGAAATTTAAAATGAAACAAGCTTGTCAACACATCACAAAAATTATTAAACTCCTTAATTTCCTCTGGTGACAGGCTTCCATCCGCTTGACACATGTCTACAATATCTGCTCGTCTATAAGGTATAAATCTTTCTCTTACTTTCACTGATTTTCCTTTATTCTCCAAATATTATTGTTGACATAAATTTGTTATTAGCTTCAATCTACTTGTTCTATTGAATAACCTTTACTTTGTAATAGCGTATTAATTCCATTATCACCCCAAAAATGTCCTGCTCCTATTGCAAAAAAGTATTTCTCCGATATATTTTCAGATACTAATCGCTCAATTGTCTCAGCCATCTTGTGGTTTCGTTGATCTATTAATCGTTCTAATAATTGATCATAAAATTCATTATCCTTCATATATGACATCAAGTACGACATCAAACGATCTAAATCTCCTTGTAAATAGGCATCTAATGATTCTTCTATAAAATCAATGTTTTGATTTTTTGTTAGCTCCATAAACTCAACAGTATCTCTCAAAAATTCGATTTGTTGTTTTTCACTCATAGACTCAAATACGCTTAATTGTTCTTCAACCGTTTCCAAACCTCCAGTAGCCAACCCAATTTTTTCAGCTCTTTCAAACAAAGCAGCGTCTAATGCTGCTTGACCAGGAAATTTAAGCTGTTGCTCAATTACCGTTAGAGTAATCGCTAACACCCATATTTTTTGTTTTACAAAAAATTCTAGATTTAAATCAGGATTGATATCTTTGAGATAATTTTCTATCTGCTCTTCTAATTCAACTGAAAGATAATCATGCAAAGTTTTTTTCTCAGGCAACCACATAGATTGCTTAATCATCATAGTATTCGATTCACTAAGATTTAACTCTGCATAAAATGAGGTAGACTCTTTTAATGCTTGATCAACTTCGTCGGAAATATTTGTGACTCTTGGATCAGGAAGGTGAATTGTGCCAAACAGATAAAATTCATGCTCGCCTGTTGCCTTCCACAGAAAAGGATGCGCATATAACGATGATTGACACGTGAGCAGAAAAACCAGCAATAATAAAATTTTGCTTGTTTTAATGTTTTTAAACAGCCGCATTGACACTAAAAACACTCACTTCTAATTGAACTAATTATTCCATATTATTAAGGATAGCTTTTTTCACTTCATCTAAATTGGCATCTATTGTTATCATTTTGCTAGTGGCTTGTTTAATCGCAGTGTCAGGATCTTTCAAACCGTGACCTGTTAATGTACACACAACAGAGCTTCCTTTAGGAATCTTACCGTTTTTAATATCTCTTAATGCCCCAGCAACTGAAGTGGCTGATGCTGGCTCACAGAATACACCTTCATCACTGGCTAATGTTCTTTGTGCCGCTAAAATTTCTTCGTCACTACATTCATCAAACCATCCACCAGATTCCTTTGATACTGTCCAAGCATTATCCCAGCTCTGAGGGTGACCAATTCGAATCGCTGTTGCGACTGTCTCTGGCTCATCTACCATCGCACCGCGCATGAAAGGTGCACTTCCCGCAGCTTGGTATCCCACCATTTTAGGTCTAGAGGAGATAACTCCAGGTGTATTGAATTTGCAAGTACCTGAACATAAGTTACATGCTTGAGTTTGGATTGATCCGTTATCACTTGAACATTCTGTATATCCAATCCAATGCGCGGTTATATTTCCTGCATTACCAACAGGCAAGCAATGAAAATCAGGTGCTTTACCTAATTCTTCTACAATTTCAAATGATGCGGTTTTCTGTCCTTGTAATCGATATGGGTTGATACTATTTACAATATCGACTGGCGCATGGTCTGCGACTTCCTTAACCAGGCGCATACCATCATCAAAATTACCACGCACTTGAATGACAATGGCACCATGAATCATTGCTTGAGCAAGTTTACCCATGGCAATTTTGCCATCAGGTATTAAAACAAAGGCAGTAATTCCTGCACGCGATGCATAAGCAGCCGCGGCAGCTGAAGTGTTACCTGTAGATGCACAGATAATGGCACGGCTTCCTTCTTGAACTGCTTTGGTGACAGCAACAGTCATCCCACGATCTTTAAAAGATCCAGTAGGATTCAATCCTTCATACTTCAAATACAAAGAGACATCATGCTCATTCGCAACTTTAATGTTTCGGCATAATATTAAAGGAGTATTACCCTCACCTAAACTAATGATTTTTCCATTAGGATCAATGGGCAATCTAGGCAGGAAGCGTTTAATTAATCCTGTGTAATGTGTCTTGATATCTTGCATAAACTTAACCTAAAGTTTCCAATCGAATTTTAATGATTTTTCCTGTCACAGTTGCCAGGCTCTCTATTTTATGAATGGCAGCCATCATATTTGACTCAAGTACGTTATGAGTCAATATAACTAAAGGCACACAACCTTGCTCATCCTTTTCTTCTTTTTGAACGATAGCTTCTATACTAATGTCATGATCAGCAAATATATGCGTCACATCAGCTAAGACACCTGCTTGATCCTGTACTTGCATTCGCAAATAAAATGCTGTTTCAACTTGATCCATTGTTAAAACATCAATATCTTGTATCGCATCTGGTTGGAAAGCTAAATGAGGGACACGATTTCCTGGATCAGTCGTTAATGCTCTTACCACATCGACAAGATCGGCAACAACAGCGGATGCGGTAGGTTCAGCACCTGCCCCTGGTCCGTAATACAAGGTTGGGCCGACAGCATCAGCTCTCACTAACACAGCATTCATCACTCCATCGACATTGGCAATCAGTCGTCGATGAGGAATTAAAGTTGGATGAACTCGCATTTCTAAACCTGACTCGACACGTCGTGCAATGCCTAAATGTTTAATTCTGTAGCCTAACTCTCCAGCATATTCAACATCAGCACGTGTTATTTCCGAGATGCCTTCTGTATACACTTTTTCAAACTGTAATGGCACGCCAAAAGCAATTGACGCAAGTATTGTGAGTTTATGAGCTGCATCAATTCCTTCCACATCAAATGTCGGATCAGCTTCAGCATAACCAAGCGCCTGTGCTTCTTTAAGCACATCCATAAAGTCTCGACCTTTATCACGCATCTCTGTCAAAATGAAATTACCTGTACCGTTAATAATTCCGGCAAGCCACTCAATTTGATTTCCAGCTAATCCTTCTCGAATAGCTTTGATAATAGGAATTCCACCTGCAACTGCAGCTTCAAACGCAACCGTTACACCTTTACGCTGAGCCGCTTCAAAAATTTCATTACCATGTAACGCAATCAAAGCTTTATTTGCAGTCACAATATGTTTTCCATTTTCAATTGCGCGCAAGACAAGTTCTTTTGCTAAATCAGTTCCACCGATCAATTCTAGAATAATATCAATATTAGGATCATCGACGATTTCATTTGAATCTAACGTTAACTTCACGTCATCCAATTCAGCACTACGCTTTTTATTAATATCACGTACACTGGCAGAGACAAGCTCGATAGATCGCCCAGCACGCCTAGCAATTTCTGCAGCGTTTCGTTGTAGAACAGTGGCTGTGCCTCCACCAACTGTACCTAATCCTAAAATTCCAATTGTGACTGGTTTCATGATGCTATTTGTTCTCTTAAGTTATTCAGAATTGCGGAACATTTTTTTAATTCCACGTAAGGCTTGTCGTGTTCTGTGTTCATTTTCTATTAAACTAAATCGCACATGCTTATCTCCATATTGACCGAAGCCTACGCCGGGAGAAACTGCAACTTTAGCTTGCTCTAACATTTGCATTGAAAATTCGAGCGACCCTTGTTCAGCAAATCTTTCTGGAATTTTTGCCCAAACAAACATGGTGGCTTTAGGTGCTTCGACCTGCCTACCCATATTATTCAATCCTTCGATTAGTACATCACGACGCGAACAGTACATATTGCGAATTTCATCGACACAATCTTGCGGGCCATCCAATGCCGCAATGGCCGCGACTTGTATCGGCGTGAACATCCCGTAATCAAGATATGATTTTAACCTGGATAATGCGCCAACCAATGTTTTATTCCCACACATAAACCCTACTCGCCAACCTGGCATATTGTATGTTTTTGATAACGAGTAAAATTCTGCAGCAATATCTTTGGCACCTTTAACTTGTAGTATAGAAGGTGGCTCGTAACCATCAAACGTAATTTCTCCATACGCAATATCATTGATCACCCAAATATTATGTTGTTTGGCGATCTCGATTACGCGCTCAAAAAACTCCAGCTCAACACATTGAGTTGTCGGATTGGCAGGAAAGTTAAGTATGATTAATTTTGGTTTTGGCCACGCGGCATTAATGGATTTTTCTAACTCCTCAAAAAAGTCAGTATCTTCTGTTAATGGCACATAGATTACTTCAGCACCTGCGATGACACACCCATAAGGATGGATTGGGTAAGCAGGATTTGGCACAAGCACGGCATCACCTGGGCTCAGCATGGCTAGTGCTAAATGCGCTAAGCCTTCTTTTGACCCTATAGTGACAATTGATTCAGTATCTTCATCTAAATCGACGTCAAATTTGCGTTTATACCAGCCACAAATTGACTTTCTAAGCCGAGGAATACCTCGGGAGACTGAATATCGATGAGTATCATTTCGTTGAGCGGCTTCGACTAGTTTTTCAACAATATGGGCAGGCGCACCTTGATCTGGATTTCCCATCCCAAAATCGACGATATCTTCACCTTCTGCACGAAAAGCTGCCTTTCGCTCATTGACGATATTAAAAATATACGGCGGTAACCGCTTAATTCTTGGAAAATCTTCCATTGATGCGTTATTCCAGAACTTAAAGTACTATTTAGTAAAATTGTAAGCGAAAATTAGACCGTGCATTTTACAGAAGACAAGCCTTCGGGTAACTACATTATTAATGAGTACAGCATAAATACTGTCACTATTAACAATCAAAGTTATGGAAATTCGTTATATCTGTCCCCAAATACACTTATTGAGCATGTTCCTCTAAAACAGAGCTCAGAATTAACCATAGAAGCCATTCAGTTTATTATTGAGCTCGGTCCTGAACTGGTCATTTTGGGTAGCGGCTCATCACTTTGTTTCCCTCCCGCAGCCATAATTGCTCACTTTGCAAGCAATAACATTGGCTTTGAGACAATGGATCATTCAGCAGCATGTCGTACCTATGCCGTACTAAGCGCCGAACAGCGTGAGGTAGGTATGTTATTGCTGATTAACTAAAATACTGCGCGCTATTACCGAGGCAAATATTTCAATGGGTCAACAGGATTTCCATCTTTACGAATTTCAAAATGAAGTTTTGCTCGATTAGTTCCCGTGGAACCGACTTCTGCGATTTTCTGACCAGTTTTGACCGTCGCCCCTTCAGCCACTAATAGCTTTCTGCAATGTGCATAAGCGCTGAAGTAACTCGCGTTATGTTTAATAATTAATAAATTTCCATAACCACGCAGTCCGCTTCCTGCATAGACAACCTTACCAGAAGAAGCGGCACTCACCACGGTACCTTCTTTAGCGACGAGATCAATGCCATTGTTATTTGCAGAAAATTTACTTAACAATCTTCCTTTAACAGGCCAACGCCAATCACCTACTGGAACAGTTTTTACTGGTTTAGCAGGCTTGCTTGCTTTGGTCGTTAGTTTTCTTGAGGAAGTCTTATTAGAAGATCTCGCACCTCTAATCGGGGCAGTTGAATTGATACGTAACTTTTGACCTGGATAAATTGTATAAGGGCGACGTATATTATTCCATTGCGCAAGTGACTTTGCATCGACACCATAACGCCAACTGATTGAATGCAGTGTGTCACCTTTTTCTACAATGTGGTAACTATTATGATAGTGACGTGGCTGTTTAGGTTTTGAAGTACAACCAAACGTTAATAACACTAAACATAAGCAAATTAAAAATATTCGCATGCTATTTTAAGTAAGGAGTTGTTAGTGGGTAGATGCCCATGCAATGGCAATACCAAGTAAAATGACAAATATCCATCCTAACCATTCGATATACTTTAACAACATAGGTTCAATTCTAGGCCCAGCAAATTTGACTATCCCTGCCACCAAGAAAAACCGAGTCCCTCTTCCAACAAAAGAAGCCAGTATAAAGGGTAATAACGGCTGCACCATTACACCGGCAGTGATGGTAAATAATTTATAAGGAATCGGTGAAAAACCTGCAATAAAGACTACCCACACACCCCACTGCTCAAACCAATCACGTGCGTGAAGATAACTATCCCAATATTTAGTCGTTTCTAACCATGGTGAAATTAAATCAAAAGAGAAAAAACCAATCGCATAACCAGCTATCCCGCCAAGCACTGAGAAAACTGTCGTTAGGAAAGCAAACCAAAATGCCTTATTTGGTAAGCGCATGCACATGGGAGCCAACATGACATCTGGTGGAATCGGAAAAAATGATGATTCAGCAAAGCTTAACGCACTTAAAATTGAAGGCGCACGTTTATGTGCTGATGCATCCATACATTTTTTGTATATTGATGAAAATAATTTCATTTTGCTTTGTATTTATCCACGAACAAAAGGAACAAATGAAACGTCTTCTAATTTTTCTTGTGTGACGCCTTCGTTTGTTCTCTTCAATGTCAAAAGCTGTTGTGTACTATCCTGTGCACCGACAGGAATAATTAATCGACCACCAATAGCTAACTGATTAATTAGTGATGTGGGAATTTCAGGCGCTGCGGCAGTCACGATGATTGCATCAAAAGGCGCATAATTTTCCCACCCCCAGGTACCATCAGACAGTTTGCATTGAACATTTCTCAACCCCAGCGACATGAGTAGCTTACGTGCCTGTTGATGTAGGGGCTTGACCAACTCGACCGTGTACACTTTTTCTACAATGTGAGCGAGCAATGCAGCTTGATAACCTGAGCCTGTGCCAATTTCTAACACCTTACTGGGAACACCTTCGGCAATTAATGCTTCTGTCATCCTCGCCACAATATAAGGCTGAGAGATTGTTTGTTTATGCCCGATTGGTAAGGCATCGTCTTCATAAGCTCGCGTGGCTAATGCTTCATCAACAAATAAATGCCTAGGCAATGATCGCATTGCTTCAAGAACAGTGATATTGCGAATACCTTTTGCTCGTAAACGTTCAATCAAGCGATCGCGTGTACGTTGCGAAGTCATCCCTATGCCTTGGATATTTTTATTCATTATTGATCTCGCAGTTACTTAACCAACTACTAAGCAGATCCATTGCCTTGTACTCAGTAAGATCAACATGAATAGGAGATACAGACACATAGTTTTCACTGACAGCATGAAAATCTGTGCCTGGTCCAGCATCTTGTTCGGGGCCAGCAGCACCCACCCAATAAATTGTTTTTCCTCTAGGATCTTTAGACGCTACGGCAGGCTCGGACTTATGTCGATTACCCAATCTTGTTGTTTGCACGCCACGTATATCGGCTAATGGCACATCAGGAACATTCACATTGAGAATAGTATCTTTAGGTAACGGCTTATTTATTAATCGTTGCACTAGGTTTTTTGTCACGACCGCCGCCGTCTCAAAATGTTTTGCTTGAAATGAGTTAATTGACACGGCAACCGCGGGGAAACCAAGATGCCGCCCTTCAATCGCCGCGGCAACTGTTCCTGAATAAATCACGTCATCCCCCAAATTAGGCCCAGCATTAATTCCAGATACCACCATATCTGGCACATCCTGTAGTAATCCTGTGAGGCCTAAATGGACACAGTCGGTAGGTGTTCCATCCACCTTATACCAGCCTGATTTCACTTCATTGGCACGCAGAGGGGTTTGTAGCGTCAGTGAATTACTCGCAGCACTTCGGTCAATATGAGGCGCTACCACGCTTATTTTGGCAATATTGCTAAGCGATTGGGCTAGCGCCACTAAGCCTGGTGCCTGGTAACCATCGTCATTACTAAGTAAAAGATGCATGCATGTATTTGAGTAAAAAGTGTACTATCTGGAATATAAAATTCACTTATAATAACAGGCAATTGCCTAAGCTTCGTAGTAATAATTTTCTTGATAATAATCTCATGTCAGATGATAAAAAAAGCCAAAATGATTCACCCAGTTTTGCTGAGCTACTGGATAATGTGAAGGTTTTATCTAATCAAAATAAAGTCGTCCATGAGACACCAAAACCACGCCCTGTCCCACAGCAATCTCATCGTGACGAACAAAAAGTCATGCAAGAATTATTAGTTAGCCCTAATGAGCATGAAGATATGCAAGCCGGTGATAGCCTTTCTTATGTTAAAGCTGGCATACAAAAACAAGTTTTTAGAAAACTTAAGCGTGGGCAGTACAGTATTGAAGCTGAACTAGATCTACATGGCTTAACAAGACTAGAAGCACAACAACAATTAAATGAGTTTATTAACGAGTGTCGCGAATATGGGATACGCTGTGTAAGAATTATTCATGGCAAAGGCTATGGATCAAGCAACCAAGGCCCAGTGATCAAGCCACTAGTTAATCAATGGCTACAAAGACGTGATGAAATTTTAGCTTTTTGTTCTGCAAGGCCCGCAGACGGAGGGACAGGCGCAGTATACGTATTAATAAAGTCAGCTTAACTCACTCTATGCAACTATCGTTGTAGCAAATAATTTTTATAGTAACGAACATCATCTCGAATTAACTCAATATCAATCGATTGAGTAAATTTAATCTGTTCGAATGCTTCCGAAAATTCTTCCGCATTAGTTGCAGCCACTCCATTCAATGCAACAATTAAATCACCTTTTTGCAGATCTAATGATTGCGACACATCTTCTTCAGGGATATTTTTAACCTCATATGCCGCAAGTTGTCCATCCTGCATATGTGGAACTAGATTAAATGAGGTGATGAAATTTTCAGGTTGATCAAATAATTGCTGACGATTCTCATTAGAAATTGTCACGGGCGGAGACCATACGTCTTTACCCTCAGTCGATGTAATATCAATACTCAAACTTCGTAAAGTTAATGTTAAAATTTGATCGTTACAGTAAAAACTAACGCGACTGCGGCGCACGTAATCAAGTACACAACCTGCAACAACGTCACCTACACGAAGTACTAATTCATGACGTTTTTCTTTATCAAATAATACAGCAAGAGAATCGGAGTTATTCATAACAACTCCGCTTAATTCAAAATTTGCTAATTTAAGTGGCGCACTTGAAGCCACCGGAAGCATCACAGCAAACGATAAGATCGCAATTATAAGCCCGTGTAGACTAAACCGGGTAAAAGTCGATCGGATAGTTGAATGTAAATACTGGAACATCTTCAGATCCAAAATTGATCAATTTTACGCGTTGTATTAGTTTCTTCTCGAGTTCCGTATCTGCTAATTCACTACTGACGATAGACACGTCAGTCACCTTCCCTGATGGAGCAATAGATATCTTCAAAACCACCTTGCCTTGAAGTTCTGGTGTTGATCGAAGTGCACGATTGTACATACTAAAGATTGCACTCTTGTTCCGATCAAATGTAATTTGAATTTTCTCTAAATCACGTTGTGCTGCTCGCCCAATGCCATCACTACTACCAGTTCCAGAACCGCCTTCACCCGCACCCATACCTGAAGGTCCAGACACTCGACTTGCAGTTCTTCCACCTAAGCCAGTTCCGGAAACATCTCGGCTAAGTGATGCGGTATTAATTCCTCCACTCCCCTTGCCAGTGTTTTTGGTGACTAGTGAACGCTCAATTCTTGATGCAGAACCACCACTATTGTTCAACGACCGTTCGCCTAAGGCTTGTGAAGTTGTATTTTTACTAATATCAGCTAATTCATTTTGAAAGGCTAACAATCCTGATCCAGCAGCGACTTCTTTTGCAGACTTTTTAGGTGGCGCAGGAGCCACTTTCTTTTGTGGCACAGGTTTATGAGCTGCTTTAGCAATTTTCTTTTCTTGAACTTTCTTTATTGCTTTAGGCTTAGTTGTTTTGACAGGCTTCTTAAGCTTTTGAGGCTCCACGTTTTTAACAATAGGTGGCGGAGGTGGTAGTTTTTTCTCAATGAGTATTTTGACTACTCTTTTCTCTTGTTTATCTTCAATTGGAGTTTCTTTCTCAGGCAAAGGTAAGAAAGGAATAATTAATGTTAACACCAGACAAGTCATAGTCACGCGGTTTAAGATGCGTTTAAATCTTGTCTTTTCTACTGTTGACACCTCCCAAGGGAGACGCCATGAATATACGGCTGCTGCTGTCATAACCTTAACTTGCTTGAGTAGATTCTCTTTGGATAACTGATAATGAGATTTGCTCGAATCCAGCACTTGAACAAATCTGCATGACTTGTTTAATTAAGCTGAATGGAACACTTTTATCACCCATAATTGTAATTTCTTTTTTCTCGCCTTCTTTGATATCCGCATGCACTTTTAGTATTTCTTCTTGTAATGCAATTTGTAATTTTTGAACTTCAGATTTTTTATTGCCTGTAATATTATCTGAGCTCACGACTTTCTCACCCTGCAAACTAATATCGTCTTGACTCAACATTAATACAACTGACACACGCGGTTTTTTCTCAGCCATCGACTGAGGCATTTCAATGCCCTTTGCATTTGGCAATACAGTAGGATCCGACGCATTGACCAACAAGAAAAACACAAGGATCGTAAAAATATCCATCAAAGAAACAATATTGAATGGTGCTTGCTTCTTTGCGCGATCATGATTGCGCTGCATTCTTTTTACAGTTTTTTTACCACGCATAACTATCTACCTGCCGTATACACTGGGGCATCACCCACAGCGATATCTGGGAACAAATCTGCAAATACTACTTCACCGTCTTTTTCAACTTCAGCGGCTCTGACAGAATCCATGATCTGCACGAGCATATCGTATGTAATATCAGGCTCTAATAGTATTGTTGCGTTATTGATATCTTGATACTTAGATTTCAACCCCTGCAAATAATCATTAAGTACCGTTAACTGGTAACCCTGCTTTGTATTTTTAATTGTTTTGAGTGCACCTTTATTACGATCTTGTACACGCAAGGAATTTTCACGCACAACAATCTCTAGCTCTAATTTCTTAACATTGTTTTTAACTACATCTGATTTCGACGGCAAATCTAATTCCAAAATACTAATCTTGGAAAATACTGCTGTTATTAACAAAAACGGAACCAAAATAACCATTAGATTCATGAACGCAGTAATACTGAGTTCAGCTTCTTCTTTGTTACGTCTACTTCTGAAACGTCTAGATCTCATTATGTTTACTACCGTTTAAGCTGAAGCTTCAGCTTGCTTACGTGCGTTATTAGTAATTGAATTCAACACCTTCACAGATGCCATTTCCAAACTATCGACAATTTCAGTCGTTTTAGTTTGTAACCAAGAATGCAATAACAATAACGGAATACCCACCATTAAACCGAAAGCAGTTGTGTTCATCGCCACTGAAATACTTGAAGAAAGTAAATCTGCTTTTTCTGCAGGACTTGCCGCAGAAATCGCTGTAAATGCATCAATTAGTCCAATAATTGTTCCGAGCAATCCTAGCAATGTCGCTACATTCGCAAACGTTGCCAAATAATGAGTTCGTTTTTCTAATTTTGGCACTACTTCCATTAAACCTTCTTCCATTGCTGTTTCAATATCATCACGACGACGTGATGTTTGAGAGCTTGTAATGCCATAACTCATAATACGACTAATTGCGCATTTTGATTTTTCAGCAAAATTCATTGCTTCGTTCATATTGCCACTGGCTAATACTGTTTGAATTTTCTTCCAAGCAATTTGATTTTTAACTCGCGTAGAAGAAAGATAGATATATCTTTCAATCGCAATAGCAAGACCTATGGCCAATACAAATACGATTGGAATCATAAAAAATCCACCGGATTGAAAAAATGTTACAAAAGATTCATACATGCTCATTAGGGCTCCCTATTACATAAATCGTAAAATTATTTTTTACTTTGCTGATAAAAATCTACTTTACGTCTAAATACTTCCTTATCCACTGGCTGTATATATTCATTAATATGACGTTGTAGAAAAAAATCACCTTCTCCTGGCAATGACGCTTTCCAAGGAACAATGACTAGACTTTTTGGCAGTTCTTTATTGCCAATAATTGAGATACCGTTTAACTCTTGTACATTCTGATCTGCCAATGTAATTCCTTGCATTGATAAACAGACCAGTATCAGTAAGAAGATTTTCATTACCTCAACTCCACCATTATTTTATTTGCTCTCTCTTCGAGACAAAGCACTCATCCAAGCGATGACTTGTTTATCGTCATTTTTTTCAATCTCTTGATATGCTTGATAATGAGATTTCGCACATACTATTTTCTGTAAATATAGGTCACATAAAATAGCTAAATTTAGATGAGCGTTTGAGTAATTCGGATACTCGGCGAGTGCACTCTTATACAGGGTCTGAGCTTGTTCAAAGTCACCTTGCTCACGCTTAATGATGCCTGCCTGATTTAATGCATAAGGATTCTTTGGATTTAACTTAACGGCTGTTTCAATCGCCTCATCGGCCTTATCTATTTGGTCTAGCTTACGATAGGCAATCGCTATATTGACCCATGGACCGGATGCACGAGGCTCTTTTTGAGCAACTCTTTTAAAAATCTCAATCGCTTGCGGGTAATTTTCAGCAACCATTGCTTCCACGCCAAAACCAAACTGCTGTTCAAGCGATGCAGATATTTTATAGTCCTGCTTGACGACAACAGCCTTAGAGGCATCTTTCTCTTTCTGTGAGGCAGATGACACTTTCTCAGGCATAGTGTTACAGGCTGATAACAGCACTGTAGCAAGGCCTAGAAATAAGACTTTAATATTAATGTATCGTCTCCACATAATTCTCTGATTTTTCCGTTCTTGCGTATCTCGCTGGAACAAGTTCACCTAGTTCACGTAAGCTTTCACGAATCCACTTGTTATACACACCATCAGTTGTTCTACGTGCATTTAGCTCAAACAAGTCAATCGCCTGCTCTTCAAATGGAAATGATTGTTCTTCCAATAAAAATTCATACTGCGCCAGTTCTTCCTCAGATAGTCCACGAGGCCGATCAGATTGCATTAATGCACGACTAAAGTCGTAGTAAATCAAGCCAGAATAGTAAGTTGCAGCAGTAGTGACTTCTTCTACCTTATAGGCACCCGCGAGCTCAAATGCTGTCAACGCTCTTTCCATGAGGCGCTTCTTAACTTTCAAGCTTGTTTCAAGGGGTATTTTCAAACGGCTCGCATTGAATATGGTGTATTTAGGAATGGCTAGCTGTAGCGAAGCATTCGCCGCGATAAATTTCATACGATCTGTACTGGCATTGCCTGCTGCCGCTTCAGATTTAATAATATCTTCACGCCATTGCTTAACCACTTGATCTTCTTGTCGTGACAAATATAAATCAACTAACGATTGACGTACCTCTAGAGAAGCCTCATAAGGTTGTGGAAAGCGTTTAATATAATTTTTATATATCTCAATTGCGCGATAATCATCTTTTTCTTTAGTATATAAATCTGCTGCCACCAAGCTTGATGTACGCTGAGTCTCTATATCATTTGAATTATCTAGACTTATTCTTTCATATTCCTGCGCCGCCAAGAGATTACGCTGATCTTTTTCATATACCAATGCTAGCTTATGCGTTATTGAAGACTGCTCCTCATGATTCGGGAAACGACTTCTAAAGTCTTCTAAGACAGACGCTGCACGCGACCATTGTTCTGATTTCAGTAGTAATGTTGCGGCATCATATTGTGCTGTCGCACGAATTTCTGAATCTGGCACAATTTGGCCCACACGCAAGAAGTGATCAACAGCCTTGTCAGTCTCACCAGCTAATTGACTTGCTTCACCTTGCTTATAAATAGAAGCAGCCAGTTTTTCTTCTAACTTCTTACGTTCTTTGACATCATTATCCACAAGCAAAATTGCTTTTTGATATGAAATCTCAGAGTTTGGAAAGTCTCTTAACTCAAATGAAGAATGCGCCTTAACCGTCCAAGCACTTTTACGTAGCTTAGTATCGCTGTCAGGAAACTTCTCAACCAACAAGCTAGACGCCTCAATTGCACGACGATAATTCTTTGTTGAGAATAAATCTTCAGCTGCTTTTGTTAATGCGACAGGCGCTTCAGGGTGTTGAGGAAATTTATTAGCAAATTTAAAAGTACTATCAATTTGCCTGGTTTTAATTAATGCATTTAATTGGCTTTCTTTTTCAGAAGACAACCAATCATTAAAAGCAACTAACGCGGCATAACCCGCTTCAGAATCTTTCGGATGCGCTGCATATTGATATGCAGTCTTTTCAAACTCAACGACTGCATTCTCATATTCTTTCGTCTCAAACCAAATATCAGCAAGCAAGAAATTCATATGCGCAGAATGAGGATCTTTAGGAAATGAAGCTATGTATGCCTTATACCAACGTGTTGCTTCAATATAATCAGGTTTTTTCTTGGATTTTTGAGCAACTGCATGATAATACTTAGCTAAATCGATAATGTTGGATTTAAGAAAATCAACCACATGAGATGCTTCCTCAATCTTATTATGCGACCAGTATTCTGAATTTAAATGATAATTCTCAACAAATTGCTTCTTTGCGCTAAGAACTTCTGAAGGAAACTTGCCTTTCTTGAATGCATCTATAGCACGAATTTGGAAATCAGGCGCTTGTTGATTAAATGGATTATGCTCAACAAATTCTCTAAATGTATTTGCTGCATCACTAAATCGTTGTTTTTCTAAAAATTGCTTGCCTAAGCGATCATATATCAGCGCTTCATACGGTTTACGGCCGTATCCATTGAAATAACTAGATATCTCAGTCGCTCCTCCAAGGTAGCCATAACTTAATGCGAGTGCCCGTAATGAATCATCTAGCAATTCCTTTTCTGGTCTCGTCAATGCTTCAATATCTTTTTCAACATCATCGACTACCATGGTATCAATCAAAGCTATAAATGAATGCAGTCCCACATCATAATCAAGCATTTTAAAATGAGACCAGCCTTGCTTATAAAGCGCATGTCTATAAAAACGACTATCTCTACCTAGCTCGATCACTTCAGCATAGGCTAATTCTGCACGTTTATATTTTTTATCTACAAATAACGTTTCGCCACGACGAAATTGTGCTTCAATGTAGTAATCAGACTCTGGAAATTTAGCAATTAATCGATCAAGACTATCTAACATTTTTTCACGTTCATCTGCAGCTTCATATGCTCGCGATAATTGATAGAGCACAACATCATTTAATTGATAATCTGATTTTTCATCTAATAAGTATTCGTATAATTCAATTGTTTCTTTATAATTTATATCAGTCGTTGTAAATTTTTCTGCAATTTGAGGATTTGATACATCAACCGCTTGTAAATCTTCATTTTCTTCAAGTCTCAAATCACCCAATCTGCGTATAACGACGGGAGAATCTTTTTCTTGATCCTCATCAACTAACAACTCTCGATAACTATGGATAGCCTTTTTGCGACTACTCTCGACAGGTATATCATTTTCTATATCGATTTTTTTACGTTCTAGATCTTCAATAGTATGATATGCACCCCCACCCCAACCACATGCTTGCAAAGTGATGATTAATGCATAAACGATATAGCAGCGAATATGCCTCATTCTTCTTCTCCAATAATTTCAGGGTTATCGATAGTCGCCTGGTCGTACGCTTGCGCTAAAGCTAATTTCGCTTGTGCACGATAACTCTTCATAACTAATTTACGATTATGCAACTCTCTCACTGCAAGACTTTCTATTAGCTCACTCTGTTTTTGGTAAGCAACCACGAGTCTAGGCATTGTCTGTTCGATTCTTTGCTTTATTTCATCAATGCGATATTGGAAGCCACCAAACCCAAAACTAGCAACTTGATCAACTGTGGCAATCGAACTTTCTACATCAATTAAATTACTAATTTCTTGCTCAATGGTCATTAATTCGGTTTTGGCTTGCCATTGTCGTTGCGAATATTCTTGAGACACATTCCAATAGATACGCCCACGAAGGATGTTCAAACGTTCTAAACCATCAATATATTCCTGCTCAGATGGATATTCTTCATTTAACTTGGTTAACTTCTTTTGTAAGCGCTCAATTCGCTTAAGACTTAAAAGTTCTTTGTCGTTCACAAAGGCTAATACATCATTATTTGCTTCTGCCTTATTTAAGTTTTCAGATAATTCATTATATTTTTTTTGAAAACGTTTTAGTTGAGAACGCTTAAGTGTTTTACCTGCAGCAGGCGCCGTCTCTTCATAACGTGCTTTTCGTGTATTTAACATAGTGTTATACACATGAATATTATCCAACCAATGCTGCAAGTTTTCTTGCAAAAATATTAAGTCACGAAAA